>JAICJQ010000103.1 GCA_025928335.1 Gemmatimonadaceae bacterium
GCCGATCTGGCGGTTCAGCGGCGCACGCAGGGCGTGCAGCACGCGCGGGATAGCGTCGCTCAGCGATTTGGGCGCCGAGTCGCGCGGCGTGTACAGCAGCAGGTCCGACAGACTCAATCGCGTACCGGCGACGGGCAGTTTCGGCGCGAAGCGCGCCCGCCCTGCCGAGCCCTTCGCCTTGTTCAACATCTCCAAGCTGATGACCAGTGGGCGCCACGGAGCGACGAGCGTCGAGACAACTTCGCCGCCCACTTGCTCGATCGCTGTTCCGATCGGCGACAATACGCCACCGCGCTCGACGACGGCCGCGAAGGCCCCGACCTGTCGCTTTTCCGTCGCCGGCGAACCATCGTCGGCGTCGAACGCGGCGACGATGAACGCCGAATCGCCACGACGAAAGAGCGCGACTTGATGATCGGTGATCGGAAGAAAGCTCACCGCCCACAACGGCGCGTAGGTCGGTCGGTCCTCCGGGCTCGCGAACGACCAATCCGTTGGCGCGAGCTCATTGGGCTGTCCGAACACGTGCGCATCTGGGAAGAAGTTGAACGCCGGCTCGCGACGAAAGCCGGCGATCTGTGGCCGGTACTGGCCGCGCGGCCGCTCGCCCTGCGCGAACCAGAGCGGCACGCCATAGCGCAGCAACGCGTCGCGATCGTCGGAGCCCCACCAATCGCTCATCGGCGTTCGCGTTCCCTCTTCGATGTACATCCGGGTGATCCGCGCGAAGAACTCCGTGCGCAGATCGTTGACGCTGGTGAGATAGAGTGGCTGAACGAGGCGCCAGAACCCCGCGGTCGCCGTATCGCGCGCCTGGCAGCCGCCACGCCGATAGGGACCGGCGTCTGACCGTCCTATCAATACGGCGAGGTCCTGCCATTTGCATCGCTCGGCATCGGGCATCTGCTCGAGCGCCGAGGTGAAAGCCGCGTCGGCGCGTGGATAGTTGCCGAGTTGCTGCGCCGTGTACCCGGCGAGCGCCAGACACCAGCTCGCGGTCGCCGGATTCGAGCTTCTCCCCGCGCACTGCACCGCGATGCTGTCGGCGCCGAGCGGCCGTCCCGCTTCCATCAGGTAGCGCACGCGTTGCCCGAGGATCCATCGGTCGCCGGGGATCAACGCGCCGAGGCTGTCGAGTGTCATGAGCAGCCGCGCTCGGGCCGCGATCACTGTTGGCGACTCCGGTGGCGGCGCCGTGATCTGCTGCCGATAGCAATACTGTCCGACAATCGCTTCGCAGCCGGTTCCGCTCATCGATTCGAACGGTAACAGCGGACGACGTCTCGATTCGAAGTCGCCCTGTGCGCGGCGGGCATATTTCAAGGCGCGCGCGGAATCGCGGCCGGTGAGCGAACGAACGATCGGCTCAGCGCTGGCCGCCTGTGACGCCACGGCGCTCTGAAAAAGCGTCGGCATCGCGCTGACGAGGAGCGCGGAAAGCATGAACAGCATTGGTCTGCCACCTGCCACATCTGAGCGGTGAGGCATTTCTCCGCTCGACGCCAAGGGGGCAGACGACGTGCCGCCCGTTACGCAATGACAAAGCGATCAACGATGCGTGGCACCAATGGCCAACGACGATCAGCCGGGCGCGCCTGAGACTAACGTCTCATGTCACCAACGCTCACCAGAGGAACGGGATCAGTCGCTTCGTTCTCGCTTGGTACGCCGGATATGCGCTGGGAAAGAGATCGAGCATGATCTTTTCTTCCCGAGGAATTCGCGACAGAAAAACGAGGCTGGCAAGAGCAAGTACCAGGATTGCGAAATACGAACCGGTCAGGGCAGTCCCAAACACGGCGAAGAGCATCCCTGTGTAAATCGGGTGTCGCACGCACGCGTACGGACCGCTTGTCACGAGCTCATGCCGCTCTTTCATCGACGGGCGCGGACTCCAATTCTTTCCGAGGGTGAAGCGCGCCCAGATGGCAAAACCAATTCCGACCACGACGATGGCCGCCGCCGTCCAGCCGAGTGCCGGCGACGGCACGAAGGCAAGCGCCCGTCCCGAGAAGACCACGGGCGGGGTATGCGGGCGCCCGCTACGCAACAGCATGAGGATGAGCAGCAGGCCTACGACCACCCGTACCGGCCACGCACTCGACCACACCGACGCGGAGCCGTCGCGCCGGACGTCTCGTTTCACGCCGAAGGCCGTGACTGCCCAAACGATCAGGAAAGCGGCCCAGCTCGAGAGAATGACCGTGCCGTAGTGCATCACGCGACCTGCCGGGCTAGCGATGAGCGGTTCCCGCGGCGAGCTTGAGGACGGCCCCAACGAATCTCTCAACCATGACGCTTCGAAGGAATTTCATCATGCGCTTTTTCGTCGCCCTTGCCGCTGTGGCGATTTCGTCGACAGCGGCCGTCGCTCAAGCTGTCCCCGTCACGCTCACAGAATTCAAGATCGAGATGGGACGCGACACGGTGAGCGCGGGCACGGTCAAGTTCAACATCAAGAACGAAGGCGCGACGACGCACGGCTTCTATATCAAGGGCGAGGGCGCCAACAAAGGATCGCGCGAGATCGCCGCGGGTGAGTCCGCGTCGTTCAGCTTGGCGTTGAAGCCCGGGACCTACGAGGTGTATTGTCCCTTGGCCGACCTGTCGCACAAGAAGGCTGGAATGAGCAGGACGCTGGTCGTCGTGGCTGCCGCCGCTCCGGCGCCGACGAAAAAGAAACCGCCGACGTCGCAGCATCTCGACGCCCAACGACGCTGAGGCCGTGCACATCCATCGAGTCGACGCGGGATACTCTGGTGGGTGAACGAAGAGTGCCCATTCCGACTTGCGCGCAAACGCCTACTCGCCGCCGATGGTTTTGAGGGTTGTCACGCGTTTGCCGTGGATCGTCATGAAGCGCGTAGTTGTGCCGTCGGGTTGAGTGACATCGCCCGTCTGAGTAAACGAGTCAGGCGTGATGTTGGTCCAGTATTCATGCCACACGGTGCGGCGGCCGTTGTGGGTCTCGAGTTCGTCGATTTGGAACTTCCCGTCGCCCCAGGTGATCGTGATGTCGTTGAGCCCGCCCTTGAGATCGCACGTCACTGGGAGGTAGCTGTTACACTCCACGCCGCCGAGGTGATTCTTGGCGCTGTCCCACCAGATCACGCCCATTAGAAACGCGTCGCCGGAAGGCGAGGGAATGTGTTCCTGCTCAACAAGCGTGATGCCGCCGGGGCCGGCGCTCCAGGATTCCTCCCCAGGTCCCGTAATGACCTTGTTGCCGGTGGAAGGAGCGGCCTCGAAACGGACGTCAAGCTGCCACTTGCCGGCGAGGGCCCGGGTGAGTGCTTGCAGCGGGTTCGGAGCCGGAGTCACTCGTTGCCCGGCAGATTGGGCTCGGCCCGGTGAAGACGCCCACGCGACGGCCAACAAGGCAGTCGCTACGACCAGCGAGCGGGCTTTCATGGTTCTCTCCGCGAATGCACGACGCGGATCCGACTTGCCGCCGCCTGACTCACCGCGGAGGACTCAGCCGAGCCTCGAGCAGTGCCGGTTCGAATAGCTCGACGGGATTGCCCGATGGATCGTCAAGCAGAATCTGCTTGCCTCCCACCCCCGTAACGATTTCGTTGCGAAAATGGACGCCTCCGGCGCGGAGTCGAGCGACCGCCGCCTCGAGATCCTCGACCTGAATGGCGAAACGATTCCAACCTCCAGGCTCAGGCCGGGTTCCGTCTGGCATCGACTGGCCGCCTCCTCCTTGCGAATTCGGCGCGCTGAGAACGAGGCGCAACTCTCCGCGAGAGAGCATTGCAAAGGAGGGCGCCGGATGCATATCGAGTTGGAAGCCGAGATGCGCCGTATAGAACGCAATCGCGGCGTCGACATCGCGGACGATGTAACGGACCTGCACGCTCGCCATGGATAACCCTGTGGCCGCCTGACGCTCTACTTCAAGTGCGAACGAACCAAATAAGAAGCGCGATCGCGGACCGCGCAACTTCCATTGAAGCACTTGCTCGCGTCCAACTCGTCGCCGAGCGCCGGCCAGGACCAGCCGGCACCGCCCGATCAGCGACTTTCCCGAGAAGTGTTCAGCGAAACCGCCGCGCGAATGAGCGCCTTCAAGGCCTTCTCGTTGATCTTCTCTCCTTCGTGAAAATCGATCGCCCGCCTGGTGTTGCCCTCGAGGCTCGAGTTGAACAGGCCCGACGGGTCATCGAGGGATGCGCCCTTGGCGAAGGTCATCTTCACAACTTTCTTATACGCTTCGCCGGTGCAGATCAAGCCGTCGCGCGACCAGACCGGGACGTCCCACTTCCATTCCTCGACAATGTCGGGATCCGCTTGCTTGATCAGGCCTCGCAGCTTGGAGAGCATCTCACCGCGCCAGTCACCCAACTCGGCGATCCGCTGGTCGATCAATCGCGACGCGGGCGCCGGCGCCGCTTCTTTCTTGGCACTCGCTTTAGGCATGGCCGGCCCTCATGGAATCCTCGCCAGCAGGTCGACGAGCTTCCCACCCATCATCTTCCAACCGTAGCGCGCGCCGCCGGATTCCCGCTTCTGGTCGGTCGTGAACCCCGACTGGAGAAGTGATAGCCTCGTACCGGAGGATGTCGGCGTGAGCGTGAACGTTACCACCGTGTCGAGAAAGGGCACTGTCCACGCGTATGTGAGTTTCCGATTGGGCTCGATCTCGATCATGCGGCAATTCACGACGCCGTCCCACGGCGGATGCGGCTGGGTCTTGAACATGAATTCGGCGCCCCGTTCGAGCTTGAGGCCGAACACTGGCAGGAGCCACTCGGAGAGGAGGGTCGGATCGGTCAGCGCACGCCAGACTTTCTCGGGCGGGTGCGCGAGATCGAAGTCGAAGGAAACGGATTCGGTTTGCGATCGGGGAGTCGTGTCGGTGACAGTCATGAGTCCATTTTCTCCAGCAGTCGTTCGAGGCGATGGACGTGCTCCGTCCAGAAGACGCGGTAGTGCGCGATCCAATCGATGAGTGGCGTCATGCCGCGCGGATCGACGCGGTAGTACACGTGACGTCCCTCGCGGCGCGCGTTCACGAGCCCGGCATCCTTCAACGCTGCGAGGTGCTGCGAGACCGCCGGCTGCGAAATGTCGACGCGCGCCGTCAAATCGTTTACCGCTGCTTCACCGCGCGTCAGCGACTCGAAGATCGCGCGACGGCTCGGGTCGGCCAAAGCGGCGAACACCTTGTTCTCATCGGCGCCGGCGCTCATGGTCAATATATAAGTCAAGGCTTATATGTTGTCAAGCACTTCAGTCCGGACCCCGCGCAGAACTCTACGGCGCTACGGTTCGCGCGGCGATGAGATCGTCCAGCGGAAGCCATCGGGGTCGCGGAGGCGGAAGGCGCGCACGCCGCGAATGTCCGCGGGCTCGGTGTCGAGGACGACGCCGGCCTGCTTGGCAACGTCGGCGAGCGCGTCGATGTCCTGCGACGTCGTGAGCTGAAGCGAAAAGCCCTCGCCCTTTCGTCGCTTACGCTTCGCGCCGTCGTCCTGAGTGAGAAGTATGCGCACGTCACCGGCGCGCATCGACGCGGCGAACATCCGACCATCACGCTCGAACTCGCGATCGACGCTGAACCCGAGTGCTTCGCGATACCAGTCGCGACTGCGCGCGAGGTCATCGACCGTGAGCGATGCCTGCAGGTTCCTTGCGTTCAGCCAAGACGAAGCCATGCCAAAAATCTAAGGAGCGCCTCGAAGGACGCCGCTCGCCTCGGCCGCGGCGATGAGCGCGGTCGCGTCCGTGGGCAGGAGGAAGCCGCGCTTCACCGCGTTGGCTGCCGCGGTCCGCACCGCGTCGACGTAGCCCGCGTGATCCTTGTACCGCTCCTCGAGCGATGGCCGCGGATCCTTGTTCGCGAGACGCTCGGCGCGCGTCGTCGCAAACGGAATCATGCCGCCGGCGTAGCTGCAAAGCTGTCCGGCATAAAACCCGCTCGCCGTGACGTTCCAGCCCATGTAGGTGCCGAGCGGCGCGTCGCGCAGAACCACCGGCACTCCGCCGAGCTCGTTTCCGTCCGCGTCGACCTTCGCAACTTTCATCGGCAGTGCACGTTTGATCGACGGCGGAACAATGCTCGGAACTCCGGACCCGTCGACGCGATTGAAGCCTGGACCGAAATCGTAATCGAGCAGCGGGTTGATGAGGCCCGTGGGCGCACCAGGCGGAAGACCGGGGAGCGTCGGAAAGCCCATCGCTTCTTTCGTCGCGTCGACCAATGTGCCGTCGGCAATTCGCGGCCAGACACTCGCCGGCGGTGGCGTGTCCTTCATGATCCAGTCGCGGAAATGCACGCGCAGCGCATTGACCGTTTCGGTGTGAGGAACGGGGTCCTCGACAAACGTCCCAACACCGTAGTCGGTCCCGGGACACACGGCTGTTCGTGAGGGTTTGGTGTCGAACCCGCCGCGGCCTCCGCCGTGCGCCGTGCCGGGGATGTAATAGCGGCGCACGTTGTCGGGCAGCGGAATGTCTCTGTCCCCAGCGGTGCCAACCCACTCGGGCGACAGCTTGAGACCCCACACCTCCGCAGCGCCGAAGTGTTCGAGAACTCGCGGACAGGTGTGCGATGCGGTACACCGATCGAAGATTCCCGCGACCGGCAGCCCGCGCGCCGTGTCCGGCCAGTCGCCCCACCACTGCGGTCCTTCACTCCCCGGCTGATACAGCATGAGGATTCCGTCGGGCATCGCAAAGCGCGCATTGAGTGAGATGCGGCGCCCCGCGATGATCGGCCAGACGCCGTCGTACACGCGCTGACCATCGAGACCTTCGTTGAAGCCCAGTTGCAAGAAGGCCCGTAAAAAGTTGCCCGACTGCGAGACACCACGACTCGCCGTCCAACGCACTGCACCGGCGAGTGGGTTGCGCGTGCTCGCTGCGTCCTGCGCTTGCGTCTTGAAGAACGTCGCCACGTCGCGGAACGCGGCGAATCCAATCCCGAGCACGCGTGGATCGCGCGACGTGAACACGACCTGGTAGAGGAGTTTGGGATCGAACCCCTTCTTGAGGCAGATCTGCGTCGAATCGGGAACGCCGGGGAACGGCTGGCTCGCCGAGCAGCGCGCCCAGGCCCAGTCGGCGCTGGGTATCGTCTCCTCGCCGGTGATCCGGCCGTCGGTGCTCTCCGATGCATGCGTCGTGAGCGTCGCCGCACGGGTGTCGAGCGTTTGCGGCTTATACGGTACCGGGTTGCTATACACGAAGAGGGGCTTCGAGTCGACGCCGCTTGCATTCACGATGCGGCCGACGACCTTACCCGTGATCGGCGAACCATCCGCGTTATGCGCGATGGGAACGAGCGCGTACTCAGTTCCCGCTCGGGGCAGGGTTCGTCCGGCCTGATCGCCTTGCCACCCGCTGCTCAACCCGATGTCGCCGAAGTTGCGTTCCGCGACACTGAGCGTAATGCGGCCGCCGCGGTTGGGGACGTCGTGCCACATCAGGTGGCTCGACTTCGACAGGTCGATCGGTTTGACGATGTAGAAGGTGGCGACGTATTCGACGCGACCACGCGCGTTGCGAGGCGCCAGCTGCAGGTCCGTGATGACACGATTTCGCCGATCGCCGGGATCGAGCTCACCGAACGCGCGACCGGCGATCGTCTCGTATTGCCCGGCAGCGCCGAATGACGCACCGCCGAACGCAGGCGAGACGACCGAGTCGACCACGATGCGTGTGACCTGCGCGTGCGACGCCGACGCGGCGATCACCCAGAGGAGCGAGATGTGGAAGGAGCGACGGAACTTCATGCGAGCAATCCCCAACGTTGCTATTTCTGAATGGCGGCGTACACGAGACGCTGGAAATCGTGCTCGACCGGATACACTCGACCGGTGCTGAACTGCGTCCAGACCATTCCGATCAGATCCGATTTCGGATCGATCCAGAAGAACGTTCCCATCAAACCCCACCAGCGGTAGGTCCCCGGAGAACCGGGCAGCCCGGATGCCGCCGAGTCGACAAGGACGGCACCGCCCAACCCGTAACCGTATCCGTCATGACCGACCATCGGCGAGACGATCGGCGTCAGCCTCGCCGGAAGGTGATTGCGCATCAACTCCGTGACGCTTGCCCGACTGAGAACACGATGGCCGTCGAGCTCTCCGCCGTTGAGCAGCATCTGCGCGAAACGCAGATAGTCCGCCGGCGTCGATAGCAGACCGCCGCCACCGCTGAACAGTCGCCCCGACGCCAGATAGCCTGCGGAAAGCAGCTGTGCGTTCGGTTGAAGCGTCCCGTCTCGTCCTCGGGAATAGAGAAGCGGAATGCGACCTTCCATGGACGGCATGACATGAAACGCCGTCTCATGCATTCCGAGCGGCCCGAAGATGTTCGCCTCGAGGTACTTGTCCAACGGTTCACCGGACACGACCTCGATGACGGCCCCGAGCACGTCGATCGCCATGCTGTAGTTCCACGCGTCGCCCGGCGAAAATACGAGCGGTAGTTGCGCCAAGCTGTCGGCGACCTGGCGGACGGTCCGCGAGTAGTTGAGCAGGCTCGATCGTCGATAGATGGAATCGACCGGCGTTTCGCCGAACGCGCCGTAGGTCAGCCCCGACGTGTGGGTCAGCAGGTGCTCGATCGTAATCGGGCGCGCCGGCGCCTGAAGCGTTGGATTGTTCGCGCCGCCGCCCGCGTACACCTTGGTCGCGGCAAAGGTCGGAATGAACTTGGCGAGCGGATCATCCAGGTGCAGCATGCCGCGATCGACGAGTTGAAGAACCGCAACGGCGATCACGGGTTTCGTCATTGAGTAAATGCGAAACACGTCATCGGTGCGCATCGGCCACTTGGTGGCGACATCCATGTAACCGATCGCCTGCGCGTATCCGACCTTTCCGTGCCGGGCGATGACGGCGACCATGCCGGCGAGCTTCCCGGAATCGACATACGCTTGCAGCGCGGGAGCGATGCGCGCGAGCGCCGGCGGCGAGAGGCCTATGTTTTCCGGTGGGGCCGTCGGGAGCCCTTGGCCCGACGCACCGATCGCGACACCGACGACGAGCCATGCCGCGCGGAAGTGACGGGAGATGGTCATCGGATCGTCGCCGTCCCGTGTCAGTCGCGAGGATTCGCCCGGCCGAGGATGATCGTGATGTTGTCCGTGCCGCCGCCGTCGAGCGCGTCTTGAAGCAACAGCTCCGCCGTCTGGCGCGCGGTCGTCATGGTGGAGAGACGATGCGCGATTTGTTCGTCGGACACATGCTTCGTCAGTCCATCGCTGCACAGCAGATGCACGTTGTTCCACGCGGCGCGCAATCGCGTCACGACCGGCATCGTTTGCTCGCCGCCGATCGAGCTCGAAAGAACGTGCGCGAACTGCGACCGATTGGCGATAGCGCGCGTGAAGACGCCCTTCTCAACGAGCTCCTCGGCGATCGTTTGATCGCGCGACACCTGCGTCAGCACGCCTTCACGCCACAGGTAGTATCGCGAGTCGCCGACCTGGAGCAGGTAATACCAGGGCCACACGCCGAACCACAGCGTCAGGGTCGTCGCCATCGTGCCTTCGACGCCCTCCTCCCGTGCCCGCGCGACGACCGCCCGGTGGCAGGCCTCGGCGGTCTCCTGCAACGCATCGATGAACGCGTTCTCGCTCGCGTCGGACCGATAGTAGCAGTCCATGCTCTTCACGACATACTGGAGAGCATTCTGCAATGCGGTGGCGCTCGCCTCCTCGCCGCCCTCGCCGCCGCCGACGCCGTCGGCGACCATCGCGAGGAAGGCGACGCGCTCGTCGGCGAGGGGGAGGAGTTGCCGGCCCGTCAAGCTCGTGTTCAGGATCTCGACGTGCTTGTGAATCGACGACAGGAGAAAGTGATCCTGATTCTCGTCGCGTACCTTTCCAGTGTGCGTCAGCCCGTAGACGTCGATCTCGTCGTCACGCGGTTTGCGGTTGACGTCGATCGAGTCGATGAGCGGCTTTCCGACCGTTGCGCTCATGGTGCTCCTCCCCCTCCCCGACGCCTCGCCGTGATAAGGACGGCGATCTCGTCGGGACGCGGGTTGATGAAGTCGAGCCGGAGGCGTCCGTCCGCCATCGTGCTCACCGTTGCCGGAATCGAGCTGTTGGTCAAGACCCAGCCCGCAGGAAGGACTACCGCGTTGGCCGGACGGCCGAAAGTGCGGTCCCAAACCAGCTCGTCACCGACGACTCTATAGCGCGCGGTGTCGGTATACGTCTCATACATGCGCAACCGAACCGATTCGCCCGCCTTCACCGGCGCGAAGCGGAAGACCACGATCTCGCTCTGCGGCGTGACGTTCTGGACGGGAAGTCCGGCCGCCGTGATCGCGTTGCCTTTGAGCACTTCCCATTTCAACTCGTCGCCGGTGTCGAGGTTCCGCGCCCGCGGCTTCGATACGGTACTCCCCGCGCGAACCTCGTTGATATAAAACGAGGTTCCGGGACGCGACTCGGTGTAATCGTGATACAGATCGAAGGCGTGCGTCTCCGGCGGCTGGAGGAAGTACACAATTTCGCGATTCTGGTGCGCGCGCTCGTCGAGGCGGCTCGCCACCGCGGATTTGCCGGCCGACGTTGTCGACACCGGCCGTGCCCGAATCGTGACCGCGGCTTCGCCCGGCGTCCAGTTCCAGAAGCTCACCGAGATACGCCCATCGGCCTCTTGGAGGATCTGCGACGGGTAGTTGCTCGACACGATCTCATAGCCTTTCGGCATCACGATCGAGTTGCGCTTGATACCGAGCGGCCGTGTGAAGACGATGGTGTCGCCGCGCGTGAAGTAGCTCGTCGTGTCGTAGTACGTCTTGTCGATGAGAACGCGCCCTTCACCGCCGTCGGGAGGGACCGGACGCGCGAGCTTCACGCGAATGTACGTCTGCGTCGTGTCTCGGTTGCGGACGCCGCCGGCGTTGGCGACGGCGCTGCCGACGACGTCGAAGTCCAACGGCTTTCCCGTCGCGCGGTCGTAGACGTGCTCATCGCTGGCGACGCTGCCTTTGCGAATGGGATTGAAGTAATACTTCGCGCCGGCGGTGTTCGCCGTCACCTCATAAATGATGCGGAACTTTGCAGTTCCGGGCGCGAGCAGCTCGTAGCGCGTGTAGGCGTCCGATTCTGTCTGCGCGGGTACTTGCGCCGCAGCCGCGCGGCTCGCCGCGAACAGGGATACACCAATCCACCACCGTGTTGCCTGAGAGCGGCGAGCACGCATCATGAGTTAGCCCTTCTTCTTCGCCCCGGTCACGGAGAACGATGCTCGCGCATTGGCGAGCTGCATCTTCTGGTCGGGATTCTTGGCCATGATGTCGGCGAGCAGCACGGACATCGCTTCATCGTCGATCACGGTCGGTTCCGGCCCAAATCGTTTGCCGTACCCCATGTGGGTGGGCGGGTCGAGCAGGACCTCGTTCTTGAGCGGGATGTCGTTCTTTCCTGACTGCACGCGAACGGCGACGAACTTCTTCCCGGGCTTTTCCATGTAGCTCACGCGCACACCGTCGACGTCGGCCGGGACCTCGGGCAGCGAATGCGTGGCGCCGTCCGACCCTTCGAACGAGTTCGCGCCCGCTTTCAGCGTTGGGAAGTTTCGCTCGAACCCGCCGGCGTACAGCAAACAGTGCCGCATCAGCTACCTCGTCGTCGAAGAGTGGGTGAGCGGGAGAAGCTATGGTGGCCCGGCGGGCTCCGCCATCCTATCTTCGTGCGCCATGACGAGCGCTACTGGCGGTCCTCCTTCCGCCTACGCGGCGCCCACGGGAGCAGGCGTCCCCTACAAGTGGGCGGCGAAGGGCGACATCAACGCCTTCTTCGGGTTGATGCTCGACAATGTCGTCAACCTCGCCGTCCTCGCCGGCATTCTCGTTGGCGCGTTCGGCTTTCCGGCGCAACTGGTCTACACGCGCATGTTCCCCGGAACCGCGTTCGGCGTGTTGTTCGGGGATCTCGTGTACACGTGGATGGCAATCCGTCTCGCCAAGCGCACCGGCCGGAACGACGTGACGGCGATGCCGCTCGGTCTCGACGCGCCGTCCACAATCGGCATGGCGCTCACGGTCCTTGGTCCCGCATTCATCGCGGCCAAGTCGCGAATGCCGGCGGACCAAGCGGCGATCGTCGCCTGGCAAGTCGGGATGGCGGCGATGGTATTGATGGGCGTGTTCAAGCTCATCATGTCGTTCTTCGGCGATCGCATTCGCCGAGCGATTCCGGAAGCCGGTTTGCTCGGCTCGATCGGCGGCGTCGGTATCGCGCTGCTCGGCACGTTACAGCTCGGTGAAGTCTTTTCCGAACCTGTGGTCGGAATGGTGGCCATAGGACTCATCATTTATGCGCTCGTCGCCAAGATCCGGCTGCCCTTCCGCGCGCCGGAGGTGCTGGCGAGCGTCGTCGTCGGCGCGGCGCTCTACTACGGGCTCGGCGCGCTCGGATGGTCGGTGCATCCCGTGGCAGCGCCGGCGGCGAACTTTCCGGTCGGCCTTCCGCTGCCGACATTAGGATTCTTGAAAGGCATGCCGATCGCGGTGCGCGACTATCTGCCGCTCGCGCTGCCCTTCGCCATCCTCACGGTCATCGGCGGCATCAATGTCACCGAGAGCGCGCGGATCGCCGGTGACGATTACAATACACGCGACATCCTGTTGACCGAGGCGATTGCCACGCTCGTCGCCGGTGTCTGCGGTGGGGTGAGTCAATCGACGCCGTACATCGGGCACCCGGCGTACAAGGCGATGGGCGGCCGGGCCGGTTACACGTTGGCGACGGGCCTGTTCATCGGCCTCGGCGGCATCCTCGGCTACATCGCCTTCATGGCGGATGCGCTGCCGCGGCCCGCACTGGCGCCGATTCTCGTGTTCGTCGCGCTCGATATCACGGAGCAGAGTTATCTCGCGACGCCGGCGCGGCACGCCGCCGCGGTGACGCTGGCCGTCTTCCCGTCGGTCGCGCAGCTCGTGCAGATCATGCTGTCGCAGGTCTACAATGGCGCGCTGATGTCGGCGGCGATCGATCCAGCCGGCACGATGAAGGCGACCGGCTTGACGAATCCCGATTTCATCTCCGTCGTCGGCGTGATGGTGCTCCTCGCGCACGGCTTCATTCTCACGGCGATGCTCTGGGGCGGGGCGGTCGCCTTTCTCATCGACCGGCGCTTTCGCGCCGCGGCCTGGTCGTTGTTGGCCTGCGCGACGCTGTCGCTCTTTGGATTCATTCACTCGGTGACGGCGTCGGGTGGCGTGTACTGGCCGTGGACGGTTGGATCGACCCTTCCCTACCAATGGTCCGCGGCATACGCGGCGTTCGCGGTCCTCATTCTAGTTCTTGGAACCACGCGCGCGGCGCGTGAAGGAGCTACACATGCGCATTGAGCTATCCGTGGGCCTCGCGGTTGCCGGCGTCATCCTCCTTTCGCGCGGCGCGCCGGCGCAAGACTCCACCCTCGCCTGTCGCGACACGCCGTGCGGCGTGATCTTCGAGTGGGGCAACGGCAATTCGCCGCCGGATCCCGATCGTCGGTACGGCGCGCCGAGCGACATGGAATCGTTGTTCATCTCGCGTCTGCAGGAGCTCGGGATCCGGACAACGCGCGGCGGCGACGGTGCCGCGTCGATCACTGTTCGCCTGACGCCCCTCAACCGCGCGATCTGCGAATCCATGAGCGGCACGAACACCGATTACAGTTGTCATACCGTCGATCGGGCGGCAATCACCGTGCGGCAGGAAGAGGGCGCCAAGCAGGTGCCGCGCATCGACGTGATCGCGCGCTGCTCCGACCCCAAGGTGTCGATCACCTTCGCCCAGTTCGGCCGGTACGCGGCGGAAATGCTCGCCTACACGATGGCCGGTTCGAAGGGCTCGCGTCCAAGCGCGAAGTGCGGATGATCGCGCGGCGCGATTCGTGACGGAGGTGCCATAAATGACGAACAGGAGTCAGGCGTCGCGCATGATTTCCCACCCACCCGTCATGGCGCGTACACCGGAGCTCCTGTCGTCTTCATCACGCTGCCGAATGACGTTTGGGGGGCAGACAGCAGCGCACTGAAGAAGCTACCCAACGAGCGCTCGGGCGTGGGTAAAGATTCCACAAAGATGGACCCGCTAGACGGACTCCTCGAAGACCTCCGCGCCGAACTCGCTCGCCGGAAGACGCAGCGAGAAAACACTTCCCCCCCCGACGCGACGCGCGTAACTCACGATGCCGCCTTGCATTTCGGCGAGCGTGCGCGCGATCGACAATCCCAGTCCCGCGCGACCGGTATCCGGCGTCGCGCCGCGTCCACGATAAAATGGCTCGAAGATGCGCGCCGCTTCGTCATCGGCGATTCCAGGACCGCGATCGGAAACCGTGAACACGAGCATGTCGCCGTCGCGCGTCGCCCCGAGCTCCACTGGTTGGCCGCGTGAGTGACGCGCCGCGTTCTCCAGCAGATTCGAGAGAATGCGAAGCGACTGCGCGAAGTCGAATTGACCGACGAGCGCCGGACTGTGCAGATCGATCACCGTGCGCAGTTGCCCATCGCGGAACAGCACGTGCGTCTGCCGCACGGCCGCGCCGATGAGATCCTCCGCCGTGTTGATCTCCGGCTGCACGCCAAACGCGCCGCCCTTCAATCGCGACAAATCGAGGAGATCGCTGACGAGCCGGGTCAAGCGGTCCGCCTGCTCTTCAATCGCGCCCGCCGATTCGTTGCCACGCAACGCTTCGCTCTGCGCCAGCGCCTTGATCGTCGTCAACGGGGTGCGCAGGTCGTGCGACACCGAGGCGAGCACGACGTCCTTCAGACGATCCGCCTCGCGCAACGCCTCGGCGTGCTCCGCTTCGGCGACGAGCCGGACGCGGTCGACGGCCAGCGCCGCGTAGTAGGCGAGCGCGTCGAGGAAGCGCCGCTGCGCGGGATCGAGCGGCACCGGCGGCTCGCTCGTCAATCGCATCACGCCGACGACGCGGCTTTGCACGGTGAGTGGAATCAGCGCGCGTCGCACGCGGCCGTCCGGCGACATGTCCCACTCGGGCACATCGGCCGTCGCGGTGCGATCGATCGTGCATTCCGTCATGCCAAGCGTCGATTGAATCACGCCGGCAATGCGCGCCAACGCGTCTTCGGCGCGTCCGCTGCTCAGCGTCTCGGAGCCGAGCCGCGCGAGGGATTCTACCTCCACGGCGCGGCGCTGCGCTTCGGCGGCTTCGGCGCGCGCGCGATAGAGCAGCTGCGTCGCGACAAGCGACGTCACGAGGAATGAAAAGAGCGCGATCCAGTCGAGTGGCTTGCCGACGCCCCAGAAGCGGTACGGCGGCTGGAAGTAGTAATCGATGAGCAGCGCCGCCGCGCAGGCGAGGGTGAGCCCGAGAGCGCGCCCGCCGCTTGCGCTCGCGCACAGGACGATGAGCAGATAGACGAGCACGACGTGCACTTGACCGAACGACGCCTGCGCGCGAAGCATGGCCATCGTCGCCAACACAGTGACGATGAGCCACCCGGCCCACGTGAACAGCGTTTGCCGGCTCGACGGAATCACCGCGGCAGCTCCACGCGATAACCCACGCCCGGCTCCGTGATGATGAGCTGCGGCGCGGCCGGATCGGTTTCGATCTTTCGGCGCAGGTTGGTGATGTGCACGCGCAGATACTGTTGCGGGCTGCCGAACTCCCGGTCCCAAACCGCGTCGAAGATCTGTTGGTGAGTGAGAGTGCGACCCGCGCTGGCGACCAGCGTCGCCAGAATCTGCCATTCGATGGGCGTGAGGTGAATCTGAGTGCCCGACCGTGTCACGCGCCGGTGTACGGTGTCGACGAGCAGCCCCCCGATCGAGATTGGCGTTGCGCTGGCCGAAGAAGACGCGAAAGTCCTCGCCCGACGGATTTGCGCGCGCGCCCGCGCCGCCAACTCCAGCACACTGAACGGCTTGGTGACGTAATCGTCCGCTCCGGCGTTCAGCAAATCCACCTTTTCGTGCTCGGAATGCCGAGCGGAGAGAACGATGATCGGCACCGCCGAGCGACGACGGATTTGGCGGCAAACCTCCACGCCCGGGACATCCGGGAGGCCGAGATCGAGCACGATCAGGTCCGGCCGATGTTCGGTCGCGGCGGCGACGCCGGCCGCCCCATCGGCCGCTTCGTCGACAC
>JAICJQ010000261.1 GCA_025928335.1 Gemmatimonadaceae bacterium
AGCGGCGGAAGTGGTGCCCAGCTCGGACCGATCCAATTCGGCAGCGCGACGTCTCCGGAGTATCGTCGCTCGATTCAGGCTCCCTGGTTCGCCTATTGGCTCAAGGGCATTGGCACGCTCGCGCTCCCCGAGGCGACGGTCTTCGAAGGCGGGACGAATACCTGGCAGAAGCGCGACTCGTGGCCGATGAAGACCGGCGTCACGCCGAAGCGGCTGTACCTGCATGCCGACCACGCTCTCTCGTTCGACGCCCCGACCGAACGCGGCGACGCATTCGATGCGTATGTCTCGGATCCGGCCAATCCGGTTCCGTATCGCGAGCGTCCGATCAAGCCGACGTACGGCCAGGGCTCGACCTGGTCGCGTTGGTTATCGGACGATCAACGTTTTCTCAAGGGACGTCCTGACGTCGTGAGCTGGCAGAGTCAGGTCCTCACCGACGATGTCACGATCGCCGGCGACATCACCGCACACTTGCGCGCCTCGACGACGGGCTCGGACGCCGATTGGGTCGTGAAGCTCATCGATGTCTATCCCGATGAGTACCCAACCAACACCAAGATGGCGGGCTGGGAGTTCATGGTCGCCAACGACGTCCTCCGTGGCCGGTTCAGAAACGGTTTTGAAACTCCGAAGGCGATCACGCCGAACAAGGTCGAGGAGTTCGTCGTCGACCTCCACACGCAGGACTACACCTTCCGCAAAGGCCATCGCATCATGGTGCAGGTTCAGAGCAGCTGGTTCCCCCTCATCGACCGAAATCCGCAGACCTTCGTGCCGAACATTTTCGCGGCGAAGGACTCGGACTTCAAAGCGCAGACGCATCGCATCTATCATTCGCGCGACAACGCGTCGTACGTGCAGGTGTCCGTCGTCAATCCAGGAGCCGGCCGATGAAGCGCGCTTTCCTTGCGGCGATAGTCCTTGCCGCGCCGGCCGCCGCGCAACAGCCGAAACCCGATTGGGCGGCGTTCGACAAGTTCGTCGCGCAAGCGCAGCGCGATTGGCGCATTCCCGCGCTCGGGATTGCCGTCGTCAAGGACGACTCCGTGGTTTTCATCAAGGGCTCCGGCGTCCTGGAAAACGGCAAGCCGACGCGCGCCGACGAGCACACGCGCTTCGCCATCGGCTCGACGACGAAGGCGATGACCTCCGCCGCGCTGGCGATGCTCGTCGACGAGGGCAAGCTGCACTTCGACGACAAAGTCACGCGCTACATCCCCGAGCTGCAGCTCGCCGATCCGTGGGCGACGCGCGAGCTGACGATTCGCGACCTCCTGACCCATCGCACCGGCTTGCCGGGCACGGATCTCTTTTGGGCGTCGAATTGGAATTACTCGCCCGCTGAGATCATCCATCGGCTGCGCTACATACAGCCGAGCGCATCCTTCCGATCGGAGTGGCAGTACCAGAACGTCATGTATGGGTTGAACGGGACGATCATCGAGCGCGTCTCGGGTATGCCGTGGGACGCCTTCATTCGCGCGCGCATCTTCAAGCCACTCGGCATGAACGAAACGGAGGCGCTCGTCTCGTCGATCGTCGGGAAGCCGAACGTCGCCGTCCCGCACGCGCTGGTCGGCGATTCGGTGCGCGTGGTGCCGATTCGATCCACCGATCTCGTCGCGTCGGCCGGCTCCGTCTGGTCGAGCGTGTCGGACATGGCGAAGTGGATGCGATTCGTCCTCGACAGTGGTCGCGTCGGATCGACGCGGCTGATCAAGCAGGAGACCTTCCGCGAGATCGTCACGCCGCAGATTGAAGCGCCGATGGAGGAGTATCCGGCGCTTCAGCTGGCGAAACCCGACTTCTTCAGCTACGGCTTCGGCTGGTTCATTCAGGACTATCGCGGCCAACAGGTGTGGATGCACACCGGCAGCATCAACGGCTTGTGCGCGCTCATCGGCTTGATGCCGAACGAGAAGTTGGGGGTGTACGTCCTCGAGAATCTCGACCACGCCGAGATCCGTCACGGATTCATGTACTCGGTATTCGATCTTTATAACGGCGGTCGTGGACGCGATTGGAGCGCCGATCTCAAGCCGATATTCGCGCCGCGCCCTCGGCTTGCCGGCAATGCTCCCAGTGCCCAACGCACGACCGCGCCGCCATCGCTCCCTCTCGAGCGCTACGCTGGTACCTACGTCGACTCGGCGTACGGCGAGATTCGCGTGACGTTCGACAATGGTGCGTTGCAAGCCGCGGTCGTGACCGACCCGCCCGCGGCGCTGCAGCCGGTGAACATGGAAGCGTTTCGCGCGCAACCCGCGGTGGCTGGCCGAAATCCGGCGACGCTCGTCTTCCAACCGGACGGTATCGGCGGCGTCACGTCCGTCCGCGTGTCGGGCATCACATTCACGAAGGTGCGTCGGTGATTCGCTCTCGGGCGGCGCTCTCTCTCGTCACACTCGCGCTCCTCGGCCGCCACGCCGAAGGGCAAAGTGCCGACTCGCCCAATCGCCCAATCGCCCAATCGCCCAATCGCCCAATCGACACGCTCTACGACGTCGTGATCCGGAACGGTCGCGTGCTCGACGGCGAAGGCAACCCGTGGATCCTCGCCGACGTCGCGATCAAGGACGGCAAGTTCGCCAAGATCGGTAAGATCACGGCGCACGGAAAACGCGAGCTCGATGCCCGCGGCAAATACGTCAGCCCCGGCTGGATCGACATGATGGACCAATCCGGCGCCGTACTGCGCCGAAACGGACTCGCCGAGAACAAGCTGCAAGAGGGCGTGACGACCGCGATCGGTGGCGAAGGCGGGACGCCAGTGCCGGCCGGACAGGTGGCCGAATACTTCAATACCCTCGATCGCCAGGGGATCAGCATCAACTTCGGCAGCTACTTCAGCGAAACGCAGGCGCGCACGAAAGTCCTCGGCATGTCGGCGAGAAAGCCGAATGCCGCGGAACTCGACCAGATGCGCGCGATCATGGACACGGCGATGCGCGGCGGCGCGATGGGCATGACGACCGCGCTGATCTACCCGCCGTCGAGCTATGCCACGACTGAGGAGCTGGTCGAAGTCGCAAAAGTCGCCGGGAAGTACGGCGGCACCTATGCGAGCCACATGCGGGACGAAGGCCAGGGCATCATCAGCGCGATCAACGAGCTGATCACGATCAGCGAAACGGGCGGACTTCCGGCCGAGATCTTCCACCTCAAGGTCGCGTACAAACCAGGATGGGGCGTGCTGATGGATTCGGTGCGCCAGGTCGTCGACGCGGCGCGCGCTCGTGGCCTGGACATCGCGGCCGACATGTACGTCTACACCGCCGGCGGAACGGGGCTCGAGGCCACCATTCCGAGCTGGGCACAGGAAGGCGGTGGCGATTCACTCCACGCTCGCCTGAACAATCCCGAGATTCGCGCGCGCCTGAAACGCGAGGTGAAAACCGGATCGCCGGGGTGGTGGAACATCATCGAGTCCTCCGGCGGGTGGGACAACATCGTGCTCGCCAACGCGCGCGATTCGAGCAGCACGAAGTACGAAGGCAAGTCGATCGCGCAAATCTCGAAGGAGATGGGCGGCAAAGATCCGGCGGATGTCGCGTGGGACCTGGTCGACAAAGGCCGCGGTCGCGTCATGGCGATTTACTACATGATGGGCGAGCAGGACATCGAGACGGCGTTGAAGTTCCCGTGGACGAGCATCGGCAGCGACGCCGGCGCTGTCGCGGCGATC
>JAICJQ010000076.1 GCA_025928335.1 Gemmatimonadaceae bacterium
CCCGGCGCGGGTGCGCGGTCTGGGTGAACAAAAACGGGGCGCCTATAGGCCCCCTTCGTTTTTTGGTCTTTTGCCCCGATCATGCCCTGGGAGATTGCCTCCAGCGCGCGCCAGCGCGCGCCAGCGAGCGTGCTCCCTACCATGAGCCTAGTCGGCTGCTACGGTGCCGAAATCGAAACCCGGGACCGAAATCCTCGGAATGGGCTGTCCGATCACGCGCTCGATCTGTCGGACCATCGCGATCTCGTCGGGCGACATGAAGGTGAACGCGTCGCCTTCGTTGGCGGCTCGGCCCGTGCGGCCAATGCGGTGGACGTAATCCTCGGCTTGTTGCGGCACGTCGTAGTTGATGACGTGCGTGATGCCGCTGATGTCGAGACCGCGCTGCGCGATGTCCGTGGCGACGAGGACGCGGACGCGGCCGGCCTTGAAGTCCTGCAACGCGCGAGTGCGCTGGGGCTGCGTCTTATCGGCGTGCATCGCGACCGCCTCGACGCCGTCGCGCTCGAGATGCCGAACGACGCGATCGGCGCCGTGCTTGGTCCGCGTGAAAACAAGCACCGAATCGAGCTCGCTTTCGCGCAACAGCTGCGCCAGAAGCGCGCTCTTTCGCTCACGAGGCACCGGATACACCGCGTGCGTGACAGTGTTCGCCGCCTGCGATCTGCGACCGACCTGAACGACGACCGGCTTGCGGAGATACTTCCTCGCCAACGCTTCGACTTCCGGAGGCATCGTCGCGCTGAAGAGAAGCGTTTGTCGATAGCGCGGAATCTCGGCGACGATCCGGTTGATCTGCGGCGCGAAGCCCATGTCGAGCATGCGATCGGCTTCGTCGAGAACGAGGACCTCGAGGTCGTCGAACACGACGTTCTGCCGCTCGAGGTGGTCGATCAGTCGGCCAGGCGTCGCGACGACGATGTCCACGCCGGCCCGCAGCTTCTTCTGCTGCGGATCGAGCGGCACCCCGCCGTAGACCGATACCACGCTCAGTTCGGCGTGCCGCGCGTACTTGTGGACGCTCTCCTCGACCTGCACGCAGAGCTCACGCGTTGGAGTGAGCACGAGACAGCGAGTACGCCGCGGTCCGTCGATCAACCGATCGACGATCGGAAGCGTAAACGCCGCCGTCTTACCTGTGCCCGTTTGCGCGAGTCCCATGACATCGCGTCCCTTGAGAACTAACGGGATGGCCTCCGCCTGAATCGGCGTTGGATGCACGTATCCCGCGTCGCGCACGGAGCTGAGCACCGTGGCGGAAAGTCCGAGTTCGTCAAAGGGAGTCGTCTCGGACGCTGCTGCCAGCTCTACTTCAGTTGTCTCTGTTACCATGATGTCCATTACCACACCACCGGGGCCGCACACCCGGGACCTTCCCGGGACCGGTGTTCACATAGATGCGCCGGCGGAGATGTCCGTTCGGCGTGCCTGGCGTGAAGAGGGACCTCCGCGCCTTGGGAACTCGTGCGGCCGCGCAGATTTCTGCGCCCTCGTCCCCAGTCACCGCGACATTCCGGGCGATCAGCCCGTGATTTCGGGTGATCCCTGCCGCGATGCGACTTCTAAATTTAACTCCTTCTGCGACTTAACGCTATCGCGCGAACAAATACCGGCCGATCATCCCGTATGCTTGGTCGGGAAGCTCTTCCTGCACGCAGTGCCCTGACGGAAACTCCTGCACTGCGGCCCCGCGCAGCAAACGCGCCGGCTCGATAGCGTCACGAATGAGACGATCACGCGCGCCAAGCATCACCACAGTCGGGACCGCCAACTCCGCGGCACGCTCTGGCAGAATGGGCTTCCAGTCGAACTCGCTCAGCGCCGCCCGAGCCGCATAGACATACCCGGGTAGCTGCGTCGGGGCCCAATACTGGTCGATGATCTCGTCGGTGACGAGCTCGGAGTTCCCGTAAGCGATCACCCGAAGGACGAGCTCGATCGCGATTCGAGGAACTACCCGACGCCCGAACAGGCGCGCACCGAAGCGCGGCATGAGCTTCGGAACGGTGAGGAGCGGAATCTCGACGAGATTCGTGGGACTGATCAGCGCCAATCCCTCGACCCGTTCGGGTCGATCGAGCGCGTACTGCAGCGCCATGCCTCCGCCCATCGAATGCCCCGCGAGAAAGGCGCGCGCGAATCCGAGCGTCTCGAACAGGTCATCGATGTCCTCGCGGTATTTCGACGCCGCATAGGATCCGGCAACCGCCGGCTTCTCGGACAGCCCGAAGCCTCGCAGATCGACCGCCAGGACGCGTACCCCGTATCTGCCCAGTTGGTCGAAGGCGTGCCGAAAGCTGAATGCTGATGCGCCCCACCCGTGCAGCATGAGCAGCGGCTTGCCGCTCGCGTCTCCGCCTTCGACGACGCGCAGGCGAACGCCACTTCGCAACGAGACGAGGCGCGCCGAGATGTCGGTGCTGCTCGCGGGAAAGACGTCGATCCCGGTGATCCGGCTCACGGCTGCTACACCGGATCGATCGTCCGTCCCATCAGTCGCGCGATGAGGCCGAGTCGGAAGGTGACATCCGTCCATCGTTCGTCGCCGGCCATGTGATCCTCGAGCGGGTACATCGGCCAGACGAACGAACTCGTGCTCCGCGCCACCGACGTGCCCTTGTGCGGATGCCACACCCCGCCGGCGTCGCGATCGTCGAGGAAGCGATCGAACAGCTTGCACCAGTTGTCGTTTTTGCGCAGGAAGCCGATGCGCGCCATCAGCTCGAGCCAGGTGATGGCGAACGGAACGTCGGCGTCGGCGACGTTGCGGTTCGACAGCAGGTCACCGAGCACGAGGTGCGGCTGCGCGATGGCTTTCTTTCCGTAGAGCTGAATCGGCTCCTGGCGCGGCAGCGGCTGCGACAGATGGTGCTGCAGCAGCGCCATTGCGTCATGGTGCTCTGTGCGGAAGAGCGGCATGTACGCAAGCATGAGTAAACTATGAATCGATGGCGGCGCCGCTTCGGGCGGCAACACGTGTTGATTGCCGACGCGAACGAACGGCTTCTGCGCGAGCGGCGATCGCAGATACGCGCCGATGCGCTCTACGATGCGCCGCGCCGCGCCGCGGAGACGCGGATCTCCCTCGTAGCCGGCCTGCGCGAGCGCCGCCGCGGCGGCCTCTCGCAGGATGGCGCGCGCGCGACGCGTGAGGTCATCATCCTGCGTACCTTTGCTGCCGAGCTCGAACAAATAGTCCGGGTCGTCGTCCTCGGCGAGAAGGCGGAACAACACGCGACGCGCGTGGGTAAGCGGAGGCGCGTCTTTCTCCCAGCCATACTCGAGCAGCCGGCGCACGGCGGTGATGGTGCCGACACCCTCGAAGTGTTCGGCGCGGGGCGAGGGAACCGAGAGCATTGCATGGTTCCACGTCCCATCGAGTTGCTGCTGAACCGCCAACGTCAAGGCTGGGCGGTGCGTAAGAGGGAGAGCAGAAAGCTGATCGCCCGCCGTGTTGGTGAGCTTCATCACATCGACGAGCGCGCGGAATTTGATCGGCGCCGCGGCGTGGTCGAGCAGCCAGGAAATCGGAAACGAAACCGACGGTGACGGTGACGACGCCGCCGGAGCCTGGGTCAGTGGCGGTGCGGAAGGTGTGGTGGAACTCGGAGGGGTTGCGGGAGAGGGCGGCAGAGTCACTGAAGTCGCTCTTTCAGGCCTGATAACCCAACGAGCTCGTCGCTGGTGTGGGTGTCCGCTGCAAGGCGGGTAAGGATAGCAGTTTTGAAGGTTTGCGCTAGAGGGCGGCAACTAAGCTGTTGCGTCCACGAAGTTTGTCGTTGCGCGGGTTTTGGCGCACCCGGTAGCAGATGTCGTTCCTGCGGTAGTTGTGCCCAGGTCGGCGGTTGCTGCGCGCACGGCCTCAACTCCACTCTCCTTTGGGGGCAGAACAAAATGAAGAAGATGATCCGGATGGGAATGATGGTGGCCGCGATGTTCTTCGCTGTGACGACCGTCGCGAAGGCGCAAGATGCGCAGCAGCAGGGTCGCCGTGGCGGCGGCGGTGGCGCGGGCCGTATCACGGCCGTTCTCAAGGATTCGATGAAGGTCTCGGACGCGATCGTCGCCAAGGCTGATTCGATCCAGAAGGCGTATGCCGCTCAGCAGGCGCCCCTGATGGAAGCGATGCGCGGTGGTGATGCCGATGCGCGCACCAAGATGATGGACCTGCGCACCAAGCAGACGGCCGACATCAAGGCGCTTCTCAACGACGAGCAGAAGGCGCAGTTCGACAAGATCATGGCTGCCTTCCCGCAGGGTCGTCGCGGCGGCAACTAACTCGCTCCGCGATTTATCGTAGTTCTCTGATAGAGCACGGGCCGTCACTCCGGTGACGGCCCGTTTGCTTTCAGTGGCGCGCCGGTCAGGAACCCGTCATCTTCCGGGCCCCATGCAAAACGGGAACACGCGTGCGCGGTGAGTTCCTCGATCTCGACGGCGCACGGATCTACTACTACGCCGCCGGCACGCGCGGCGCCGGAAATCCGGTCGTCTTCATTCACGGCTTTCCAACGTCCGGCCATCTCTGGGCCGACGTCGTACCCCTCATGCCGCCCGGGCATCGGCTGGTCGTGCTCGATCTCCTCGGCTTCGGTCGAAGCGATCGCCCGATGCAACGCGCGATCGATGTTCGCGCGCATGGCGATCGCGTCGTCGCCCTGCTCGATCAGCTCAACATCAAAGAGGCATGCATCGTCGGCCACGGTGTGGGCGGCGGCATCGCGCAGTCGGTCACCGTGCGACATCCTGAGCGCGTGTCGCACCTCTGTCTGGTCGACAGCGTCGCGTTCAGCCGATGGCCGACCTTCCTCGCGCGGTTCGGACGCGCGCTCGCTCCCGCTGCCGCCCTCCTGCCGCCGTCGTCGGTGTTGACCCTGCTGCGCCGCGAGCTGTCGCGCGCCTACTCCGATCCTATTCGCGCCACACGATCGATCGACATTTTCCTTCGCCCGTTCAAGGGCACCGAAGGTCGCGACGCCTTGCTCGCGCACGCCCGTGCCCTTCGCGCCGACGAAACCACGGCGATCGCGCCAAGACTCGGGGGGATCGGCGTTCCCGCCGCAGTGCTATGGGGACGCAACGATCGCATCACGAGTCTTGCCGTCGGCAAGCGCCTGCACGCGTCCATTCCCGCGGCGACCCTCACCGTGATCCACGATGGCGGTCATTTCACTCCGGAAGAAGCGCCCCGCCAGATCGCCGACGGCGTCGCCGCCCTCCTCCGGCGCTGATGCCCTCCGGCCAGTACCCAAAGCTCTGATTGAGCCAAAACGGTCCCGACGGGGTCAGACCCCAAGCAGAATTGTGATCGTCCTTTGGACGACGCGAATTCAGGGTCCGATTTAGAGCTTCCGAAGCTCTTCCGCCGCCTCCACCACGTGTCCGATGTCGCGCGACAGGGCGCGCGCTTCCTGCGTCGCGCTCGTTTGGTCTTCGATCGCCGATCCGATGCCCGACGATCGGAACTTGAGCATATCGAGTTTCAAGTTCTGTAACATCAGCCCCGCGCTCTCCAGCTGATCGGCCAGGCTGCGCCGCCGCTCGATCAGATCGCGCAACGACGTCCGTTGCCGCCGGAGAAGCGTGATCCGTCGATCGCGCTCGGCCGTCGGCGTCTCCACTTCCAGTGCGGCGATGCGCTGGTCGAGTGAGCCCAGCGACGCGCCGGAGACGTCCCCGTCGAGCCGGTGGAGCGTCGTTGCCAGCGCGCCCACCCGCTGGGCGAGCGCGTCGACGGTCGGTCCGATGTCGGGAATCATCTCCCGCTCGATCGGACGAAGGGCGGCCGCAATGTCGCGCATCAGGGCCCGATCCGCGGCGGCGCGCCGCACGGCATCGCCATACGGGCCCGCCAGCACGTCGGTCGAAACCATATGCGCCGCGAACTGCTCCGGTGTCTCACGAGGACGGACAAGCATTGGCGGAGCGCCCGCGACTCCGGCCCTCGATTCCTCCGTCTGTTGCGCACGCAGCTTCGCCCGAATGCCCTTCTTGAAGGCATCGATCGGACCGATGCCGTCGGACCAGATTGAGCCCCCTCGCCGCAGAACGTTGATGAAGATCAGCGCCGACGGAAAAAAGAACCACGGATGTCCACCCACCATCGCGTTGAACCCGAAAAACGCCACCGACCACCCCACCCACGCCACGACGCTCCGCCGAAATGCGATCACACGATCCTCGAGCGGGCGGTCGTCGAAGTTCGAATGGGCCTCCATCCGCATACCGATGACGCGGGCGCGCTCGCTCAACGCCGCCTGATGCTCGGCGAGCACCAGCCGGCGCTGCGTCTTATGCCAACGCCGCAGCTCCTTCCCACTGAGGCCCGGCGGCGGCGCCGGGAACGGCGCCATTTGAGGCAACATGCCGGGAACGGGCGCGGGCGAGCCCGGGATCTGGATGTCGGGTGCCAACTCGGGTGCCGGTTCCACCAGCCTGCGCTTCGGTGTCGTCTGCGCGCCGTCGAGTGCATCGCGGAATTCGGCGGCGTCCGTCCACCTGTCTTCCGGCCGCTTCGACAGCGCACGGTCGATCGCCACCGCGAGGTATGCTGGAACGTCGGGACGGCGCTCGCGCATGGGACGCGGCCGCTCCGACACGTGCTTGACGAGCATTGCCGGCGTGTTGACCGCCTTGAACGGCGGCTCACCGGTCAGCATGTGGTAGCCGACGACGGCGAGCGAGTACAAATCACTACGCCCATCGATTTCGCGTTCGCCAAGCGCCTGCTCCGGGGACATGTACGCCGGCGTACCGACGGCGACGCCCGTGACGGTGAGCCGCGTCTCACCCGCCGCCGCGCGCGCGATGCCAAAGTCGGTCACCATCGGCCGCCCGCTCGCGCGGTCGATGAGAATGTTGTCCGGTTTGATGTCGCGGTGCACGACGCCGCGCGCATGCGCATACGCCAACGCGTCGGCGACGTCGCGCAGCACGCGTACAGCACGGTCGACCGGCCAGATACCCTCGCGCTTGAGTCGCGAGCCCAGGCTCTCCCCGTCCACATACGCCATCACGAAATACACGAGTCCCGCGCTGTCCTTTTCGTCGACGCTGTAGATCGGAACGATATTGGGATGGCTGAGCTGCGCGGCCGTCTGTGCCTCACGAAGGAATCGCGTTCGCACGTCTTGATTGAACGCCACGTCAGGTGGCAGCACTTTGATCGCCACCGTCCGGTTCAATCGCGTGTCGACCCCGCGATATACCACCGCCATGCCGCCGCGGCCGATCTCATTTTCGATGAGGTACTGGGTGCCGACCGCGACGGTGACGCGATCGCGCAGATAATCGTTCACGGCTACCGCGCCGCTTGTCCGCTGGCTTGCCGCGAGTTTCCTCGCATCTCGTCGGAGACGGCGAGCGCGCTGTCGACGCTGTCCGCGAGGTTCAGGGCGTCGAGCGCGAGCGACGTGATGTGTTGCGGGGTCTGCCCACCCGCGTTGAGCCGCACGAGATCGAACTTGATGTTTTGGAGCGCGACGACGCACGTCTCGAGCTTGGCCGCGACCGCGTCGCGCCGATTCGCCAGGTCGGCAATCGAACGGCGCTGCCGCTTGAGGTAGGCGAGCCGACGCACCCGCTCCTCGCTTCCCTTTGAATCGAGCGGATTGGCGGCATTCTCCAACCGCGCGATCTCCGCCTCGAGCGCTTCCGAACCGCCGACGGTGTTGCTTCGGTCCAGGTCGGACAGCACGACCGCCAAACCCCGAACCTTGTCGGCAAGCGCTTCGGCCGAGCGACCGACGTCCGGAATGCGCGAGCGTTCGGCGGCGGGCATGCGCTCGAGAAGCGCCAGAATCTCGTTGCGATCGGATTCCGCGCGCCGCACACGCTCGCCGTGCGTCCCCGCGGCATGTATCACGTCGGCGCCGGAGACCGGAACACGTGGAAGCGCCATTTGCCCACTGGACCGCGTGAGCCGCGCGCGACGCTGCTCGCGCATCACCTGCCGTTGATTGCGGTCGAACATCGATCGCACGTAGGTGAAGAAATCGTCGGCGACGTCGATCAGATCGCGCTCGCGCGGCTGGCGAAACACATCACGCCAGTCGTATCCGTCCGCCCACAGCTTCGCGTACTTGAACGCGAGGTAGATGGACCAGAGTACGGTGATGCCGAAGAAATCGCTCTGTCCGACGATCGACGCGATGACGATGACGCCGTTGACGAATAAGTACGGCGCGAGCTTCTTGCGGAAGCGAGCCACCGGCTCGGCGTTCCATCGCCGCCATTCTTCCGGCGTCGGCCCCATGGCCGCGTAGTCGGACGTCGTCCCATCGAGGCCGGTGGCCGATTGCCAGGTCTGTGCGCCCATCGTGGCGGGCTTCGGCGCTTGCGCGGCAGGCGACGTCGCGGTGACGGGTCGCGGAGGCATCTTGCCCGTGTCCAACGCGACGACCACCGCGCTTGCTGAGGGAAAGCGATTCGCCGGCTCTTTCTCGAGCAGGGTCATGATGATGCGCGCGAGATCCGGCGGCACGTCGCTGCGCCGCTGCTCGAGTGGCGTCGGCAGCTCAGAGATGTGCTTGACGAGGATCGCCGGCGTGCTGTTCGCCGTGAACGGCGGCTCGCCCGTCAACATCTGATAGCCCAGGACCCCCAGAGAGTACAGGTCGCTCCGCCCGTCAATGGCCCGCTCGCCCGCTGCCTGCTCCGGCGACATGTACGTCGGCGTGCCGATCGCGATACCTGTCGCCGTCAAGCGAGAGTCGCCTTCCGTCACCGCGCGCGCGATGCCGAAGTCGGTCACCATCGGGCGGCCGCTCTGCGCGTCGAGGAGGATGTTGTCCGGCTTGATGTCGCGATGGATGACACCGCGCTCATGGGCGTAGGCGAGCGCATCGGCGACGTCGCGCAACACTCGTCGCGTCTCGTCTACACTCATCGCGCCCTGCTGATGCAAACGCTTGGCGAGATTGTCTCCCGTGATGTACGCCATCACGAAGTAGACAATTCCTTCGGCTTCGTCGACGGCATAGATGTCGACGATGTTCGGATGGTTGAGCTGCGCCGCGGTCTCCGCCTCGCGCAGGAAGCGCGTCTTGATCTCGCTGCGGAAAGCCAGCTCTGGCGGAAGTACTTTGATGGCGACGACGCGCTTGAGCCGCCTATCTTTGGCGCGATAGACGACACCCATCCCACCACGCCCGATCTCGGTATCCAGCTCGTAGTGAGCGTTGAGAACGCGCTCGACATGCGCGCGCAGCTCGGAATCCGAAGACGGTACTACTGGCTCCGACAATCGAGAAGCTCGCGTTTAGGGCGTAAGTGTAGGAATGACGCATTTTAGCATACGGGAAAACTTCCGGGAAGGATACAGACGACCCCGTCCGCCGGATGGGCAGGCCTTCCGGCGACGCCGCCGGCAATTCTGTATCGACAATCTGCCACCGTGACGCGTTTGGCTGTGCGCGCGAAATGCATTGTCTACAGCCCCGAACGGTCGCCGGACGTTTCGACCGACCCAGTTGCAGCGACTAGCACACACCGCCGGCGGCTGGAATGGAGTGTGCGAATCTCGGCCTAGCTAGGTAGCCGAGACCGCTGCACGTTTCCCTCTTTCGGAAAGCAAATGGCAACGCGCCAGACACTTCCGGTTCTTCCGCTTCGGGGAACCGTCATTTTTCCGGGGTTGACCGCGCCTATTGCGGCCGGGCGGCCGGGAACGCTCCGCGCCATCGAATCGGCCCTCAAGAGTGAGCGGCTCGTGTTTGCCGTGGCGCAGCGAGACAACACGGACGAGCCCACCCCGGACATTCTCTACTCCATGGGCGTGATCGCGCGGATTGGCCAGATCCAGCGCGGCCTTGGCGGCGTCCAGCTCCTCCTTCAGGGCGAGCAGCGGGCTACGGCGCTCCAGTACACCACGACCGAGGGCTACCTCAGCGCGGTGGTGATGCCGGTGGACGAGATGAAGCCGGTGAATGAAAACGACCCGGCGTTCGTCGCGCTGCACAAGGAGTTACGCGAACGCGCCGCCGAGTTGGGCGAGCGTCGCGGACTGCCCGAGGAGGTCGTTCATCAGGTGCTCGACGCGGTGACCGACCCCGGTCGCTTCGCCGACCTCGTCGCGGGTTATATCGAGCTCCAACCAGCGGAGAAGCAGGGCCTTCTCGAGACCCTGAGCGTCGAAGAGCGACTGCGCCGCGTGCTCGTGCACGTCCAGAAGCAGATCGGTCTCCTCGAGATGCAGGAAGAGATCAAGTCGCAGGTCCAGGAGGAGTTGGGCGAGCGACAGCGCGAGATGTACCTGCGCGAGCAGATGAAGGCAATTCAAAAGGAGCTTGGTGACGACGATCAGTCCAAGGAGCTCACCGAGCTTCGCGACAAACTGAATAAGCTCGATCTGTCCAAAGAGGCCCGGCAGGAAGTCGAGCGTGAGCTCGGACGCCTCGAGCGCTCCGGCCGCGAGTCGATGGAAGCCCAGGTCATTCGCACGTACCTCGAATGGATCGCCGAGCTTCCGTGGAATGAACGTTCCGACGACAATCTCGACCTCGGCCACGCGCAGACCGTGCTCGACGAGGACCACTACGGGCTGCCGGATGTGAAGGACCGGGTGCTCGAGTTTCTCGCGGTTCGGCAGCTGCGCGCTCAGCAGATGGAGGCCGAGCTCAAACAGACCGGCGAGATGCCGATCGCCAAGCTCAAGGCGAACAAGGACGACGCGACGCCGCAACTTGGCAGCAACTCGACGGCCGACCGTCCGATCACGGACGCGAAAGAAGCCAAGGCGCGCGCGATGGCGAAGGGTCCCATTCTGCTGTTCGTCGGACCGCCGGGCGTGGGCAAAACGTCCATCGCCAAGTCGATCGCGCGGTCGCTCGGCCGTGAGTACGTGCGCGTCGCACTCGGCGGCGCACGCGACGAGGCAGACATTCGCGGCCATCGTCGCACGTATGTCGGCGCGATGCCCGGTCGAATCATTCAAGGCATGAAACAGGGCGGCACGAAGAACCCCGTCTTCCTCCTCGACGAAGTCGACAAGCTCGGCGTGTCGTTTCAGGGGGATCCGGCGAGTGCGCTGCTCGAGGTCCTCGATCCCGCGCAGAACGACAACTTCACCGATCACTACCTCGGCGTACCGTTCGACCTCAGTGAGGTGCTGTTCATCGCGACGGCCAACTTCATTCAGAACATCCCCGGTCCGCTGCTCGACCGCATGGAGGTCGTGGAATTCGCCGGCTACACCGAGCGTGAGAAAGCGGAGATCGCGAAGAAGTACCTCATTCCACGCCAGCTCGAGGAGTCGGGGCTTGGCGACAAGGAAGTGAAATTCACCGATGATGCCGTCACGGCGATCATCAGCAAATACACGCGCGAGGCGGGGGTCCGTCAGCTCGAGCGTCAAGTTGGCGCGGTCGCCCGCAAGGTGGCGCGTCGCATCGCCGGTGGCGACGGAAAGGTGATCGAGGATGGTCAGATCGACGCCGACGAAGTGCGTCAGTTGCTCGGCCGTCCCAGGGTGCATCCGGAGCACGCCGCTGAGGAGAACGAGGTCGGCGTGGCAACGGGGATGTACTACACGCCCGCGGGCGGTGACATCATGTTCGTCGAGGCGGCGATCCGTCGGTTGTACGCCTATGGGCAACGGTCGACGGACGACGAGAAGACGCAGGTGAGCGGTTGGGGCAATGTGTCGCTCATCCTCACCGGTCAACTCGGCGACGTGATGAAGGAATCCGCGCGCGCGGCTATGACCTACGCGGCGACGCACGCCTCGACGCTTCAGATCCCCGAGGATCGCCTCGGATCGATCGAGGTGCACATCCACGTGCCCCAGGGTGCGATTCCGAAGGACGGCCCGTCAGCGGGCGTGACGATGGCACCGGCGCTGGTCAGCGCGATGTCCGGCCGGCCGGTGCGAAAAGATGTCGCGATGACGGGCGAGATTACGCTGCGCGGCCGAGTGTTGCCGATCGGCGGGGTAAAGGAAAAGGTGCTCGGCGCGCATCGCGCCGGCATTACGACAATCCTCCTGCCAAAGGAAAACGAAGCGGATATCGAGGACATTCCGGAAGACGTGCGCAACCAGCTCAAGTTCCACTGCGTGAGCACGCTCGATGAGGTGTTCGAGATTGCCCTCGTTCCCGTGAATGCGTCCGGAGCGACGCAACCGACGTTGATGGAGGAGATGGAGGGTGCGGCAACCAAGGTTGCCTGAGCCTGACCTTTTGATCGGTGAAACGGGCCCGCAACGATGCGGGCCCGTTTTCGTTTCTCAGCCCTTGCACATCGGTCCGAAGCGTTTATTGTATGCAAAATCTTCGACAAATCGAGTCGAGATGAGCATCCGCGCCCTGAACTGGCTTGGTCTCGCGACGGCCGTGCTCTTGGCGGCGTGCAATCTCGACGCGCCGTCCGCGACGCTTGTCGGTGATTTCCGCATCGGCATCCCGGACGGTTGGGGAGGCGCGGTGCCCTCCGGATACCGGATCGGCCTGACGAGCGACAAACACAGCGGAACCGAAGCCGCTTTTATATCAGGCAACACCACCGGCTCTCCGAATTTCGGCGTCATCACGCAGACCCTGCGTTCCGACTCCTATCGGGGAAAACGCATTCGTTTTTCCGCGTGGGTCAAACAGCAGGATGTCGACGCCGACGTCGCGGGACTCTGGCTGCGCGTCGACGGTCCGGGCCAAACCCTGGCCTTCGACAACATGACGGGCCGGCCGCTCACCGGCACGTCGGACTGGCACCAAGTCTCGATCGTCCTCGACGTAGCGGACAACGCGCTTGGATTCTCGTTCGGCGCGTTGCTGCACGGAAAGGGGGCGCTCACGCTCGACGACATGCAATTGGAGATTGTCGCCGGCAACGTGGCGCTCACCAATGTGGACCCGCCGCACCCGTCCAGCGATTCGGTGGCCGTCGCGAACGCCTATGTCAGATCGCTCTCCACTCCGGTCAATCTCGACTTCGAGGGAATCGCCGGCAGCTCGCTCACGACAGTGGAGTGGCTGACACAAAACACGGTGACCCTGAGCGGCAGCGATCCCACGCTGCGTAGCGACGACCTCGAGCCGATCGCGAGCATGGTGGGCTCCGCGCACGTCGTCGGTATGGGCGAGGGAACGCACGGCACCCGCGACTTTTTCCTTCTCAAGCACCGCCTTCTCGAATTCCTCGTTCAACAGATGGGGTTCACTCGCTTTGCGATCGAAGCGACGTCCCCCGAGGCAGACGATGTGAATCGCTACGTGCTCGGCGGCGATGGCGATCCGAAAAAGCTCCTCTCGCACCTCTATTTCTGGACCTGGAACACCCAGGAGGTGCTCGACCTGATCGCATGGATGCGGCAGTGGAATTCCACGGCGTCGGCGTCGCAGCGCGTTCAGTTCTCCGGAATCGACATGCAGTTTCCCGGCGCGTCGATGGACAGCGTTGCTGCGTTCATCGCGCGAGTCGATCCCGCGAGCTCGAGCGTCGTCGACGATCGCTTCTCGTGCATCTTACCGTTCCGCAATCATTTTCAACTCTTCGCGCAGCAGGCCATCGTCTACGCGGCGCGCGATGCTGCTGCGAAGGCGGCCTGCGCCGCCAATCTCCAATCCGTCTACGACCTGATCGCGAGCAAACGGGCCTCGTACGAGGCGGCCGAGCCGACCTCGTTCGAGACGGTGCTCCACCACGCGCGGCTCGTTCAACAATTCGAGTTGTGGATTTCGCTGGCGAATAACCTCGGGCTAGCAAGTCTCTCGCGCGACAAGTCGATGGCCGAGAATGTCACGTGGATCAAGGATCATTCACCGACAGGAACCAGGATCGCCGTCTGGGCTCACAACCAGCATGTCAACGCGATTCCCACTCTCATGGGAGGGTATCTGCGAGCCAAATACGCGGCGGACTACGTCGCGCTGGGCTTCCTGTTCGGACGAGGCCGGTTCAACGCGGTTTCCGCTGCCGGCGAAATCAGCACCTTCGACGCGCAACTCGTGCCTGACAATTCGCTCGAGTCCCTATTCCTGTCCGCCGGGAAGAGCCTCGCTCTGTTCGATACGCGACAAATCCCGTCGGGTGGATCGACCGCGGCGCCGCTCGCGGGTCCGATTCTCATGCGCGGCATCGGAAGCACCTTCTTCCCGTCATCAGAGGCTTCGTTCTTCGCGAAGCAGGTTTTCCCGAACGACTTCGACTTGCTGATCTTCGTTCGGCAAACGACGGAAAGCACGCGGCTTCCGTTTTCGTTCTGAGGTCGCTCAGCCCACTGCTTGGCGGATTGCTTTCAGTCGCCCGCACCGCGTGCCCGCCGCTGATCTATTTCGGCGACGACGTGACGCGTATCGGAGTGAAGAGCGGTCCCCAACGCGGCACTTTCCACGGGTTGTCGCGCAGCTCCGTTGGCTCGGTGCCGGGCAGGAAATACTCGGTGTACCGACGATCCGGCATCGTTCCCGGCGTAGCAGGCAACGCCGTGTCACGATCGAGCTCGGCGTAGACGAGACCATCCGGTGGCGGGCCCCAGCCGGCTGAGGAGCGACCCGCATAGTAGTGGCCGATCATTTGCCCCCAAATCGGCGCGGCGAGCAAGCCACCGACTGCACCTTTTGCTATCGTTTTCGGCTTGTCGAAGCCGAGCCACACACCGGCCACAATCTCGGGCGTCATGCCGACGAACCACACATCCACGTTGTCGTTCGTCGTGCCGGTCTTGCCCGCGATCGGCACGTTGTCCGGCACCGCCTTCCGCGCCGCCGTTCCGCTTCCCCGCTCCGCGACGTCACGCATCATGTCGCGCATGATGAACGCCACGCGCGGATCGAGCACCTGCTGCGGCGTGGACGGTGGACGCTCATAGACCTTCCGTCCATTTCCGTCTTCGACCTTGGTGATGAAGCGGGGTTGGACAACCAGACCGTTGTTGGCGAACGCCGTGTACGCCGCCACCAGATCGATCGGATGCACTTCTGACGCGCCGATCGCGCTCGCCGGAACCGGATAGAGCGGCGTCGTAATACCGAGGCGCTGCGCGAGGGCGGCAACGGAGTCCATGCCGACGCGCAGTCCGAGTTGGATCGCGATCATGTTGCGCGAGTGAATGAGTCCCTCGCGCATGGTCATTGCGCCGTTCGGCTTGCCCTCGCGCATCGTCACGGCGCCCCAAAACTTTCCGTCGATCTCCTCCGGCTTGTACGGGGGCTGTCCCGGCAGCAGCGGAATCTCGAGCGCCGTATCGGGGACAATGGTGTTCGCGGCGACGCTGTCCTCGATCGCCTTGGCGTACACGATCGGCTTGATCGACGACCCAGGCTGGCGCTTTGAGACGATCGCACGGTTGAACGGCGCACGAGCGTAATTCCGGCCGCCAACGAGCGCGCGGACGTCGCCCGTCTGCGGATCGACGGCGACGGCAAGTGCCTGCAGGTAATCGGTTTCGTTGCCCTTGGCGAGCGCCTGGGTGAGATGCTTGTAGCCCTTCTGCGCCTCGATCTTGTTGGTGCCCTCGACAATTGCCGTCACAGCCGCGCGCTGCAGGGTCGGATCGAGCGTCGTGTACAAACGATAGCCGCCATTCATCACAGGAAGTCCGGCGCGCTCCGCCTGCTGTCGCACGGCGTCCACGAAGTAGCCCGAGGCGGCCGCCATGCCACCATTGGCCGCCGTGACGACCGGCTCGAGCTTCGTCCTGTCCGCGACGTCCTGCGTGATGAACTTCTGCTCCGCCATCTTCTGAAGGATCAGGTTGCGCCGTTCGCGCGCGCGATCGGGATGACCGATTGGATCGTAGTACGGCTGTGATTTCGGAAGTCCGGCCAGCGTCGCCGCCTCGGCGAGCGTGAGCTTCGACGCCGGATGACCGAAGTAGTGCCGCGATGCCGCGTCCACCCCGTACCAGCCGCGACCGAGGTTGATCTGGTTGAGATACGCCTCGAGGATCTGGTCCTTCGAGTAATGGCGCTCCATCTCGCGCGCCGCCGACTGCTCGTGGAACTTGCGCGAGATGCCTTCGGTGCCGCTCACCTTGGAACGGTCGATGATGTCGGGGTGCATGTACCCGACGAGTTGCTGCGTGATCGTGCTGCCGCCGCCGCGATTCTGGTTGAGAATTTTTCCTTTGATGACGCCGAGAACTGCTTTGACATCGACGCCGTCGTGCTCGTAGAAGCGCTGATCCTCGATGGCGATGAACGCCTTCGGGACGTAGAACGGCAATGACTTGAGCGGAACGCTCGTGCGGTTCTCGCGGCCGATCTCACCGATCGGAGAGCCGTCGCGGGCAAACACCAGCGACGATTGGGCAAGCGGAATGATGCGCCAAGCTTCGGCGGTCTGGTGCGCCGAGTCCTGTGCCCGAGCGGAAAGCGGCAGAACGGCCGCCAACACTCCAGCGGCCGCAACGACGACGAAACGTTGCTTCATTGAAATTTGGTACCCGCCGCGACGGTCGAAAGTTACCGGAACTCCCGAAGGGAGACCATCGGGCCGGCATCGCGTAACGTCGCACGGAGCGGGTCGTCGCCGCTATGACGAAATCCGCACTAGCTTAGTGATATGGCTCCGCTCGTTCACCTCGCCATCGCCCAATTCAAGCCCCGGAAGGGCGATCGGCCGAGCAATCTCGCGCGACTCCGATCGGTTTTCGCACAGGTCGACCGCATGGAGCCGCGCCCGACTGTGCTTTGCTTGGCGGAAAGCGCGCTGACCGGCTACTTCCTGGAAGGCGCGGTTCGCGACAACGCCGTCACGGCAGGCACCTTCGCCGCGGAACTCGACGCGGCCTATCGAGCGGCCGTCCCCGATCCGCGGCCGCTCGACGTGACGCTCGGCTTCTACGAGGTCTGGAACAACAAGTTGTACAACAGCGCGATGTACGTGACGCTCGGTACCGGCGAGGCCCGGATCGCACACGTTCACCGCAAAGTCTTTCTGCCGACCTATGGGCTGTTCGACGAGGAGCGGTTCGTCGAACGTGGCCGCGACGTTCGCGCGTTCGACACGCCATGGGGACGGGCCGCGCTGCTCGTTTGCGAAGATGCGTGGCACAGCACCACGGCCACGATCGCGGCGCTCGACGGCGCCCAGATCCTCTTCGTGTGTTCAGCGCCGCCGGCACGGGGGCTCTGGCCGAAATCCGACGATGTTCCGGGACCGGCGAGCGTGAGCCGCTGGGACCGGTTGATTCGTGAGATCGCCGACGAGCACGGTATTTACGTCACCCTGGCCAACCTCGTCGGCAGTGAAGGCGGCAAGATGTTTCCGGGCAGTTCGTTGGTGGTCGGCCCACGGGGCGACGTCCGCGGACGCGCGCCGCTCTGGGACGACGCGATTCTCTCAGTGACCGTCGATCTCGCGGACGTCACGCGCGCCCGCGCCGATGCCCCGCTCGTCGCCGACCTCGAGACGATGATGCCGCACCTTCGCGTGAGCCTCGACGCGGCGATGGCTCGGCAGCCGTACGCGCTCGAGTACGATCTCCCGGCGCTCTCGGTTCGCTCCGCGCCGCCGAAGTCGGACAGATCGGTAAAAAACGACGGCGAGCTCACAGTCGTCCGCGTCAGCGCCAGCGACGAGCGAGCGCCGGCCCCGCTGCAGATCGACGGCGAGCTGACCGAGCAATGGCTCGTCAACTTCATCCGTGACGAGATGGAGCGCCGGCACTTTCGCTGCGCCGTGATTGGCGTCTCGGGCGGTGTCGACTCGGCGGTCACGGCGTACCTCGCGGCGAAGGCGTTGGGGCCAGAGAACGTCCTCGGCGTGCGCATGCCATATCGCACGTCGAGCCGAGAGAGCCTGGACCACGCCGAGCTCGTGATAGAGGCGTTGGGAATTCGATCACGAACGGTCGATATCTCGCCGGCGGTCGACGGCTATCTGTGCAACGAGCCCGACGCCGACGGTGGTCGCCGCGGAAACGTGATGGCGCGCATGCGCATGATCACGCTGTTCGATCTCGCGGCGAAGCATCACGGAATCCCACTCGGGACGGGCAATAAGACGGAGCGCTTGTTCGGCTATTTCACCTGGCACGCCGACGATTCGCCGCCGATCAATCCGCTGGGTGATCTCTTCAAGACGCAGGTCTGGGCGCTGGCGCGACATCTCGGCGTTCCGAGCGTGGTCGTCGACAAACCACCCACGGCGGATCTCGTCGTCGGTCAGACGGACGAAGGCGACTTCGGCATCAGCTATGAGCGCGCCGACGAAATCCTGAATTGGCTGTTGAGCGGCTTTAGCGCCGACGAGCTGACCGCGCGCGGCTTCGATGCGGCGGACGTAGCGGTCGTGAAGAAGCGCGTCGAAGGAACGCACTGGAAACGCCGGCTTCCCACGGTTGCGATGGTGAGTCCGACGGCGATCGGGGAAAGCTACTTGCGCCCCGTGGACTACTGACTGACGTCTGAACCGCCTAACTGACGTCTGAAGCCCCTAACTGACGTCTGAAGCCTCGACGTCAGGTTCGGGGCCTCAGACGTGAGAGAAGATCCGCGATTGCCTGGCGACTACGCGGCGTAGGCTAAGCTGACCGCGCGTCTCGCGCATCGCTTCAACGCTCGATGCACCGCGCGCGCATGCGCGATGAAGTTGAGTCCCGCCCAGGGGTATCGCGCGAAGAATTCGGTCGGCAGCATGTTTCCCTTCAGCCTATTGCACCGTGCACAGGCAAGGACGACGTTGCCCGGAACGTGGGCGCCGCCGTGCGAGAGCGGGTGCACGTGGTCGAGCGTCGCGAAGTCGAAGTCGAGGGCCGCGGCGCAGTAGACACAGCGGCGTCCACAGTCGCGCATCGCCGCGCGCTTGATCGCTCGCTTCTGATGGCCGGCCGGAATGTTCTTGCGGCGGCGGGCCCGCGGGAGTCTGGGAAGAGCAACACGGTGAAAGTGCCGACGTCGGGACATGTCACCTCGCTAAAAAGGCGAACCCCGCGACGGGAAGTTGTCCCGCGGCAGGGTTACGCGCCGATCAGTGAAGTTGCGACTCCGATGGGGACCGTGGCTCTCGCGCCACTCTCGTGGTGGCGCCGTTCGACATGTTGCGAGATGTCGGACGAGTGGGCTCATCGGCCTCCGGTGGGGAC
>JAICJQ010000111.1 GCA_025928335.1 Gemmatimonadaceae bacterium
GACCAGCATGGTGCCGACGCCGGACGCACTCCGAGTCCCCCACAACGCCGGCTGCACCGACGAAATGATCCTCACGCCGATCGCCGCGACCAGAATACTCGCCACGCCGCCGGCCACCGCCAGCAGCACGCTCTCGACGAGTAGCTGACGCAGGAGCCTCGAGCGCGACGCCCCGATGGCGAGCCGCACCGCGATCTCGCGACGCCGACCCTCGGCGCGCACGAGAAACAGATTTGCAACGTTCGCGCATGAAATGAGCAGCACCATGCCGACCGCGCCGAAGAGGAGCAAAAGCGTTCGGCGTCCTTCGAGGTCGAGCCGCGTTGCGTCGAGCGCTCGGGCGTCCGCTCCCCAGTGACGTGTGATCGGCCCGGGGTCGGGATAGCGCGCGTCGATTCGGCGGCCGAGCTCACGCGCTATCGTCGTCGCGCGTTGCGGCGTCGTACCTGGCGCGAGTCGGCCGATGAGATGAAACGAGTGCTGGTACGGATTCAAGAAGTACATGGCGTCCCACGCCCCGGGCGCGCTGAGGAAGGGCATCCAGAAGCGCGCGCTGCCGCTCACGCCGGCGAAACGCGGCGGTGCGACACCGATGATGGTGAACGTCGAGAGGTCGATGCCGACCGTCTTGCCGATGACCGCGGAATCGCGGTTGAACGCCATGCGCCATAAGTCGTCCGAGATCACAACGACCGGCGGACCGTCCGCGCGGTTCTCGGTCGGCAGCATCGAGCGGCCCCGCGACGGCACGACACCGAGCGTCCGAAAGTAGTACTGGTCGACGAACTCGCCGGTCAGCCGAACCGCCTCGTCGCCTACCCGGAGTGTACTTTGCACCTCCGTCCAGGCGGTCAGATCGCTGAACGCGCTCTGACTCTCGCGGAACGCGTCGACCTTTGGCGAGGACCAGACCATTTCGTCCGTCCCGGTGCTGCCCGACGTCGGTGGGATCGTGAGCGTCACGTTCATGAGACGCTCGGGCTGACGGAACGGGAGCGGCGAAAGCAGCAACGTGTTGGCCGCACTGAAGAGCGCGGTGTTGGCGCCGATCCCGATGGCGAGGGTGGTCACCGCAATCGCCGTGAAGCCGGGAGCGCGCGCGAACATCCGGAAGGCAAAACGCGCATCCTGCGCGAGGACGTCGAAGAAGGTGAGGCCGGAGACGCGCCGTGCTTCTTCACGGTAGTAGGTGCGGTTGCCGAATCGGCGCGACGCCAGATTCCGTGCCTCTTCGGGAGAGAGCAGGTCACGCGAGCCATGCTTCTGTTGCGCGGTTTCCGCGCGAACAAAGAACTCGACGTCGTCGGCGAGCTCGGACTCATGCTCGCCGGGGCGTGTCAGGACCCGCCAGCGATACCGCAGGGCGTCGAGGAGCGACATGAGGCGCCTAGGCTCGCCGCAGGACGCGGTTGATGGCGACGAGCATGGCGTCGAAGCTGGAGATCTCGTCGCCGAGCTGTCGCCGGCCGGAGGCGGTGATGCTGTAGTACCGGGCGCGGCGTCCCGTGGGGGATTCGCCCCACTTCGACGTGATCCAGCCGCGCTTCTGTAAGCGCTCGAGCGCGGGATAGAGCGAGCCCTGTTCGACGCGCAGCGCATCCTTCGAGAGCGCTTCGATCTGCTGCGCAACGCCGTAGCCGTGCATTGGTTGGAGGCTCAGCGTTTGGAGGACGAGCATGTCGAGCGTGCCTTTGAGGAGCTCGTTCTTGTCGGGGCGTGGGGGAGCAGGCGATCGAGGCATCAGGGCGAGGTGTAGGAGTTCTACACGATATATGTAGGACATCTATAGGTCTCTGTCAATCCGGTGCGGGGGCGGCGTCGGGGTGCGGCGGGACTCACGCGCGGCGTGCGGCGTGCGGAGGGACTCACGCGCGGCGTGGGGCGTCGGGCAGGCGTGCGGCGTGCGGCGGATTAACGGCGCGGGGCGCGACGACGCTTGTTCCGCAGCGAGCGAATGTACCCGAGGAGAAGCGCTCGAACGCGAGCGATGAGCAACTGGCGGTCATCAACGATCGCGTGAGGCAGACGGTCGCGCGAGGCCTCGTACCAGGAGATGGTTTCCCGCAGGGAGCCAAGAGCGTAGCCCAAGAACTGGAGCTGATCGGCCATACCCCACCGGCCGTAACTCTCCCCAATGTGCGCGCTCACCGAAGCGGCCGCCGTGAGGAGTTCGTCCGCGAGCTTATCCTCGGGGCGAAGGCCTGGAATCGACCGCATGTCGGCGCGGGCGCAGTGAATCAAAAAGAGCGCGGCGCGGTAGACGTCGAGCTTCCACACGGTGTCGGATGTGATGGCGCGAGAACAGGTGCGTTCCCACGCGAGTTGCTCCGCGGACGGCTCGGTCATGCACATGAGCAATTATGAGGCGTCTGCTCGCGGGTGCGTTACCGTCTCCCTCCAGTCGGCAGCAAATCACCGCCAGCAGTTACCTCGGTCGTCAAGCCGCCGGCCGCGCACGCCTCGCGACGCCCCACGCGGCGCGTCAGTCCGCCGCACGCCGTACGCTCGCTTCGACGCCCCACTCCGCGCGTCAGTCCCGCCGCCCTCCGTACCCCGTACACCCGGGGACTGCCTCGAACATCCGACTGCGACAAGGTTCGTGCGGGTTTTTCTTCACTCGCTTGGGAAGGCGTCGATCAGTACGCCGCTGAACGCGCCCGAGAAACAGGAGTGAGCGGACGGGTACGACGGGTGTTGCGGTGTCGGTAATACTGTACGATGCCTGCATCTGCCTGCGGCGGCCGGATGAACCAGTAGTGGTACTTGGCATCGAAGCATCCGATCAGCGCGTCGAAGCCGGCCGCGCTCATAAGGAACATGATCCGTGCGGCGTCCGTGTCCGAGCGGACGCGGCGAGCCGATTTCGCGGCGACGTATGCCTCTTGTTTCGGTAACGAGAATTGCCGCGCAATTACGACATGCGGATTTCGCCGGCAGGTACGGTCGTACGCGTCGGCATGTAAGAGACCCAGTCGTCGCGATCGTCTTTCCCCGTCATTCAGGGAAGGGCATCTTCTCTCGTCCTTCTTCGCCAGCGGCGGCGATCGCAGTGAACCTAGCCGAGTCGCGTCTACACCGGGAAAGCCCGCCGCCGGGACGCGCTCATGGTCGAGCTCGAATGGACGTCGCCCGCCAAACGTCTTTGCGTTCGGTTGTACCGCCCCGTACGTTACCCGAACGCGGCAACTCCCGGCCGACCCTCCTCCCGCTGGTCCTCGGATGTCCTCTCCCAATCTGGCTCAGCACGTCGGGCGTCGAATTCGCGACTCGCGCGCCGCCATCGCCGGTCGCTGGCTCGAGCGCCTCGCTGTCCGCGTGACTGTCGCACCGCGACAGATCTTTCCGACGGACGAGCTCCTCGATCATATGCCGCTCCTGATCGACGGGATCGGGGCCTTTGTCGAGGATTCGACACAGACCATTGCCGCGGACAGCGCGGTTGTCCACCACGCGCGCGAGCTCGGCGCACTGCGGCACACGCAGGGTTTTAGCGAATACGAAATTCTGAAGGAATTCGAGATCCTTGGAGGCCTTCTCTTCGCGTTGGTGAAGGACGAAGTCTCCTCGATCGGACTGACCGGCGACGGGAGCGACGGCATTGCCTGTTCGCACCGCCTGTTCCAGGCCCTCGCGCTCATCCAACAGTCGACAACCGCCCGGTTCCTCGAGCTGGCGCGCGAGCGCACCACGGAACGCGAGAGTCGCTTGCGCGCGTTCAATCGCGCGCTCACGCATGAGATGCGGAATCGCATCAGCGCGACGCTCGGCGCGGGACAAATGCTTCAATCGCTCGAGCTGACGCCGGAAGACCGGGCAAACCTTTCCGCCGTGATCGTCCGGAACGCGGACAACATGCGGCTGATTCTCGAGAACCTCCTCGAGCTGAGCCGACTGGACCTGGACGCGCGCCAGCAACGGCACGTCTCGCTTCCGTCGGCGATCGAGGAGGCCGCGCGCCAACTCCGCGATTTGGCGGCCGATCGCGCGGTCGATGTCCGGGTCGTGTCGCCGGCTCCGGCGGTCGAGGTGAACGCCGCGGCCGTCGAGCTCTGTCTCGCCAACTTGATTTCCAACGGCATCAAGTACTCCGACCCGTCGAAGGCCGAGCGCTGGGTGACGATCTCGGCGAAACACGGATCCGAGTTCGACGCCGTGCGTGAAGTGATTGTCACCGTCGAAGACAACGGCCTGGGAGTTCCTGAAGCGAGCCTCGGCCGGATTTTCGAGCGATTCTTTCGAGCCGAGAATGCGACCCCCATCGAGGGGACCGGACTTGGGCTCAGTCTCGTGAAGGAGGTCGTCGAGACGGTGGGTGGGCGCGTCTGGGTCGCGCGGGCGGATGCCGGCTCGCAATTCTCCTTCAGCTTGCCCTGTCGCCGGGCCACCGATGCAATCAATACTCGGGTGACGGAGTCGATGTCTGGAAGCTCAACGTCCGGCGGGCCATCGTCTTTTTGATTCACTGCGCCCGGCGGCGGCGGGGGGGGGGGCGCGTTCGCGTCATTGCTTCGTGAGCCTTAGCGAGGCGATGGTGGCCGGAAAAGCGTGTCGGCCGTTGGGACGTTGCGACGAATGTCGGTGAATATCCGCGTCGTCGTCGAGTACGGAGCGCCGTCCGACGTCCGCACACGATAGGGCATCTGTATCCCTGCCACATCCCGGTAGTCGTCGTAATCGACCTGCTCCTCGAGCGGGAGCAGCAGTGTTTCCGTCGTCGTGATCTCCCGTCGCAAGAGACCGGTGACGACGTCGAAATACGAGCGCTGGGTCGTCAGGGAGTCGATTCGCCCCTGCAGAACGTAGGCGTCGTGGTCGTCGAGCCGCTCGATGCCGACGACGCGAAGGTCTCGTGGCTGCTCTTTCACCGGCTGGTATCGCATCGCGATTCGCCGCATGCGGGCGATGTCGGCGGGCGACGAAAGGCGCTGCACGCGATCGCCCGTCCCGACCCAGGCAACGTCGCCGTCCAATCCCTGGTTCGTCGTGGCATCCGGCGTCGTGAGTGTGATCCGATACCGATCGGATCCGGCCACCGTGATCTCGACCTTACCATAACGGCCCTCCGGACGCTCGTCCCATCCACGAATATTCATGGCGGCGGCGCGAGCGGACGCGTCGCCTCCGCCGACAGCTGCAACGTACGCGGCCCAGACGCGGTCGGCGGTGGGCAGTGGGGTCGGAGCCGGTGTGCGCGCGGTTCCGGGCGCCGGAGGCGGGAGCAACGGGAGGCGCGACGGCTGTGTCGAGCCGCGATGGCACGTGTAACAGGTGACCTTCGCCTCTCCGCCAAAGACCGACGTGTTGATTCCGACGACCATCTTCATCATCTCGCGCGCGCGGCGCTTCGGCTGCTTGTCATCGCGGTCCCACACCCACCCGCCGGCATTCGATGGCGTTCGCGCGAGATCCGGCGTGGCTTGCACGTGACAATAATCGCAGTGCACACCGAGAGAAGTCGCAACGAGATTCATCAGCGGAAAGAGCTGCGCCTCGGGGAGCGACTTGAGCACCTCGAGCTTCGGCCGGGTGGCGCCCGCCGAGCCCGGCTGCTGCGCCATGGCGGCAGCCGGGAGGAGCAGCGACACAACGTGCCAGTAGCGGGGCATAACTGAACTCCGGCGTCGGTGGGCCGACCAGCGTCTTATCCCAGCTCTCCCTGCGCATGCCGCGCCGCCTGAACGACCGCGCTCGCGTCGGTCGCCGTGAGAGCGCCTGATGCGCGCCACGCCGCCGCGGTCCGTTCGACGACCGTCATGAACTGCCCGAAGTCGGCGAATGGTGCGCCGGCCCAGACCGCGTCGAGGAATGTCACGCCGTCGTCGCGCTTGGCGTTGGCAACACCGCTATCAACGTTGCCGAACACGATCGCCGGCTCGTGGCGCCGGACGTACACGTGATACGGCTGCGTCTGTCCGGCCTGAGGATCAGACACGAAGAACGGCGCCAGGGTTTGGCCGTTGAAGGTGAAGTGAAGCGGCTTGTCGGGGATGGGTGTCATCGCCGCGGCGAAATCGCCCGACAACTTGTAGTGCTTGAAGAGGGAAACGGGAATCAGCCCCGTTTCGAACGTCTCGCCCACAGGGGCTGCCTGAACGGCGAGCAGCGTCGGTCCATAGAAAATTGATTGGACCGACGGATCGTCGATCGTTCGCTCGGCGCGGAAGCTGAGCGGCATCGCGATCTCGATCGTGTCGCCACTCTTCCACTGACGGTCGATCGTGACGTAGGTGCCCGCCGTGGCGTTGACGCGCTGCGGCTGACCGTTCACGGTCACAGTATAGCCCCGACGCACCCACGACGGCACGCGCAGCATGACCGCGAGGCGGCCATTGCCGGTCACCGTCAGGGTGCTCGCTCCCTCGAACGGATACTTCGTCGTTTGCTGGACGGTGAACCCTCTGTCCTTCCAGTCGAGGATGGACGGAATGTACAGATTCACATAAAGACTTCGCGCGTCCGCCGACTGGAAGTAGATCGAATCCTGATACTTTGTGTGGTTCTCCATGCCAGTGCCGCCGCAGCAGGTCCCGGCGTTGCCGTATTGGCGACGCTCGCCGGGGCGCACGGGAACGAAGTACGTCACCTCGGGACTCGTCACACTATCCTCATCCCGCCGCGAGCCGAGGATCTGATTGTAAAGCCCCTGCTCGTAATAGTTCATGTACTTCGGATGCGGTTCGTGGAAGAACAGGTTCCGGCTCAGCTTGAGCATATTGTAAAGCGGGCAAGTCTCGGCGTGGTTGTGATTGTTCGGCTCCGAGTAGAGCGAGCCGGCGATCGCGTCGCGCTTGCGAAAGATCTCGCCGACACCGACGCCGCCGTGCGCGTAGACGCGGTGCGGCACTACCATGTCCCAGAAGTTCTTCGCGGCCGTGTAATACTCGGTGCTGTCGTTCTGCTCGTACACGCGCAAGTAGCCGATGAACTGCGGGATGTGCTGGTTGGCGTGCCGGCCGTCGAGGATGTCGGTGCCGGCGACCGTCGGGTCCTTCACGTTGCGATTGTCGAAGTAGCGCGCGACGGTGAGGTATTCCGGCTTGCGTCGGACGGCATAGAGACTCGCGAAAACATCGTTCGCGCCGCCGTATTCACCCGCGATGTACATGTTCCACATCCGGTCGAACTGCTCGGGACGCAGCTTCGACAGCCGTCCGTACGCCCAGTCGCCGATCTTCGTCGCCACATCGAGCGCCTGGGTGTTCCCGGTCAGCGCGTTTGCAGCGAGCAGTCCGGAGAGGATCTTGTGCAACGTGTAGTACGGCGCCCAGATGCCCTGATTGCCGCCGTACGTCGCGAATTCCTCGAGGCGCATGAACTGCGTCTCCGGATAGGCGGAGAGGAACCCGGGATGCCGCCGGCCGTCGGTTGGAGCAATGACAGTTCCGTGGCGTCCTTTGCCCGACGAATCGACGACTTTCATGCCATCGGTCTCATCGAAGCGGTACCAGAGCACGTTGCCGCCGCCGACGGTGCCGCCGGCCGAGGCCAAGAGCGAACCAACTTCGGCCTGGGTCAAGGCCCGATCGAAGATCTGGAATTCGTCAAGTTGCGCGTTGAGGTAGGACACATTGCGTTGCGGAAACTGGCAGCGCCCGAGCCAGTTGCCGGTCGTCTCGCCCAAGTCGGCGGGGGAGAGCGTCATCTCGGCATTGGTCGCCACCGGTGCGCCGTCGATGTAGAGCGTCGCCGTCGAACCGGAGTGGGTGATGGCGACGTGCGTCCACTTGTCGACGGATAGTGGCTGCGTCGCGTCCAGGCGCTGCTCGCCATTCGCGCCACTCGTCGTGATCGCGAAGCGCGGCACGGGCTTGTCGTTGCCGGCGCGGATCGTCAGGTACATGCGCGACAGCGCGGGTTCGGCGAATTGCGGGTTCGGCGAACCGAAATCGAAGATGGCGGCGCCGTTGTAGAGAGTGGCGAGATCGACGCTCGCCCGCGAGTCGGAGAGCCGAGCGCGATCGTACTGCTGGGGATTGATCCAGAGCGCGATCGTGAAGTCGCGCAGTCCGCGCATCGCTCCCGCGGGTATCGACACATGCTCGGCGAGGCCGATCGGTGAGCCGCTCAGTCGCACCGCTCCGCCAAATTTGCCTGTGTCGCGCGGCGTGGGCTTGCGCGCCGCCGCGGCCAATGCGTCCTGACATTCGGCGAGCGAGCGAACGATGTAGTCGAGCTTCTGCTTGAAGGTCTCATCGCCCGTACCGGCGTACGCTTGGGCGAGCATGCTCATGAAATGGCCGGCGTAGTGGCCACGCAGGTACCCGGTGCCATTCTCCCAACTGCCCACGGGCTCAGCGCCCTTCGTGTCGAGGCCGGCGTTGGCGCGGAAGATCGACAACACCCGATCCGGGCCGGCGTAGAGGTCGGCTTCGCTGCCGTAGCCGCGCGCGTATTTCAGAATGCGGTCGCGCTTCTGCGTGAACAGACTTTCGGTGAGCTTCACCTGTGTCAGGGCGAACGGCTTCACGGTCCAGCCGGTGAGGGCGGCGCTCGCGGATTCGGAAATCGGAGGCGCTTCGGCAAGCAGCTCGAGTCGCGGCAGCAAAAGCGCCCCGGCCGCGGCCGCGCCGGATGTCTTCAGGAAATCACGCCGATCGGGATGGCGAGTGTTCTCCGGCTTGCGGGGCATGCGCCCTCTCCTGGGATTTGCGTCGAGATTCGGAAGCTATGTTCTGCGCCTTCCGTCCGCCACGCGACGCTCTGGTCGGCCAATCGACCACGTGACCGAACCCCTTCTCCACGCGGGTCTGACCGCAGGTAGTTTGTCCTGATGCGAATTTTTCTCGCCGGCGCGTCGGGCGTGATAGGTATTCGGCTCGTCCCGCTCCTCGTGAAAGCGGGGCACGTCGTGAACGGGATGACGCGCTCACCGGAAAAGGCCGGCCTCCTGAGCGCCTTGGGCGCCACTCCGGTCGTATGCGACGTCTACGACGCCACGAAGCTCGAGCAGGTAGTCGTCGACTTCGCGCCCGACCTCCTCATGCACCAGGTCACCGACCTGCCCGACGACGAGAAGTTGATCGCTGGTTCGTCCGCGCTGAACGCGCGCATCCGACGTGAGGGAACGCGCAACCTCCTTGACGCTGCGCGAGCGGCGGACGTCGAGCGGTTCTTCGCGCAAAGCGTTGCCTGGTCGCTTCCCGGCGACGTCGGTCAGGCGACGCAGGAGCTCGAGCGCGTCGTCCTCGCCAATCACGGCGTGGTTCTGCGGTACGGTAGGCTGTACGGCGAAGGGACGTATTATGAGAACTCACAGCCGGAACCGCCGCGCGTGCACGTCGACGCGGCGGCGCGCCGAACGGCGGAAGTGCTGGAGGCACCGAGCGGGATCATCACGATCGCTGAGTAACCACCGACGTCCTGGGTGTGAGCGATCGAGAAGGTCGCCACGAGACGAAAACCGTATTACTGTCGGGCATGCTGCCGAACTGTATGCGACGGGTCTGGTCACGAGTTGCAGTCGTGCTCCTCGTCGGCGTTCTGATCCCGCAAGCGGCGCCGGGCCAACGCAATCCGATCATTCGACGCCCCGGCGATCCCGCCGTCGTCAATTTTGCGCCCGATGATTCGGCGATGAACGGCGCCATGGCGATGGCTCGGCGATCCGTCAATGCATTTGTCCAGCGTGTCGAACATCCGCCGGCCACACAGTCCTACGCAGGCGTCAAAGTCCGAGTCGCCGAAGGTGATGTCGTCGAGCACATCTGGGCCTCGGAGCTGTCGTTTGACGGAACGCGTCTCCGCGGCACGCTTGGCAACACACACGTGAATCTGCGTCGCGTGAAAATGGGAGACACGGTCGTCGTACGACCGGACAGCGTTTCGGATTGGATGATCGTCGACCGCGATACGGTGTTCGGCGCCTTCACGGTGTACGTCGTACGCGACCGGATCCCCTCGGCCGACCGCGCGGCATTCGATCGCGACATGAGGATCTACTTTGGTTCGCGACCGAGACTACTGAGCCCGCCGCGCCCGTAGTCAGTCGACGATGTCGTGTTCGCGGAGGAGGCGAATTACGGCACTTCGACATCCGGAGAACGCGGCCCACACCGACTTGCTCCAATCCTCGATCATTCGGTCGCGCTCAGGTCCGGCGGGCTCTCTCATGACGTCGCACGCGGTGATCGCTCCACGCTCGGCGGGGACGGGAAATGCAGGCCACGACTTGGAGCGCGCGGCGAGATCGGCGTGAGCCGTCTGGACCTGTCGCCCCGTGAATCCGCGCTCGTGATGCAGGTACAAGCCGGCCAATGAAAAGAAGAGCCGAATGGGCTTACCGTCGGCCGCGGCGTGCTGTGCGCCCCACGCGTCTACGACGTGCTGGTGGATGAATCTCGGGTCCGAGTGGGACATCGTGTACGACAACAGTTCGTGATACGCTTCGTCTTCGGTCATCATCGGAGTCTACGGCCGATCGAGCTCTGTCGTGGCCTAGCGATGTGGATGGCCCCAAACGCGGTAAGAATCCGCCACGACCCAGGCACCGAGAGGCTTCTCATAGAAGAGGTTCGGGAGCCTCAGCCAAACTTGTGTGAAATCCCCCGTGACGAATCCGATGACGCCGAGGGCGATCATGGCAATGGCGAACGCCAGATGACCGGGGCTGACGACGCGGATTGCCTCGGGAACGGATTCTTCAGGAATCGAGATGCTGCTTGCCATATCATTCTCCTCTCTCCTCGGCGTTCACTCGTCCAATATCAATCAGTGCGCTAAGTTCGACATCGTCATGTCGCGACATTCACCGTGATTCGACTCCTGATCGACGCGCCGTTCAGCGCAACGGCCATGTTCCTGGCTTCGCTCGTCGGATGCGGCTATGCGATGGTGCAGGCCGTCCGGGTGGCGACGGCCATGCGCTGGCCTACGGTAGAGGGGGAGATCCTCAGCGCCTATCTGGTCCAGAATGGCTTCGACACTCGAGGGTTGTATGAGCGGGTCACCTATCGCTATGACGTCGGTGGACAACGATTCGTGAACGATCGCGTGCGCTTTGGACCGCAGCCGCAGCGCGTTTCGATCGTCCCCGCGGCGGGTCACCCTCCCGCGACGACGGCCATCGGGGAGCAGTATCCGGTCGGACGGCCTGTGCGAGTGCGCTATAACCCCAGACGCCCGCAAGACAGCGTTCTCCATGCGCAGCCCAACCTGACGGTATTCGTCATCATCGCGGCCACCGCGGTTTGCCTATTTGTCGGGGTGCGCGGCGTGTTCGGCCCTCGCTGAGTAGAACCGCGAGCCTACTTGGGTGTGACACGCAAGTTCGCGAAATACGCGTCGCCGCTGATTCGCGTCCAGAGCGCGATTTTGGCGCGGCTCACACCGTTCTTGAGATCGTTCACGCTCGAGCGCAGGCTGCGTTGACGTCGTGCTCCGACGACGTCGACGTCGACGGTGCCGTCGCCAAAGTCCGTGTCGGTGAGGAGCGGGATCATTTCCTGGTCGATATCGCGTTCGTGGGTAGCGTTGTGAGACTCATGATCGACACGACCTCGGGCGAGGATCCGCATGCACCACCTCTCAAGGTACGCTTCCTCGCCGAACCGGCCTGTACGGTCTTTGTGAAAGTGTAAAGCCGTCGTAATCCTCGATACTTGTCGGTCTCGACGCGCACAGATTCCGGCAAGCCTCATCGGAGCCGGCTTGGCGACAGCCCGGCCTCTCACATCTAATATGGCGTGAACAGCTTCGAGGCTCTCAGCATTCGGCCGTACCGGGACGCCGACTCGCACGCGTGCCGAATCTGCGTTGCCGAATTGCAGGGGATCGGCCGCGCGCTGCTGCACGCAGGGGAACGCTACGCGTGGGAGACGGGGGCTACGGACCTTCGCATCGGGGTCATGAGCGAGAATCGCAAGGCGAGAGACTTGTATCTCGCCGAAGGCTTCGCACCGTACAGCGAAGTCCTGGCAAAAATCCGGTGACACGGCGCTCGTGGCCGCGGTGCCGTTCGTGTTGTGGCGATTCTGGCGCTGTGAGAATTGCGGCGCGGTTGTGCCGGCGGTGAGCCCGTGGACCACAGCGGCACAAATGCATTGCCTTCGGTGCGGCGAGCCGTTCACGCTCCGTTCGACGGAGCGCGCCTGGTTCGGCCTGCGATTGCGGGGGATGTGAGGCGTACGGTGTCATTTGTGCAGCGCGATGCGGCGCTGGCACACCCACCCTCGCATTGAGATTTCTTTGTGTCTCTCGATCACCGGATAGTCCGCCGCGTTGACCTCGTCGCGATCATGTCGCTCGCGGTAGTTGTGGGCTGCAGCCACTCCGATACCACCGCGCCGACACTGTTATCCTCCGTCAACGGAACGCCGTGTTCGGTGAGCGGAACGCTACAATTGAGTGTCGCACAAACCGCGCGCGTCGACTGCAGCAACGGCGGAACGACCGTCACGGTCGCCGGGAACGGCGCGAGCTACCTCGTGCTTCCACAGCTTCCTGTCGATCTCGTCCCTCTCGCGCTTGTTTCGTACCGGTTGACGGCGACAACGTCGAGCGCCGCCGCAACGGCCGACCTCGTTCGAAACCCCGCCATGCTCGCGCCGAGCGCCGGGTTGACCGAGTTCGGTCGCGCCCCGAGCGGGGCACAACGGACGCTGGACGGAATGCTGCGGGCTCGCGCTCGAGCGAATGTCGCGTCCGGAGCGTGGCGTCCCTCGCTTCGCCCAAAGACCTCGCGAAGCATAGTCGCCGCGGCGCCGGATCTCGGTTCGGTGCGATCGTTCCGTGTTCTGGCCAACGAATCACCCGTCTCCTTCAAGACGGTCGGTGCGCAGCTGATTTACGCGGGTGCCAACGTGCTGTTCTACATGGATACGACGGTGGCAACGGGCGCCTTCACACCGACGCAGATCCAGGCATTTGGATCGCTGTTCGATCAAACGCTCTATCCGATCGACACGGCGGCGTTTGGACCACCGAGCGACGTCGACGCCAACGGCCACGTCATCATGCTCATGAGTCCCGTCGTGAATGCGCTGACGAGCAAGAGCGAGTGCCAGACGAACGGTTTCATCGGTGGATTTTTCGACGATGAAGATATCGCCGGCGCGGCGCTCGACCCGAACTCCAATCACGGGGAAGTCTTCTACTCGATCGCCCCCGACCCGGATGGATTGGCGAGTTGCACGCATACGGCGGCCGACGTTGGATTCGCGGTCTCGTCCGTGTTCATGCACGAGCTCCAGCACCTGATCAATTTCTCGCAACACGTGGTCGTGCACGGTGGCGAACCGGAGTTCGGCTGGTTGGACGAGGGATTGAGCATCGTCGCCGAGGAGTTGGGGTCGCTGCACTACGAGCAGCAATGCCCGGGAACAGCGTGCCGCACGAATCCATCACAGATCTTCCCGGATTCCTCTCAAGGATTTGTTCAGAGTTTCCTCTTCGACTCCTATCTGTACGCGCTCCGGCCGGACACCGCGTCGTTGACCCTCCACAGCGACTCGGACGGCGGTTTCTCCTGGCGTGGCGGCGATTGGCTGCTCGTCCGATGGCTCGGCGATCAATTCGGCAACAGCCTGTTTCGCCGGCTCGATCAGAGCGGTGTGACGGGGGTAGCGAACATCCAGCAGGCGACCGCACAGTCGTTCCCGCCGCTCTTCGCCGACTTCGGTGTCTCGCTCGTGACTGACAGTCTGCCCGGACTTCCCAGGACGACCGCCCCGGCGCGCGACCGATTCGTCACTCGGAACGTGCGGCAACTCTGGGCCCGGCTGTTCGTGACGTCGGGCGGGTCGCCCGATATTCCGCTGGCATTCCCGATCGTGCTTACACCGATCATATCGGACAGCACGGCAAAATTCATCCAGCCCGGCACGAGTTCCTATTTCCGCCTCGATACGCCGGCGTCAGCGGCCGCGGTGACGCTCAAGTTCTCGAACGCGACGGGCGGCGCCATTTCATCTGGGCTCAAGCCACAGCTCGCGATATTCAGGCTGCCGGCAGGCCAGTAGCGGACGCGAAGAAGGAGGGCCGATTACTAAGAAGATTGTTATCGCGGATTCAGCGGATGGAGCGGATTCTATCGATCATCTCCCCGTGGATTTGGGGACATTGTCGGCGAGTCGCCTCTCGCTCATCCGGCCGTATCCGCCGAATCCGGCGTTATCGCACAATCAAACTCTTAGGTGCCGAACCGACAATAATCAAAGTCGTCCATGGGCCGAGCTCACACCTCCAGATGATCATCCTCGCGCGCGACGAGCATGTATAGGACCGGCATCAGAAACACGCTGATCAGCAGCCGCGAGAACAAGCCGCCGACGATGACGAGCGCGAAAGGTTTCTGTGTGTCAGAGCCGACGCCCGTCGACAGCGCGGCGGGCAAGAGGCCGAGCGCGGCGACGAGTGCCGTCATCATAATAGGACGCAGGCGGAGCAGGGCAGCGGCGCGCGTTGCTTCAGTGATGCCGAAGCCGCCGAGCCGCAGCTCGTTCGCATACGAGATGTAGACGACGGCGGTCTGCACCGACACGCCGAACAGGGCGAGGAAGCCGATCATCGACGACACCGAGAACGGCGTATCGGTCAGCGCCATCGCGGCCAACCCGCCGAGCGGCGCCGAGAGAATGACGCCAATGACGGTGATGAGTGGGAACTTGATGTTCTTGTAAAGGACGAAGAGGATGGCGAAGATGAGGACGATCGTGATCGGCAGGACCACGCCCATCTGCGCGCGAGACGCCGTGTACTCTTCGAACTCGCCGCCCCAACGCACGGAGTAGCCGATCGGGAGCTTGATCTGCTTGTCGACCGCGGCGCGTGCTTCAGCGACGGCGCTCGCCAGATCGCGTCCTTCGACTGAATACTGGACGCCGATGTAGCGGGAGTTGTCCTGCCGGTAGATGAACGCCGCGCCGTTCGCGATCTGAATGTCGGCGACCTCCCGGAGCGGTACCTGCTGCCCGTCGGGCGTTGCGAGGAGGATGTTCGAGATGTGCTCCGGCGTGTCGCGGTACTGCGCCTGAAGCCGCACGACGAGATCGAACGTTCGCTCGCCCTGGACGACCTCGGTGGTCGCGGCGCCGCCGACCGCGGCCTCGATCACGTTGTTGATCGCGTCGGCGCTCAACCCATACCGCGCCATCTTCGCGCGATCCACTGCAATGGTGAGGCTCGGTTGGCCGAGCTCCTGGACCAGCGTGACGTGCTGAATGCCCGGGACTTTCTCGATGACGCCCTTGATCGCTCGGCCTTTTTGCTCGAGCAGTGCGAGGTCGGTGCCGAACACCTTGACGTCGAGCGA
>JAICJQ010000156.1 GCA_025928335.1 Gemmatimonadaceae bacterium
GCTCCGCCCCCCCCGGCGCCGGGGGGGGGGCGGGGGGCGGGGGGGGGCGGCAAGGCCGTAAACCTCCGTTCGATGCTACGCGCCGCGACATACTTTGAACATGATGGCGCGCGAATGATGATCGAATCCCACGGAGCAGAGATATGATCGACGAAATGGGAATCTTTCGAACGACGTTGGGCGTTGCAGCGCTGTCGGCGCCCGATCGTCGCCGCGAGTTGGCGAACGTCATGGTCGATACCGGAAGTGAGTACAACTGGATCCCCACCGAGATGCTGATCGATCTCGGCGTGACTCCAATCCGCGTCGACCGGTTCGAGACTGCCGACGGACGCATTCTCGATCGCGAGGTGGGATTCGCCCTCGTCTACGCCGCCGATCGCTCGGCTCCGACCGTAGTCGTGTTCGCGCGAGAGGGAGACATGGTCCTTCTCGGAGCGCACGGACTCGAAGGGCTCAACGTCCGCGTTGACCTGAATCGGAAAGAGCTAGTCCCGGCAGGGCCGGTTCCCGCGGCGTTCGCGGCGTAGGAACGCCACGGACACGCCGCGGATCTCGCGCCGCTCCTTTGCGTATCAGCGCGACTTGAGCTCCACCAACCACACGTCCGCCTCCTGCTGCGCCAGTGAGAAGAACAACCGCTTCCCGTCGGTCGCAATCTCTCGCCTGGCCGACGGCCGCGCCGGATCGTCGAATCGAGTCAGCAGCCTCGGCGCACCGCCAGATAGCGGCGCCACCCAAATGCTCGACCGGTCCCGCGCATCGTACGCCTTGTAGTAGAGCGATCGCCCGTCCGGCGACCAATAGGCGAACACCGGATCCAGTTCATTCGCCCGCGGAATGACGAGTCGGTCGTTGCCGCCGTCCGTCGAGATCACGCGAATGCCGTCCTGCACGTACGCGATCGATTTGCCGTCGGGGGACCACTGCGGGTCGGTTCCGCTGCGCGTGAGCTGATGCGGCGCGCCGAATGGCGCACCACGTCGCGGGCGGCTCACGATGTACACCGCGCCGCCGCGAACGCCGTAGTCGTAATCGAACGCGATTGAATTGCCGTCCGGCGAGAAGTCCGGATTCGCCGCGTCGTTCGGCAGGTTGGTCACTTGTTGCTCGTTCCCGCCGTCGCTGTTCATCACGAACACTTCGCGGTGGCCCGTGCGAAGGGAGTGAAACGCGATCTCGGCGCCATCGGACGACCAGTCTTGCACATAGTCGCCGTGCGGATCGGTCGTGAGCTGGACCGGAGTGCCGCCAGCTGCCGGGATCTTCCAGACGTCTCCGTTGCCGCTGCGGTCGGAGTCGTAAGCGAGCCACTTGCCGTCGGGCGAGAGCGCGAAGCCTTCGTCGGTCTCGTCGCCCGTCGTGATCTGTGTTGCCTTGTCGATCGTCGCGGTCTGCCCGATGTCCGGAACGTTCACGACCCAGACGTGCGCGTACGGCGTGTACACCGAGTACGCGATCGTCTTGCTGTCGCGCGCGATGTCGATGCCGTGCGCGTTGAGGCCTGACGAGATCTGCTCCGGCGCACCGCGCGGCGTGCCGTCGCCCGCGATCGCCACGCGAAAGATGTCACGGCTGCCGTTGCGGCTCGAAATGAAGAAGAGAGCACGTCCATCGGGCGACCACACGGGGCTCACGTCCATCCACGTGCCGGGTGTGACGCGATGCGTTTTGCCATCGGCGACGCTCACCGTCCAGACCGACGACGTCGCGTTGTTGCCGAGGTGCGCGGTGCCGAGCGCGAAGCGCGGATTGCCGGTCACGTAGGCGAGCATCTTTCCGTCAGGCGACCAGCGCGGCGCCGTCGGCATGTCGGCGGTCGCGACCAGACGTGGCGCTGCGTTTCCAGCGGCGTCGACGACGTAGATGCCGCGACCATACACGCCGTCGCCGCGTACGAAGGCGATCGTCGAGCCGTCGGGCGACCAGCTCGGCGAGAAGTCCGATGCGCTGTCGCTGAATAATCGGCGCGGAACGCCGCCCAGCGCGGGGACGACGTACAGTGCGTTCGGCGGCATCGTGCGATCCGCTTCTCGCTCGACGTGTCCGACCTGGAAGACGAGCTTCGTTCCGTCGGGCGACCATTGCGGCCACCGCTGGTTGTCGGCGAGCGACTCGGCGACAGCGATGGCGCGTCCGCCGTCGATCTGCCGCACATAGATGCGCATGTCGCCCGGCGGACCGGCGGCGTAGGCGATGGACTTTCCGTCGGGCGAGAGCGCGGGGTCGAGCTCGAGCCCGGGGTCTCGCGTGAGATGCGTGACGCGGCCGAGGCTCACGCGCGCTCTCGTCAGGCGCGATCGCGAGAGGAGCAGGGCAGAGGCGCCCACGACGATGGCGAGGCCAACTCCGAGCCAGAGCCAACCCATCAGGCTCACGCGCCCGCGCCCGTACTGCATCCTCGCGCCACGCAGCGCCGCGGCGAAATCGGTGGCGGTCGCGAAGCGATCGGCCGGCGCCTTGGCGAGCGCGCGCATGACGGCCGCTTCGACATGCGCCGGCAGTCCCGGCCGCAGCGCGGCGATCGGCGTCGGGGTGTCAACGAGCACGCGCGCCACCGTGGCCGCCGCGGTCGGGGCGGCGTGGGGCGGCACGCCGGTGAGCATCTCGTAGATCACGGCGCCGAGCGAGAAGATGTCGGTGCGGGCGTCGATCGTCCGGTCGGCCGAGAGTTGCTCGGGGCTCATGTACTGCGGTGTGCCGAGCGAAACGCCGGTCGCGGTCAATCGCTGTCCGGCCGCCTGCTCCAGAGCGAGCGAGATACCGAAGTCCGCGACCATCGGGACGCCTTCGTGAAGCAGCAGATTCTCGGGTTTGATGTCGCGATGGATCACGCCGTGCCGGTGGGCGTAGTCGAGTGCGTCGGCCACTTCGGTCGCGATGCGGAGCGTCTCGTCGAGCGGCAGCGGCTGCTCGCGATCGAGTCGCGCGCGGAGCGATTCGCCTTCGACGTACGGCATCACGAAGTACATCACGCCATCGGCCGAGCCGGAATCGAAAAGCGGGACGATGTGTGGGTGCTGCAGGCCGGCGGTGAGCTCGATCTCTTGGAGAAAACGCTCAGGCCCGAGTGAGAAGTCAGGATGAAGCACCTTGATCGCAACGCGGCGGTGGTGCTTGAGATCCTCGGCCAGGTAAACGGTCGCCATTCCACCGCGCCCGAGCTCCCGGTCGATGCGGTATCGGTCGCTGAGGATGGTGAGGGGTTGATCGGACATGGGCCGTTTCAACGTTCACCAGGGGGTCGTGAGTCGCAAGGATGGCTGACGGATCGACGGCTCGGCGGCTCGGCGGCTCGGCGGCTCGGCGGCTCGGAGCCTCACCAACCGACCCCGCGGAGCGTGAGTGGCTCCGTCCGCCGAGGAATGTCGGGTTGTGCGGCCCCCTTGCGTATGAAGAGGTGATAGGCCACCTCAAATCCAGGGCCCTGGGAGGGTTCGATGTTACGACTTCGCGGTACCATGCTCGCCGCCATGCTGCTCGTCGCAGCGGCGTGCGGTGTAGATCGAGCGACGCGGCCGATCGCTCCCGGCGACGCGCCTTCCTTGGCCAAAAAGGCGCCGACTCCAGCGATCACCGATGTGAGTCCGACCACGGCATCGATGGTGATCGGAGGCGGATCGACGCCGTTCTCCGTGACCGTCGCGAACCCGTCGTCGAATGCCATCTACGCGGGGATATCGGTGTCGGCGACGATCGTTCAGGGAAACGCCAGCCGCGACGCGGGGAGCGCGGTACCAAACTGTGGTGGTGACGGGGACGGCATTCTTAGACCAGGAACGGGCTGTGCCGTTCCGCTCACGGTCGCCGCCAGCAACTCGGCGAACGGAACCGGAACGCTCACACCCGGGAACGCGAAGCTCGTCATCAGCCTGTTGCAGTTGCGCCCAGGCGGCGAGACCACACTCGATACCAGAACCCTCAAGGTGACTCTGACCGGATCGGTCTTTATCGCCGATCTGCAACTTCACTTCACGTCACTCGAGATCGGCAGCAGCACCCTTAACGACTACACGATGACTCTGGGCAACACCACGGGAGCCGACCAGTCGCTCTACGTCGTGCAAGGCTACGTCGTCCAGGGCGCCGTGGTTCACGCGGCTGGAGGCGCGAACGTCTGTCCCGGATTGACCGGCGTCGTGCCGGTGGGCGGCTGCACGTTCGACTGGCACGCATCCGCACAAAACCCGCAGTCGGAAACAGGAACGCTCGTTGCCGGACCAGCAACGCTCCGGCTCGACCTTGTCCGCTCCGACGGCGTGACGACCGCTCTCGTCGAAAGGCGAGAAGTTCCGGTCGACTTGACGAGTCCCTGACGCGTGAGCGATTGGGCGATGAGCGGAGAATCGCTCATCGCTCCCCCTGAGGGATCGAAAGTGCGGTCCGTTCGCGCAGACGTTGCGAGCGGTCGATCCTCTCGTTCCAGTGTCGACACTCACGCCGATCGACGCGTCGATCGGCGACGCCGTGGCGCTGCCGCGACTCTATGCGACACTCGTCGGGATCTTCGCCGCCGCGGCTCTCTTGCTGGCCGCGTTGGGCGTGTACGGTGTGCTGGGCGTCGCGATGTCGACGGCTCTCGGGCAGCTGTTGCCGTAGCATTTTCATGGTTCCGCGGCGCCATCTGTCGACGCAAGTTCTAGGGCCATGTTCCACTGGTTCTCCGCTCACGGCATCTCCACCCCGCTGGCCGTCGCGATCATCGCGCTGGGCGTCATCCAGCTCACGCTCCAGATTTGGTCGATCGTCGATCTGATAAGACGCCCGGCGCCCACGCAGCGTAAAGTCGTCTTTGCTCTGGTGATCGTTCTGATCGGCTTGGTCGGCGCGATCGCGTATCTCGCGGTTGGACGATCGATGTTGGATGAGGAGGCCCGCAGCGCGAGCGCGGACGGGGCCGGGGACGGCGTACGCGGCAACGACGATGCGAGACGCCACGCGCTCGATCAGCTGTACGGCCCGGACGATCGGAAATGACCGTCGAGTCGCCCGATCGCCATCCATCCGCGAGCGGGCACCCGGCCCAGTCGCCCGCGATTGAGATCACTCGCCTCGTAAAGACCTTCGGCGACGCGGTGGCATTGGACGGAGTCGACCTTGCGGTTCCGCAAGGATCGGTATTCGGGTTCCTCGGGCCGAACGGTGCGGGGAAGACGACGGCGCTCCGCATTCTGACCGGCCTCGCTCGGCCCACAGCGGGGGAGGCGCGCATCCTCGGAGCGAACGTGTCGACGGCCAGCAACGTCGTTCGCTCGCGGATTGGGTATTTGCCCGACGTGCCCGGCTTCTATCCATGGATGACGGCGATGGAGCTGGTGGAGTTCGCGGGACGATTGTTCGGCATCGAGCCGGCGACTTTGCGCGAGCGCGCCGCGTCGCTCCTGGAGATGGCGGGATTGTCCGGCGTGCGGACAAAGGTGGGTGGATTCTCTCGCGGAATGAAGCAGCGCCTGGGGATCGCGCAGGCGTTGATCAACGCGCCGAGCGTCCTGCTGCTCGACGAGCCGACGAGTGCCCTCGACCCGATCGGCCGGCGCGAGGTGTTGGAGATGATCGCCTCGTTGCGCGGACGAACGACGGTGTTCTTCTCCACGCACATCCTCGCCGACGTCGAACGAGTATGCGATACGGTGGCGATTCTCGATCGCGGTCGAGTGGTAGTGAGCGCACCGATCGACGAGCTCAAACGCCGCGCCGCGGTCGATCGTCTCGTGATCGAGGTGGGCGGCGATCCGACAATGCTGATTAGCGAACTCGAACGACGTCCATGGCTCCGGGCGATATCACGGGGAGAAGGATCCCTCACCCTCTCGGTATCCGATCTCACGGCGGCGCAGCACGAGCTGCCGGCGGCCATCGCGGCGGCGGGTCTCGGACTCAAACGGTTCGAGGGTGCCGAGGTGAGTCTCGAAGACATGTTCGTCGAGCTCGTTCGGCGGGCGGAAGCATGAGCGGCTTCACAACCTTTCTCGGGAAGGAGCTGACCGAGATTCGAAAGACGTGGCGGATCTGGGTGATCCCGGGCATGCTCGTCTTCTTCGCCATCACGAGCCCGATCATCGCGCAGGTGACGCCGGCGCTTTTGGGCTCGATGGCGAAGGCGCAGCCGGGGATGGTCGTGAAAATTCCCTCGCCCACCTGGCGCGACTCCTACGCTCAGTACCTCAAGAGTCTGAGCCAGATGGTGTTGATCGCGGTGGTGATCACCGGAGCGGGCGCGGTGTCTGGTGAGCGGAGCTCGGGCACCGCGGTGCTCACGCTGACCAAGCCGGTCTCTCGAGCGGCGTTCGTGATGGCGAAGATTGTCTCGCAGGCCGGGCTGCTCGTCGGCGCTACTATAGTAAGCACCGCGGTGTGCGTGGGGTTGACGATCGCGCTCTTCGGGTCCGCGCCGCTCTCACCGCTCTTGATGGCGGTGTCGATCTGGACGGTCGACGCGCTGCTGCTGATCGTGGTCATGACGCTCTTCTCGGCCGGGTTCGCGTCGCGCGGAGCATCGGCCGGTGCGGGATTGGCGTTCTGGTTCCTCACCCTGTTGATCTCGATCTGGCCGCCGGCGACCCGATACTCATTCGTGGGACTGATGTCGGCGAGCGGGCGGGCGCTCGGACCGCAGCCGATGGAGGCGCTCTGGCCGGTGATGACAGCGTTGGTCGCGGGCGTGCTCTGCGCGTGGGGGGCGACGAAGGTGTTCGAGAGGCAAGAACTGTAAGCGGCCAATAGTGGCCATAGCGTCTACGGCTCGTGTAACAGCATCCACGAAGTGCCGAATTTGTCGCGGAGCATGGCGAATCGATTGGCGAAGAAAGTCTTCTCCATCTTCATGAAGATCTGCCCGCCTTCCGACAGTAGCGAGTAAACGCGCTCCGCTTCCTCGGCCGTGTCTGTCGTCAGCGTGAGATAGGCGCTTCGCATTGGCTCGGCGCCGGAAATGTCGGCGCCCATGACGACAGTGTCGGCGAGCTCGAGGCGCGCGTGGAGGACTCCGTTTCGGAGTTCCGGCGGAACATTGTTGGCGTTGGGGCCTTCGGCGTGCGTCATGAGCATCGTGATCCGGCCGCCCAAATGCTGTTCGTAAAAGCGAAATGCCTCGCGGCAGTTGCCAGGATAGTTGATATAGATGTCGAGCTTCATGAGGATGCCTTCGTTAGAGTAGTTGTCGCCCATTCGCCCACTCGCTCACTCGAGCCACACACGCTATATTTGTATCAGCGACACACGCGCCGAGCGCGTGGACATGTTCGGAGAGTCTATTCGGGCCTGCCAATTGCCAGCAGGCCCTTTTTGCGTCCCGTCTCTTCGCGATTCAGGGAACCGCGAGAAGCACGCCGCCGACATATCAGTTCGTTTCCTTATCGTGGTGTCCTGATGCGACAGATTGCCGACCGAACCATCCTCGTCGTCGAACCGGATCGTCAGGCGCGTGAGCAGCTTCGCGCCGCGCTGGAGGGCGACGGGTACTCCGTGATTGCCGCGAGCGGCGCGGACGAGGCGCTCTCGATCATCGACAACACACGGATCGAGCTCGTCGTGACCGAGCTGTATCTCAATAATCGGAAAAGCCGCTGCCTGGTGTATGCGATGGGCGGGCCGTCGCCGTATCGGCGAACCAAAGTGCTGGCGTACACACAACACAGTCGCGCGAGAGATCGCGCGTGGGCCCGCGCGTCCGGCGCCGACGGGTATGTGCTGAAGAAGAACGGTGAAGCGCGTCTCCTCGAGGTCGCCGATCGGCTCAGTGGCGGCCAACGGGACGGGACATGACACGCGAATTCGATGAGTACCGCGGCACGCCGCTCTGGAAAGCGGTCGAGGCCACGCTGAGGGAGCTCGTCGCGACGCGCGAGGTCAGGATCGATACCGCGCCCGAGTACGTCGTCGGGTATGTCTGTCGCGAGCTGGCGGCAAAACGCGTCGTCGCAACGTCGGCCGTCGAGCGACCGTCATGACGACGCCGGCGGCGACTTTTCGCGTGGGCGCGTCCGGCGCTCCACCCGCTCGTCGCGCGCCGTGTCCTCGCGTTCCACGACATCCATTCCGTAGAACGCCAGAAGCACGCCGCGCAGCACGAGGTTTCGCATCGGGGTGTCGCGTTGCGTGAACCCAGGCGTCGCCCCGCCTTCCACTTCGTCGGCGACCGTCTGTAGCGCGGCGAGGACGCCTTCGACGGGCGCACCACGCGCGCGCGCCGATCGCACATAGACGGCGACGGCGCGCCCGAACAACTCGGGGTCGGATCGCCGCGCAAAGGTGCGCATCGCTTCCAACACGCGCGTGGCGTTTTCCTCGAACTCGAGGATTTCGAACAGCTCGGCCGGATCGAACAACGGATCGTGGCTGAATTCGCCGCTTGCCTCTCGTCGTGAGCTGCTCATGGCTCGAAACATAGCACTTCGTTGGCCCGCGCGAACGCGAGCAGCGAGTGCACTCAGCGTCATTTGACGACGACGGGCGCCGACGTGGCGAGTCCTTCGTTCACCAATGCCGTGTCGGTCGCCGCGCCGACCACCATGCGCCAGATGCCAATCGCGAAGAAGGAGTTGAATTGAAGGCTGTCGTGGGGCGCGATCACCGTGGATCGAGGTCCGAACGCGCAGGCGACGGCCGGCCCGACGTTGACCCACTTGCCGTCGACGAATTGCTGCGTGCCGAACGCGGGCAGTGTTCCACAGAGCGGAAGAAACACCTTTGCGGTCCCGGTATTCGTCAGCGTGATGAGCCCGAGGTGGTCGACCGCGCCACTGACCGGATCACAACCGCCGACGACACACCGCCCGGGAACCGCCAGCGTCAGTACGAGACCGTTGGCAGGTGTCGCGGTGTCGGTCGGGCCGGCGATGTCGTTATTGGTACAAGCGCTGATCAGACCGAGCAGGACGAAAAGCGATAATGTGCGTGCAACCACGGCTCCTCCGACGGTTTCCTGGCTCGAGACGGGACGATCCTCTCATAGTAACTCCCGCGCGCGGTCAAACGTTCTCGAAACGGGCGCCGCCGAGGATAGTCCATGCGGTCCTTGTGAGATCGCCGAGTTCGTCGTATGATGTGTACGCATCGTGTGATGTATACACATCTCGCCCGTGCCAATGCCAACTCCTACTGCCGCGATGTGTGGGGCCGGAACGCTGCGGCGCGCGACGCGGTCGGTCGCCCGCCTCTACGATGCCCACCTCGCTCGTGCCGGTCTCACCACGACCCAGTTCTCGCTGCTCGTGTCGCTGGAACGGCGTGACGCTCCGGTGCCGCTCGCCGAGCTGGCCGCCGAACAGGTGCTCGAGCGTACGTCGCTCTACCGTGCGCTCGAGCCGCTGGAACGCGAAGGGCTGATCAAGTTTTCCGCCGGCCCGGGCCGTACCAAACAGGCGGCGCTCACGCCGCGCGGCGCTCGCCGCGTTGCCGAGGCCCGTCCACACTGGCAGGAAGCGCAGGACGCGTTTCTCGACGAAATCGGGCGGTCGGCGTGGAACGGTCTCGCCAAGCAGCTCACCGGAATCGTCGACGCGGTTCGCTCGGTCCCGACGACGGGCGAGTAACAGGTCACCATCAGCGGCGGCCCAACGTCATGGTCGGTCTCCTCACGCTGGGCAGGGTTGTGGTCGCCGGAGGTCTGATGACCTACGTCGCGCGGCAGTGTCGGAAGCCGTCGAGCGTGCTCGGCCGCTCCCTGGCGCGCGGGATGAACTCGAGTCATGAGCCACTCACGCGTTGGGGACTGAGCCACATCACGATCGCGCCGAACGCAAGCGCGCTCGACGTGGGCTGCGGCGGCGGCCGAACGATCGAGACGCTGGCCTCCCTTGCCACCGAGGGCACCGTGGCCGGGATCGATTATTCGGCGGCGAGCGTGGCGGTCGCGCGCGACCGGAATCGGGGGTTGATCGCGCGCGGCCGAGTCCGGATTGAGGAGGGGTCGGTGTCGTCGCTGCCATTCCCCGACGAAACGTTCGACGTCGTGACGGCCGTCGAAACCCACTACTACTGGCCTGACCTGTCCAACGACGTCCGAGAGGTGCTGCGCGTGCTGAAACCGGGCGGCACGTTCACGATCATCGCGGAAACGTATCGCGGACGAACGAATGATTGGCTGTATCGACCGCTCATGCGAGGACTGCTCCGCGCGACTTATCTCACGCCCGAGGACCATCGTCGACTGCTCTCGGACGCCGGGTATCGCGACGCGGCGGTTTTCATAGAGAAGCGACGCGGCTGGGTTTGCGTGGTGGGATACAGGTAACCGCGGGCGGCGAGACCAAGAAATTCGCTGGCGACGGACTCCAATGCGCGGTATTTTCGAGTTCCTTCCCCCTCCCAACACAATCCGAGGCGACGATGCCGTGGTCAGCTCAACGAGCGCTGTTCGTGCCGCTCGCGCTTCTACTCGCTGGTTCCACTGTGTGGCATGCGCCAGAGAGTGTCGGCGCGAATGACAACCGGCATTCAGCGGGCACGCTGAAGAATGGCGTGATGACGGTGGCGCTCGAAGCGCGCACCGGAGTATGGCATCCGGAAGGGAATGGCGGTCGCGCGCTCGAGGTGGCGGCATTCGCCGAGGTGGGGAAGTCGCTCTCGACGCCGGGACCGCTCATTCGTGTGCCGGTCGGTACCGAGGTACGCGCGACGATTCGCAATCGTCTCGACAGGCCGCTGATCGTCTTTGGTTTTGGCAAGACGCGCGGGTTCACGGACAGCGTCGTGGTGCCGGTAAATGGCGTAAGCGACGTGCGCTTCACCGCGACGACCGCGGGCACGTTTTATTATGTCGCCAAGCGCGGATCGGATCCGCTCGGACTGCGGCTCAGTGAGGACCTGCAGCTGCACGGCGTGATCGTCGTCGACCCGCCGAACGCGGCGAAGACGAACGAACGCATCTTCGTGATCTCGTGGTGGACGCAAATTGACCCGAAGAGCAAGTCCGGGCTCGATCGCACGACGATGGCGATCAATGGCATGTCGTGGCCACACACCGAGAAGCTCGACTACACGCAGGGCGACTCGGTGCACTGGCGCGTCGTGAACATGACGGAGCTCGATCACCCGATGCACCTGCACGGGTTCTACTTCCGCATGGACTCGAAGGGCGACGGCGTGAACGACTCGCTGTACACGGCCGATCAAAAGCGAATGGCCGTCACCGAAGTGATTCCTCCGTTCACGACGATGTCGCTCGAGTGGAAGGCCGAGCGGGCGGGGAATTGGATCTACCAC
>JAICJQ010000019.1 GCA_025928335.1 Gemmatimonadaceae bacterium
AGACCGCCGGCGACTACTTCACGAAGGGCTATCAGGACATCATGACGGGCGTCGACAATCTCATTGCCAAAGGGATGGTCGACAGCACCCAAATGGGCGCGCTCGGCTGGAGCGCCGGCGGCCACTACTCGAATTGGATCGAGACACACACGAATCGCTTCAAGGCGATCAGCTCCGGCGCCGGCGTCGCGAATTGGATCTCGATGTGGTCGCAGAGCGATACCCAGCGGCTCCGCCAATGGTACGTCGGCGACAAGATGTACTGGGAGACGCCGACCGAATATCAGAATTGGTGGAAGCAATCTCCAATCGCGACGGTGAAGAACGCCAAGACGCCGATCTTCATTCACGTGGTCGACGGCGATCCACGCGTTCCCCGCCCGCAGAGCGAAGAGATGCACATGGCGCTCTCCAAGCTCGGCGTGCCGAATGAATTCTGGGTCTATCCAGGCCAGTCGCACGGCATTCCCGATGCGCGCAACCAATACCTCAAGGCGGTCGCCGAGATGGAGTGGATGGACTACTACGTTCGCGGCAGTGGAAAGAAGTTCGCCTGGCGCGACGTGCTCAACTCCGTGGGAACCGGCGGACCGCAGCTCGCCGGCGAGGCGACACCACAGCCGTAAACGCCGTCAGCCTGAGGAGCGCAGCGACGAAGGACCTACTTGCCCCGACTGGTTGCCAGTCGGGGATGATAGGTCCTTCGCTACGGTCGGGATGACGACCAAGAACCATCCGCTTGACGCCCCGGTCGTGATTGTGCGAGGTTGCGGATAGCGCGCTCTGGGGCGCCTCCTGTCCGCGGCGAGGGAGACTACTCCCACCCATTCGGCTCGTGTTCTCGCGACAGAGCCTTTCTCCTGCCTGTACTCAGCGGACGTCAGGCGCGCGGGCGGCTCGACATCGTCCGTCGATTGATCGAGCACGGCGCGGATCCGATCGGCGCGGGCGACGTGCACGAGCTCGAAGTTATCGGGTGGGCGACCTGCTTTTCTTATGCCTTTCATCCGGACGTCGCCGAGTATCTTCTCGCGCACGGCGCGCGTCACACGGTGTTCTCCGCCGTCGCGATGGGTGACAGCGCCGCGATCGAATCGCTCGTCGCGACAACGCCCGGTGAGAGGGATCGGGCGATGGACAAGACGAACCACCGCCGTCGCCCACTGCATCTGGCCGCGATCAAGCGACGACCATCGGCGCTCGCGACGCTACTTCAGCTCGGAGCCGACACGTCGGCCCGCGACGCCGCGGGGCTCACGCCGCTCGACCAAGCGGCGCTCGATGGCGAACGCGAGATGGCGCGCTTGCTCATCGATCACGGGGCTCAGTTCGAATTGCCGGCCGCCGAGCACTCACCCGGATCGGTGATCGACGCGCCGATCCGGTACGGGGCCTCGGTCGATGCGCAGGACGATGCCGAGACAGCGGTCGACGACACACGAGGCTACACACCGCTTCATGCCGCGGCATTCGCCGGCAACGCGGACGCGGTTCGCGTTCTGCTCGCGCATGGAGCCGATACGCGAATGCGAGACGGAAAGTACCTCGCCACCGCGGCCGGATGGGCCGACTACGCTGGCCACTCGGCAATTCGCGATATGATTCTCGAGCGATCGGCGGATGTATTCGACGCGATCCGCTTCGATCGCGTCGACGTTTGAAGCATCTGTCCGACGATCGGCAATCGCTGAACCAACCGATCGGTAGAACGTGCGCCATCCAACCCGAGCCGGGCGGTCGGGTTGAACCGTGGTGGACGCCGCTCGCCTTTGCCATCCCACGACAAGCCGGATGCCGCCCGCGAGCTTCTTCGGCTCGGAGCGCGGACATCGGCGCGGACGTCCCCGGATGATTCGGACTCCGAAATCGTTCAACTACACGACTTCGCGGCCGGTCTTGGTCGTGACGACATCGTGCGGGTCTTTGCCGACATTGACGCGATCGCTCGTGCCGACTGGCCGGAGGTCGCGACGAGCCGCGAGATGCTGGTCGCTCGCTTCCTCACGAACGCGTGTCCAGACCACCATGTCCGCGGCGGATGGGCCCACGCCTCGGCTCGTGTCACCGCGATGCGGTTGCTCGAGCACAATCCGGAGATCGCGCGGGAGAACATTCGCACTGCCGTCGTCTGTGGCCACATCGAGCTTGTCCGTGCGCTGCTCGCGCGGGACCCCGAGTCGGCGCGGCGGCCCGCTGGACCGAAGGGCTCGTACGGCGTGGCCGGCCAGCAACTGGTCGTTGATCCGGCGCGGCCGATACTCCCGCTCTGGACACCGCTCCTCTATCCTTGCTTCGCGCGACTCCCGCGCGTCGCTACAAATGACAACGCGCTGGCGATCGCGAGGATGTTGCCCGATTCCGGCGCCGATCCGAACGCGTACTTCATGACCAGCGACAGCCGCTATTCGCCGCTGACCGGCGTCGTCGGCGAAGGAGAGGAAGGGCGCGCGCCGCATCCCCGTCGCACCGAGCTTGCCATGCTGCTCATTGAGCGCGGGGCGACTCCGACTGGCGGGATTCGCAATGGTCGATGATCGACATGGGGGGATACGGCCTTGGCGCCCGTTATCTGCTGGACACCGCCGTAAATCACGACGACACCGAGTGCGTTCTTCGAGGCCGTCAAGCGGGACGACGCGGCCGCCGTCACCGCCCCCCTCGACTTCGGCTTCTCGCCCAACTTACAGGACGGCAAGAAGCAACGGGCGTTGCACATCGCCGTGTACGAGAATTCTCTACACGTCGCGCGGTTGCTGATCGATCGGTGGGCGGAAATCGACCCCGTCGAGGAGAACTACGGGAACACGCCGATCGACGCGGCGATATACGCCGATCATCCCGAGATGATTGTGCTACTCGCGGCGCGCAGTCGGAATGTCTGGGGCTTGACGTTCGCCGGTGCCGTGGAGCGTTTGCACGAGGTCCTCCGCGAAGAACCGCAGCGCGCCAGGCAAGCTATCAGGGCACCACGCTCCTCATGTACCTGCCGGGTAACGAGAACAAAGCCCTCGCCATCGCCAAATTGTTGTTGGACCTCGGTGCCGATGCAACGTTGATTGGAGAGGAAGGACGGAGCGCCGCGGACTTGGCCGAGCTCCGCGGAATGCCTGCTGTGGCGACGGTCTTACGGTCAGCGGCGGAGTCGCGGTGACGCCGGCGGGGGGCGCGCGGCTATGTCGTTCGTGCCTCGCCCGCTCCCAGGAGCTTTACCATGAAGACCTCATCGCGCCGGGCTCCAAACTTCCAGCCGATTTCGGCCAAGCGCCCACGCTCGGCGAACGAGAAGCGACGAAAGAGCGAAAGGCTCGCCGAGTGTTCTGCGTCGATCACGGCGACGAGCGCATGCAGTCCGCGTCGGCGCGCCGCCTCGTCGATCGCTTGAATCAAATGCGTCGCGACGCCTTGACGTTGCGCGGCGGGATGAACGTAGACGCTCACCTCAGCCGTGAAGCGATACCCGTCGCGCCCACGGAAAGTGGACAGCGAGCTCCAGCCGACAACCCGATCGCCATGGCTCGGCGAGACAGCGACGAGGATTGGGTGGTCGCTGCGCCGATGATCGTCAAACCAGACGTGGCGCGCGTCGATCGTCGTTGGAATCTCGGTCCAGACGTACGGTGACGATTCGATCGCCAGATTCACGATCTCGACGATAGAAGGCAAATCGGCATCCGTCGCTTCACGGATGCCGATCGCCTTCGGAGCGTCGGTGATTGGTTCGAGCGTCATTACACCGGAAAGAGCATTTCACGATACTTCGGCAGCGGCCAGCAGTCGTCGCTCACCGCGAGCTCGATCGCGTCGCAGCACTTCCGAACCTCGGCCATTGTGTCCGCACCTGCCGCCGTGAGCAGCTCGGCCTGCTTCGCGATGTCGTCGTGCATCGCGTCGGCCTTGTCGATCACTTTGCCCATCGCAGCCCGGTGCTTCTGGAGATCGGTGATCAATGCCGCGAGGTCGTTCGCCGCGCTGATCTGCGGAATGACCTTGATGCCCGCCGATTTCGCTTGCGCCGCCGACTCGGCGAGCTCGCCCGCGTAGGCGAACGCCGCCGGAAGCACCATCGTGTCCACGATCTCACGGAGCGTGTACATCTCGATGAGCATGTCCTTGATGTACCGCTCGAGACGGACGTGGTAGCGTGAGTCGAGCTCCTCGTCGCTCAGGATGCCGAGCGACGTGAGCAGCTTGCGCGACTGCTTCGTCACGAGTTGCGCGAGCGCTTCGGGCGTGCGGCGAAGGTTGAGCAGGCCGCGCTTGGCCGCTTCCTTCACCCACGCCTCGGAGTAGTTGTTCCCCTCGAAGCGGACCGGCGTCGTCTCCTTGAAGATCGGGCGTACGACCTTGAGTACGGCGTCGTCCACCTTCTTCGTCTTCTTGAGCTCCGCTCTGAGGGAGGTCGTGATCTCACCGATCGCCTCGGCCACGGCGGCGTTGAGCAGCACGATCGGGAATGCGATCGACTGCGACGAGCCGACGGCGCGGAACTCGAACTTGTTTCCGGTAAAGGCAAACGGGGACGTGCGATTGCGGTCGGTGTTGTCTTTTTCGATCTCGGGGAGCCGAGCCACGCCGAGCTTGAGCATCGCCTGCTCGGCGTTGCTGCCCGACGTCTTGCCGCCCGCCAGATCTTCGATCACGCGCGTCAGCATCTGACCCATGAACACCGAGATGATCGCGGGCGGCGCTTCGTTCGCGCCAAGTCGATGCTCGTTGCCGGAGGTACCGATGCCAGCGCGCAGCAGACCGGCGTGTTTGTGCACGGCGCGCAGCACCGCGGCGAGGAAGACGATGAACCGAATGTTCTGATGCGGCGTCTGGCCGGGCTTCAGCAGGTTGTTGCCGTCGAGCTCCGGGTTGTCCGCCGCGATCGACATCGACCAGTTGCAGTGCTTGCCCGATCCATTGATGCCGGCGAACGGCTTCTCGTGCAACAGCGCCTGCAGGCCGTGGCGCAACGCGACGCGACGTAGCGTCGCCATGACGAGCTGGTTGTGATCGACGGCGACGTCCGTCTCCTCGAAGCGCGGCGCCATCTCGAACTGGCTCGGCGCGACTTCGTTGTGGCGCGTGATGATCGGCACGCCGAGCTTGTACAGCTCGAACTCGACGTCAGCGATGCACGCCTGAATTCGTTCGGGAATGCCGCCGAAGTAGTGATCCTCGAGCTGCTGACCGCGCGGTGGCGCGGCGCCGAGCAGCGTGCGGCCGGCCATGACAAGATCGGGTCGCAAGGCGAAGTGCGCGCGATCGATGAGGAAATACTCCTGCTCCGGGCCCATCGTCGTGTACACGCGATACACGCCGGTGTCACCGAGCAGCTCGAGCAGTTCGATTGCCTTCGTCGAGAGCGCGTCGGAGCTGCGAAGCAGCGGGGTCATCTCGTCGAGTGCTTCCCCGTTGTAGCCGACGAACACCGACGGAATGCACAGCGTCCGCGAGCCCGCCCATTCGGCGATGAACACCGGACTCGCCGGATTCCACGCCGTATAGCCGCGCGCTTCCCACGTCGCGCGGAGTCCGCCGCTCGGGAAACTCGAGGCGTCCGGCTCGCTCTGAATGAGCTGCGACGCGCCGAACGCTTCCATCGGCTGGCCGTCGTCGAACGACAGGAACGCGTCGTGCTTTTCGGCGGTCAGGCCCGTCTGCGGCTGGAACCAGTGGGTGAAGTGTGTCGCGCCTTTGCCGATCGCCCACTCTTTGATCGCCTGCGCGACCCGCGGGGCAATGTCGCCATCGAGCTTCTTTCCGTGGCGGACGGCGGCGAGAAGCTTGGCATACGTGTCGCGCGGCAGCTTGTCGCGCATTTGCCGGACGCCGAAAGTGTTCTCCCCGAAGTACTCCGACGTGCGCGGATGCGCACCATTTTCATCGAGCGCCGCGGGCATCCGCACCTCGCGCTCGGTGATCTCACTGATGACAGCCTTTCGGGGTGACAGCGATGACGCAGGCATTGAGGACCAGCCTCCAGCTAAGGACGTAGTCAGGCTTCGGATTGCACAATGTACTCCAAATCGTGCAAAAATTGCAAATTTCAGAGTGCACTTTCCCACTCAGGCCGTAGCCAACGTCCAGCCAATTCCCGAATAGCGCCCAAAGCGCAAATATGCCCTTCCGATACCATTCCAACGCAAACGGGGTCAGACTCCACTTCGAAAGTGGAGTCTGACCCCGTTCCTGGCCTTTCGCTGGGATAAACCGCGCGTCGGGCTAGTTAACCTTTCGGGACCGTTGGAGTCTGACCCCAGTTTTCAAACGGAGTCTGACCCCGGTCGAGCCCCGATGAGGTTAGGATCGGATGGCGACGGTTGGGTTTACTCGCGAGGCGCGGCGGGCGGGGATGAAACAGGCCACCGCGGTCGCGACGGCTAGGGTGCCCAGTGCGGCGGCTTGAGTCGGGATATCGGAGGGCAGGACGCCGAAGAGCAGGCTCGCGATGGCGCGGTGAGACCCCCACACGCCGACGAAGGCAATCAGCATCGCGAAGGCGAACAGCCGCATGCCCTCGCGCACAACCATCGCGACGACCTCTCGTCGCTGCGCGCCGAGCGCCATGCGCACCCCGATCTCGCGAGTCCGCTCCGCGACACCGAATGCAATCACCCCGTACGTGCCGAGCGCGGCGAGCACCAGAGCGATGAGCGCGAACGCCGCGAGCACAGTGGTCGTGAAGCGATCGCCGACGGCGGCCTTCGCCAGGACGTCTGCGATCGACTGCACGTCGTACACCGGCAACCTCTTGTCGAGCGACGAGACAATTTGTCGAACGCCGGTGAGAATCGACGCGGCGGCCCCGTCGTAGGCGATCACGATCGAGCCCGCCGTTGCCAGACCCTGTCTCGTCGAGATGAAGACCTCGGGCGCGGCGGGTTCACGCAGGGAGATCTGGCGGACGTCGCCGACGATGCCGACCACCGTGAAGGGCGGCTTGTCGGGACCACCGAACCGAAGTCGCTTGCCGACGGCGTTGGCGGTTCCGAAGAATCTGATCGCCGCAGTCCGGTTGACGATCGCCACGAGCTGCGCCGTCGAGTCGGCGGTGTCCGTCGGACGGAAGGCGCGGCCGGCAATCACCGGGATGCCCATGGTTTCGAAGTACCGCGGGCTTGCCATGCGATACTCGATCTCCGGCAGGCGATCATTGTCCGAGTACGACGTGCCCTCGACGAGGATCGAGCTCGTGAGGTGGCCATCGTGGAGCGGAAAGCGAGACACGCGTGCGACCGAGCGAACGCCTGGCAAGGCGCCGATGTTGTCGAGCAGCGTCTCGAAGAACTGATCGCTCTGTCGCCCACGACGATACGACGCGTCCGGCAACTCGAGCTTCATGCGGAGAAGCCCGTGCGTGCGAAATCCAGGATCAGTCGTGGTGAGCCGGGAAAAGCTGTTGATCAATAGTCCGGCGGATACGACGAGGATCATCGCGAGCGCGAGCTCGGCGACGACGAGCGTGGCATGGACGCGCCGCGCAGCCCGGCCGCGCGACGATCCGCGAGCGGCGTCGGGAAGTGCCAGGCTCGCAGAATTCCGCGCGCCGCGCAACGCTGGTGCCACCCCGCAGAGAATCGCGACCACCACGCACACGACGACCGTGAACGCCAAGACGCGCGAGTCGACGCGAACGACGCCGATGCGAGCCATCGATTCGGGGAGGAAACGCGCGGCGGTGCGCGTTACGCCGAATGCAATCCCAACGCCGAGAACGCCGGCGCCGACCGCGATCAGTACGCTCTCGCTCAGCAGCTGTCGCGCGATCGCCCCCGGTGCCGCGCCCATCGCGGTGCGAACCGAGAGCTCCTGTTGCCGCGACATGACACGCGACAGCATGAGATTGGCCACGTTCGCGCAGCCGATGAGCAGCACAGCGCACACCGCGGCGAACAACACGAGGATGGGGCGGCGCACATCCCCGAGCAAATCATCAGCGAGCGGCCGTACCGTGCTGGCGAGGCCCGCATCCTCGCTCGGATGCTCGGTGCGGAGCTGCGCGGCGATCGATTCCATCTCGCGGTGCGCGCTCTCGACCGTCGCTCCAGGTCGCAGGCGGCCGATCACCGACAGGAGGTGAACGCCCCGCCGCTCGATGTAGTTCCCGAGAATCGGCAGCGGCACGATGACATCGACCCTGTTCTCCGGGAAGGTGAACTCCGGGCTCATGACGCCGATCACCGCGTACGGCTGCCCATCGAGAAGGATCGTCTTCCCGATCGCGGCGGGATCGCGCTGGAAAAAGCGCGTCCACATCGCATTCGAGAGAATCACGACACCCGGGGCACCGCGCTTGTCTTCGCCTTCGGCGAAGTCGCGTCCCAGCTGCGGGTGAACGCCAAGCGCGCGCAGAATGTTCGCCGACGCGGCGCCGACGGATAGGCGCTCGGCTACATCAGGAGCGGTGTATGACGCGTTCCAGATCGGAAAGAACCCGGCGAGCTGGTCGAAGGAATGCGCTCGATCGCGCCAATCGAAGTAGTCGCCGACGGAAACCTCATACCGATCGTTCGTTTCTTTCGTGTTGTTCGACCAAACGGCGACGAGGCGATCGAGGTCGCGGTAGTCGAGGCCGCGTAGCAACACGGACTCGACGACGCTGAATACGGAAGACGTCGCGCCGATGCAGAGGGCCAGCGTCGATACGACGATGATGGAGAACGCCGGCCGTCGTACGAGTGAGCGCGCGGCGAATCGTACGTCGTGGGCGAAACGCGTCGAGTCGAGGCCCGCCCATGCGCCATGATGACGAGCGACCCAAAGCGCATCGATGATCGCTCCCGCGGCGCGGAGACGAAGTCGCCACGGTGGGAGCGGCGAATGCGACAATTCGGCGATCCATTCGTCGCGCCAACTGTCGCGGTGCGATCGTGGGACGGCGCGCGCCAGCTGGCGGACGAGCCAAGCGCCCGGGGGGCGATGCGCGTTTTGCATGCTCATGTCGGTGACGGCGACGTGCCGGGTGGCCGTATGCCGCCGAGGGCAGGGAAGCGCGACATCGCATCGCGCACGGCCTGCCGTCCGGTGCCGGTGATCTGATAGTAGCGCCGCGGCGGCCGTTGCTCGTCGTGCGCGTCGGCGGTTCGTTCCCATCGCGCCGAGAGCATTCCCGCCTCCTCGAGGCGCCTGAGGATCGGATACACCGTCCCGCTCGCGAGGCCGGTCGTGTCCATGATCTCGAAGCCGTACCGGCAGCCGCGACTCAGCGCGGCAAGAACGACGGCGGTCGGATAGGTGATGCGTGTGGAAGACACCCCGTATCTATATCGATCTCTACATAGGGGTCAAGAGCCGGCGGGTAAGTCTCGTGTAAGCACTATCGCCGCCGCGGCGTCGGAGCCCACGCCGCGGTATCGGCGGCGCTCATCGGACCGATCTTTCCCTCGACGGACTTCATCAGCGCGTCGGGGTCGTACACTCGGCCGGCCTTCACCACGAGCCGCGGCAATCGCACCCGACGAATGTCCTGGAGCGGATTCCCGCGAACGACGACCAGGTCTGCCCACTTCCCAGGTTCGATCGAGCCGGTCCGGTCTCCAAATCCCATTGCCCGCGCGCTGTTGATCGTCGCAATGCGCAGCACGGCGGCGTTCGGGATGCCGGAGAGCGACAACGACAATAGCTCGCGGTTCACCGAGAACGGCGTCAGGTACTCGCCCCAACTCGGGTGGTCTGTGCCGAGCGTGATCAAGTCGCCGCCGCCCGCGTCGAAGAACGCCTTCACTTCCTTGCGCTTCGTCCAGTAGATGTTCTCGAACTGCTGATTCACGGCCCGTGGCGGCCGAGCATCGATCACGCCGCGCATGTACGGCGTGAGAAAGCGTTTCTCGTCGGAGAAATACGTGAAGACCGCGGGATCCTTCTTTCCATAGTAGCCGTATGCGCTCAACGTCGCGTCGAAGTACACATGCTGTTGCTTGTACAGATCGGCGATCTTGGTGAACGCCGGCGTGTTGAATTCCATGTGCTCATACGACTCGTACGCGCTGCGCTCCGGAACGAACGCGTCGCCGCCCATGAAATGCTCGATACGATCGATGCCCATGAGGATTGCGTCGCGCGGATTCACGCTGTTCCGATTGCCCGAATCGAGATGGCCGGTCACCGTCAGGCCGTGCAGGTGCGCCCGCTCGATCAGCGCTCGGAGCTGCTCCGGATTGATGCCTTTCGCTTTGAAGCCTTTCACGCCACGCTCGGCCCAATAGTCGACCTCCGAGTCGATTTGCTGCCGCGTGATCTGTCGATTCCAATCCGGTCGCGCCGTGCCGAAGTACGGCCCGGAATTCAACAGCCGCGGGCCAGGTTGTTCACCATTCTCGATCCGGACGCGCAGCGCGCGCATGACCTCCGGGTCCATCTCGCCGGCTGGAAAGGTCGACGTAACCCCATTCGCCAGGAAAAGCGCGGGGTATGCGACGGTCTCGTCCTTCCGGCCCGCCCCGAAAAGCTCCATCGCATAGTGGGCGTGGAGATCGAACAACCCGGGAATCACCGTCTCGGTGTCGGCGAGCTGAATTCGCTCGGCGTCGGTGGCGGCAATGGAGATGTCGCCGCCGACGCGGAGGATCTTTCCGGCGCGCACGAGCAGCCCCGGGTTGCGAACCCGGGCGTTGCCGACGGACGAGAACATCCAGCCGCCGGTGATCACGAGGTCTTTTTCCGGCGTCGCCGCTGGCCGCTGCGCCGAAAGGAGCGACGCAAGACCGGCGACGAGAAGAAGAGCAGCGCGTTTCACGACGAAGCCTCGAGAGTGGCGGACACGTTGAAACTATGCGTCGCGTCGCCGCGCGTCAGGCCGCCTTGTTTGACGGCAGCTCGACCGGCGTGAGCTCATCGATCCGGCCGAGCCGCCGGAGGCGCGGCACCATGCCCCCGATGACAACGACGACCGCGAGCGATGCGAGTCCGCCCAATACCACTGATGGCACGGCCCCGAGCAGCCGCGCCGCGACACCGGACTCGAATGCGCCCAGCTCGTTCGACGAGCCCACGAAAATGGCGTTCACGGACCCGACGCGCCCAAGTAAGTGCTCCGGCGTCAACACCTGGAGCAACGTCGATCGTATGAGAACACTCACGTTGTCCGCCATCCCGCTGATCGCCAGTAGGGCAAGCGACAAGAAGAAGCTTCGCGACAGCCCAAAGCCGACGATGCAGAGCGCGAAAGTCGCTACCGCGTACAACAGCGTACGTCCCGAGCGCTTGAACGGCGGGCGGTGCGCGAGATACACGGAGGCCAGCACGGCGCCCGCCGCCGGCGCCGCGCGAAGGATGCCGAGTCCCTGCGGCCCAACGTGCAGAATCTGATCGGCAAATACCGGCAGGAGCGCCTCGGCACCGCCAAGCAGGACGGAAAAAAGATCGAGCGTGAGCGCGGACAGCAGCACCGACTCGTGGAACACAAACCGCAGGCCGGAGCTCAGACTCTCGCCGATCGATTCTTCGTTGGTGCTCGGCTCATGCGCGTCATAGTCGATGATCCAGAACGTCACCAGCGCCACGCACATCATGATCGCGTCTGCGATGTAGGCGACGCGCGGGGAGGCGAATCCATAGATCAAGCCGCCGAGCGCTGGTCCCACGACAGCCGCGGACTGCCAGGTCGAGCTTCGCCAGGCGACGGCGTTCGCGTACAGCGACCGATCGACGATCTGCGCGCCAAGTGCGTTGCGAGCCGGCTGGAGAAAGCTTCGCGCCACCCCGCTCGCGAAGATAACGGCGTAAAAGGGGACCGCGCCGTGCCTCGGTAAGAATCCGGGAATGAGATTGAAGACGAGGAGCGCGATCGAGCATCCCAGTAGAACGGCCAGCGCGCCCAGCGACACGTAGTGCCGGTTCAGTTTGTCGGCGACATGACCCGCATAGAGCGCGACGCCGATGAACGGCAGCGCCTCGGCCAGCCCCATCAGGCCAAGTGACAGCGGGTCGTGCGTGATGTCGTAGATCTGCCACGCGACGACGACCGCCTGAATCTGAGAAGAAATGGTCATCGTCAGCAGCGAGACGATGAACCAGCGGTAGTTCCTGACGCGGAGCGCGGCGTAGGGGTCGTGAGCCACGGCGACCGAAATGTAACGCCGCCGCGGCATCGCGCTCGCCGTTGCGACTCAGTTTCCGCGCATTGCCTCGCTCGGCGGAATGGCGAGGGCTCGCCGCGCGGCAAGCACGGTCGTGCCGAGCGACACCAGCGCGGTCAGGCCGAGCACACCGGCAACCAGCGCCGGTTCGATGGCACTCACGCCATATACGAGCGCCATGAGCCAGCGTCCCGCTGCCACCGCGGCCAGCAGTCCGATCCCGACCCCGATCAAGGCCGGACCCGCACCTTGTCGCGAAACAATGGTCACGACGTTCATCGCGGACGCGCCGAGCGCCAGGCGAACTCCTATCTCCGAACGGCGATCGCTGACTCCGTGCGCGATCAGCGCAAAGATTCCGGTTGCCGCGAGGAGCAGCGCCGCGACCGCAAAGCTTCCGAATAATCGGATCTGGTAGGCCAGCCGTCCCCAAGAGAGATGGATCTGTTCATCGAGCGCGTGGACGTCGAACAACGTGATATCGGGATCGACGCGGGCGAGCGCCCGGCGAATTGGCTCGACCGCCGCGGCCGGCGCGCCGCGCGTTCGCACCAACACCGCGCGACTCGAGAACGTGAACTGCTTGTACGGCGTGTAGAAGTCGGGCTGAAAGGGGTGGTCGGTCAGCGGCTGATTCGCGACGTCGCCCACGATGCCGACGATCTCGGCGCTCGAATCAGGCGAGTTGAAGCTGCTGCCGCCGCCGAACCACACGCGTTGGCCGATCGGATCCTCACCGGGCCAAAAACGTCGTGCGGCGGCCAGGCTGATGACGGCGACACGCGGGCTTCCGGCGCGATCGGTCGGTTGAAACACCCGGCCGCGCAGGAGCGGCACGCCGAGCGTCCGGAAATGATCGGGAGCGACGTAGTGTCGCAGCACGGGTGGAGCTTCGTTCGGTGCTGGCTCGGGTCTGCCCACGACGTACAACGTGCTGTTCGCGCATCCGCTGCCGACCGGCGCGCAGCCGTCCACGGTGGCGGCTTCGACGTCGGGGAGCGCGCGAATTTCGTCGAGGACGCGATCGATCAATGCCGGTGCCTTCGCGACCGGGTATCGAACCTCCGACGGCCGGATCCAAAAAGTGAGCAGGTGCGATCGATCGAAGCCGACGTCAGTGTTCTCTAAACGACTCCAGCTCAGCGCCAGCAGGCCGCCCGCGAAGAGCAATCCGGTCGCGATCGCCGTCTCGATGCCGACGAGAAATTGCCGCGCCGGCGCACAGGCCAATGCAGAACGCAAGCACACGCCAATCGACACGCGGCGTCGCGAACTCACCGATCGCCCCGTAGAAATTGCGACCGCGCGCCGCCGACGCGGGGAGTCGGAGGCGGCCGGCCACGACGGCGGCCAGCGCCACAGCCGCTGCTCCGCCGACCGCGGCAAGCAAACCGGATTCCACGAGCTGCTCGCCGATGATACGGCGCGCCGACGCACCCGTTGCAACGCGAATCGCTATCTCGCGCCGGCGGGTCAGCGCTCGTCCGATCAACAAGCCGGCGACGTTGAAGCAGGCGAGCAACAACAGACACAGCGCGGCGCCAAGCAGGAGCAACATCGGTTGCCGAGTGGACGGATCGATGCGCGCCTCGGCGAGCGACACCGCGGTCGCCGCGAAGCGAGTTGCCGCGATGCTCGTCGGTAACGGTGAGCGGCGTTGGATCTCGGCGCCGAGCAACACGAGCTCGTGACGCGCGGCGTCGAGCGATACGCCGTCGCGCAGGCGTCCAACGACGCTGATGAAACTCTGGTTTGTGACGAGGTAGTCCGGATAGGTGAGTCGCGGGGCCATCGTCGCCGGAATCCAGAGTTGTGCGCGCCCGGTCAAACCGTCGAAGCCGGCCGGTGCGACCCCCACAACGGTGAGCGAGACTCCGTTCACAGCGATGCGCGAACCGATCGCAGACGGCAATGCACCAAAGCGCCGCCGCCAGAGCCCGTCGCTCAGGATCGTGATCGGCGCGGCGCCGGCCGCGGCGTCGGCGCTCGCGGGGAAGGTGCTTCCCATCGTCGGATGAATTTGCACGACGTTCCAATACGCCGACGACACGAATTCGGCGTTCATCGGCTCGGATTGGTCGCCTGTCAGAGCAAGCACCGAAGGGGTGAAGCTGGCGATCGCACTGAACGACCTCGCGCTTTCCAGCAACCTGAAACGCGGCCAGGACCAGCGCTCTCTGCCCGCAGGTGCGTCACCGCGTTGTCGCGTCGTATAGATGATCGCGAGACGGCCAGCGTCGGCGAACGGCGGCGGCCGAAAAAGTGCGGCGTCGACCACGCTGAACACGGCCGTCGCGGCGGCGATTCCAATGGCCATCGAAAGCACCGCGGCACCGCTGAGCAGCGGTGTACGCGCGAGGCTGCGAGCCGCGAAGCGAACGTCGCGGGCCAGCGCGCCAATCATTGAGGTCTTACCCGAATCGCACCCTTGAAAGTCCGGACCGAGACGTGTGCATCGCCGCCGCCGAGATTGAAACGCACCGTACGGGGCGGTGAAGCGATCGGGCGGACGCGCGTGAATCCATTTTCGATGTCGCCGCTCACGCTGGACAAGGTCAGCGCCGCCGACGTCGTCGAAGTGAGGGCGAGGTCGACCGCGCCGCTGTGATTCGAGAAATCGAATACAGCCCCGCGGGCCGGCGACCCTATCCAGTGAATATCACCGGAAACGGAGACGAATTGGCCGCGCTTTACTTTGGGCGCGATCACGTCGAGCGTTCCGCCGATCGTCGACGCGTCGACGTCCTGCGGCGCGCCGCGAATGAGGAGATGTCCGTCGCCGGTGCGCGCGCGGAGCCAAGGAGTCGTCAGGTCGAGGTCGAGGCTTCCGTTCATCGACTCCGCCTCGACCGACGACACTACGCCGCTCAACCGAATGTTGCCGGAGCTCGAGTTAAACGTTCCGGCAACTCCCTCTCCCGTGATGTTGGCGCTCGCCGTTCGGACCGACACCCGGCCATGGCGTGGGATGTAGACGACAAGGTTGGACGGTTCGGAATCGCCGCCGGACGGGCTCTCCACGGCCATCTTGACGCCCTGACGCCCGCCGCCGAAGAAAATTCTGTCGTGCTTCGACTTTTGGCCGCGCACGACGATCGAATCCCGATCCCACGCGATGAGCCGCACCGCTCCGGCGGGAACGTACATGTTGATGAACGCGCTGGAGTCCAGCCCGTGCGCGGCCAGGATCGGTCCATCGGCGGCGTTCTGGCCGAGCGCCGCGCGACCGACCAGTGCAATAGCGATGAGGAGTCGTTTCATGTCAGCTCGCGTTCGCGCGCTTGAGCAGCTCGACCTTTTGACGATACGACGTCGCGAGGAGCTGTCGCAACGCCGGGTTGTTCGGGTCGCGCGCGATTGCGTCCTTGAGCTCGGCGATCGCGACGTCCACGGTGTGCAGGTTGCGATCGATCGCCGCGCGAGCCTCCGGCCGCATGGTGGCGCGCTGGATCTCGAGTCGGTCGAGCAGAATTTGCGCTTCGGCCTCGTAGGCTGTCGCGGAATCCGATACGGCACGTAGCACGGAGGTATCGGGCGTCGCTTGCGCGGTGGCACTCGTCCGCGGCTCGCTTGGGCGTACCCGGAGCATGACGGCGGTGAGCAGAAGGGCGGCGGCGATCCCCCCCACGATGAGGGAAATCAGTGGTCGTGAATTGGACGGCCGTGCTCCCGTCCCGAGTGAGACCACTTTGCTCGCCTCGATCCGAGCGCGAATCGGCGACCACAGGTCGTCGAGCGAAGCCGTCTCGCTCGGGGGGGCCAACATTGCGTCGCGGGTTCGTTTCATGAGTTCGGTGATGCGCGCGACGTCCGCCGCGCATGCGTCGCAGTCGGCGAGGTGCGCCTCGACATCGGCGCGACGCTCGACCGGCAGCGTGCCGTCGGCGGCGGACTGGCGATCGTCCTCGGTGAGATGCGTCGTTTGGTCGGTCATGCGTCGAGCATTCCCATGAGAGCTCGACGAGCGCGCCAGAGCTGCGCCCGGGACGTGCCCGGCGCAATGCCCGTCATCTGCGCGATCTCGTCGTGTGAGTATCCCTCGATGTCATGCAGCAAGAACACGGTGCGTGCGCCGGCGGGCAGGCGGGCGAGCGCAGCGTCGAGGTCCATCCGCGCGTCGAGTCGGTCGCCCATTGAACCGGGACCGGCGATCCATTCACCCGCGTCGGTGTGGCGAGTGTCGTCGCGCTTGCGCGAGCGAAGCTGCTCGAGCACGACGTTGACGCCTAGCCGGTACAACCAAGTTCCGAACGCGCTCTGCTCGCGGAAGGTTGTGAGTCGTTCCCAGGCGCGCACGAAAACGTCTTGCACGAGATCGCGGGATTGTGCGTCGTCGCCCGTCATGCGCCGGCAGAGTGCGTACATCCTCGCGGCGTACGCTCGATAAACAATCTCGAATGCGCCGACGTCGCCCTGGCGGGCCCGTCGAACGGCGTCGCCGACTCGGGCGGAATCTGATTCCGCCGAGGTGATCCGACTCGACTCCGGCGCGCGCGCGTTCATGATCGTCCGTCCTCCCTGCTCCTTGGATGATCGGTTCAGAGGGTTTGCTTACGCCAGGTGCGGCGGATTCGTGGCGGCGGTGCCAGTGTCGGGGTACATTCGCCTTCCGATGAATCCGCCCTCGCAATCGCGGCCGTACCCTTCGGCAGTGGATGGTTCGACGCAGGGCGCACGGGCGCCGACAGGCCCTCGCGGGCCTACGGACGGACGCGCTGAAGGCGACGTGGAGCTCGTTCGTCGCATGCAATCAGGCGACGAGCAGGCACTGGGTGCGTTCTACGACCGATGGTTCGCAGTCGTCGGCGGGGTGGTCGCGCGGATTCTGAGATCGGATGGCGACGTGGAGGACGTGATCGAGGAGACGTTCTGGCAGGCTTGGCGACAGGCCGACCGGTTCGTTGAGGGCCGTGGGTCGGTGCAGACGTGGCTGCTCACGATCGCGCGCAGCCGCGCCCTCGATCGACTTCGCGCCGCGCAGCGGCGGCGCGAGGAATCGTTGGATGAGCCGGGAGCGATGGACGCCGCCACGCCAGCCGCGGACGATGCGCCCGCGAGAAGCACAAACGATCCGTCGCTCGCCGTCGAGCATGCCGAGCGGCGCCATTTGGTCCTGGCGGCACTCGCCGATTTGCCGGGCGAGCAGCGGCAAGCGTTGGAGCTGGGGTACTTCGGAGGGCTGAGTCAAACCGAGATCGCCGAACAAACAGGACAACCGCTGGGTACGGTGAAGACGCGAATGCGATTGGCGATGCAAAAACTCCGGGAGCGGTTGTCGGTCTTGCGCGAGGATACGCCATGACTCGCGAGATGAGTCACGACGAAGCCTTCGCCGCACTGGGCGCGCTCGCCGTCGATGCGCTCGACGACGAGGAGCGCTCGGCTGCACTGGCGCACGTGTCCACGTGTCTGACGTGCCGGCAGGAGCTGGCAGCATTGCGCGACGCGGCGTCGAACCTCGCGTTCACCGCGCCGGCCGTCACCGTCGGCGCCGACTCGCGCGATCGTGTTCGTGCGGGACTGCTCGCCCGCGCCGCCGCCGACGGACGCTCGACTCCCGCACCGCCACCACGCGCCGACATTGTGCCGGTCACCGCTGGCCGCGGACGCGCGGGCGTTTTCGCCGCCGCGGCCGGGATTCTCTTGGTCATCAGTCTCGGCGCGGTCGGCTACCTGCTTCGCGACCGCGCGCGTCTGCGCGACGCGGCGGGCCTGCAAATCGCGCAAGCCGCCCGCGAACGCGCGACAAACGACTCGCTCCGTAAGGCAGTACTGACGCGCGATAGTTTGCTGGCGGGCATCACCGGCCGTGACGTCGCATTGATGACACTGACGACCAATGGAACGAAGGCGCCGTTCGCCTACATGTTCTGGGATCGCCGCGCGAACACGTGGACGATGATCGCCCACAACATGCCCGAGTTGAAAGCCGGCCGGACATACCAGCTCTGGCTGGTCACGGCGTCGTCGAAGATCAGCGCCGGAACTTTCAAGCCGCAAAATGGTGACGCGGTGATTCGCGCGACGTACGCGCTGCCCGCCGATCAACTCAAGGCGCTCGCGGTGACGGAAGAGCCCGCCGGCGGTGTGGCGCAACCGACGGGCGCAATGATCATGGCGGTCACTACCGGCTCGCACTGAGAATAAATTCAGAGAACGCGAACGCGATGCGCTCGCCGGTGTATGAAAGCCTGGATCGTGTATTCTTTCGCCTGGATTGGGAGTAGTTATGTCGGACGACGTGAAGATCGACTTCGACGCCGCTGGTGGCGTCGACCTCGACCGTTTGGAGCGGAGCCTCGGCCTCCGCGGTGAGCGAGTCGGCCGCGGCCGCTACCGGATTACCGGCGGCACGCAAGACCACTGGGTCGACCTCTACACCACCTCGCACCCGCGCTGCGATTGCGGCGACCACCTGTGGCGCGAACGGATCTGCAAGCACATCCTGGCCGCACTCCTGCGTGAGGGCAACGAGCGCGTCGTGACGACGCTGCCTCGACTCTTCACGCGGGCAAGCGCGGCCTGATTGCAGCAAAAGAAAGCCTTTCGCTTCGGCGTCGTTCTTCGACGCATTCGAGAGTACCTCGCCGCGGATTCGCTCGCCGATGCCGCGATGTTCGAGCTCGCCGAGCGCGGACATCGGACACTGTTCGAGCAACTCGTCGCGTGCGTGATCTCGATTCGCACGCGCGACGAGGTGTCGCTGCCTGTCGCGCTCGAGCTGTTTCGCAGAGCGCCGACGGCTGAGGCGATCTCGAGGCTGTCGGTCGCGAAGATCGAAAGCGTCATTCACGCGAGCAGCTTTCACGAGACGAAGGCGGCAACCATCCGCGACATTGCGCGCCGCACGGTGAGCGAGTTCGCGGGCAAGCTCCCGTGCGATGTCGACGTTCTCACGTCGTTCAAGGGCGTTGGGCCAAAGTGCGCCAACCTCGCGCTCGGCGTCGCTTGCGGCGAATCCCGCATCAGCGTGGACGTCCACGTCCACCGTGTAACCAACCGCTGGGGAATTGTCTCGACTCGGTCTCCCGAGCAAACGATGCGTGCCCTGGAAGAGCTTCTCCCGAAGCGCTATTGGATCGAGATCAACCGGCTCCTAGTGCCGTTCGGAAAGCATGTATGCACCGGCCGATTGCCGAAATGTTCAACTTGTCCGGTGCTGGAGTATTGTCGGCAGGTTGGTGTGACGAGCCATCGTTGAGGCATCGTCGTTCGAGATTGCGACCGTCGCACACAACTACGCATGGACGCTTGGCGTACATGGAGACGGGACAACAGACAGGACCGGACGGGACATCAACAGGATGAGCTGCTTGTGAATGGCGCGTGGCGAAAGTGTCTCGCCCCTAGGCCCCCTTCACAATGCAAGTCTTCCTGTAGCTCTCCGTTCAATCCCGTCGGTTGTCCCGTGTCCATTCCTACCAACGTACGTCCACGGTTCCCTGTGCGGCTATGATGACAGTCTCACGGAGAAACGGCGGCGGCATCCAAAGGCACAAACGTCCCCGCGTCGATTACCCCGTTGCGCACGCGATAGACGACGAATCCGCTCTTGAACCGTAGCGTATTGTCGCCGCTCGGGCCGACGATCGCTGCGGTCTGCTCGAATCGTGTCGGCACGCCGTCGATCTCGTAGAGCAGGCGCTCGCGAATGTGAATGTGCCCACCGAGCGCGAGGACGAGTCGGCGGTCGCGGAATCGCGCCAAGACATTCTTCGCGTTGCCGACGGTGTGACGAAACGTCGTCACGCCGTTGACGGTGATGATCGACGGAGCCGGCGGCCCCGCCATGTAGCCGTTGATCGACTCGGCCGCGCTGAAGAAGGGAATGTGGTCGAAGGTCACAACGGGCATCGACGGCGGAATCTTCGCCAAGTCTTTCTCGAGCCAGGCGAGCTGGGTGCTGTCGACATGACCGTAGTACCACTTGTCGTCGATGTCGACCGTGTTCAGGCCGACGAAGTGAATCCCGCCGAAAGTGAACGAGTAGTAGTCGGGACCGCGGAAGTGATGGTACATCCCGCGCCCATACAACGGATGCGACGCGTCGACGTGCGAGGTGTCGCGCTCGATGCCGAAGTTTTCGTGGTTTCCTGGCACCGTCCACATCGGCGACTTGAAGTGCCGAGCCTCGGTGTCGAACAGCTCGTAGTAGCCAGTGGCTTCCTTCTCCCCGACGCGTAACGCGTCGCGTACGAGGTCGCCGGTGACGATCACGAACGACGGCGCGATCGAATCGGAGAGCGTACGAAAGCGGCGCAGACGAGCCACGCTCGCCGAGCTGACGTGGGTATCGGAACCATGCACGAACGTGAAGGACGTCACGCGCGGCACTGAGGCGAGCGCAAAAGCAATCGCGCCGCCCGACGCGGGGCGCCAGAAGGCGCCGACCGACCGCCAACCGTCCGGAACACTGACGAACACCACGCCGTTTCCGTCCGCGGCTGGAAGAGCAAACCCACCGCTCGCATCGGTCACGACAACGTCCCGCTGATCGGACACGACGACGTTCGGGACGCCGCGTTCACCCGCGTCGCGCACGCCATTGCCGTTCGCATCGTTGAACACGATGCCGGTGATGACGACCAGCGCGGCGCCGATCATCGAACGCTCGCCAGGTCGGCGGCGGCTTGGCGGACGAGCGCGGCTTCGCGCTGAATTGTCGCCGCGACACGAGCGATCTCTCCATCGACGTCCTGCCACGTCCCCTGCTCGATCGCCTCACGCACCCCGGGAACGGTCTTCACGCCGTACCCCGTGTAGAGGCCTGGGGCGTACAGGCTGTGCTTGAACCATGGACGGTTCTTGAGACCATCGGCCAGCAGAAATGCCCGTTCCGCTTTCACAAGACGTTCGTTCACCGCGGCGAGCTTCGTGGCGCTCGCAGTCGCGGACGCCTGCATCACCGGCGGCCGGTCGCGCCAAGCCGCGTAGGCCTTGTCGAATTCGGCCGCGGCGCCGGACAACGCATCCACGGCGTTGAGCAGCGGCGCGAAGTTGAACTGCGGCGGCAGCGAATCGACGTGCGGGGCAGTCGTCGGCGCGTGGGGGTCGGACACGATTCCGAACAACCCGTCAGCGATCTGCTTCTTCCGTTCGGCGATCTCCTTGGCACGCGAGTCACGGAGATGTTCGAGCTCGGTCACATACGTCTTTACCGTCTCGCCGAGATTCGTGTAGGCGAACGGAATGACGTCCGCGTTCGCCAGGCGTAGCACGGCGATCCCCGCCGCCTGGGCCAATGCGCGACCGTAGACGAACGACGTATCGCTGAAGTGGGTGTACCAATAGAAGTCGTCGTAGGCCGAGTGGTAGATGCCGGCGTCGTCCTCGCCGCCGTACCCGATATTGAGCGATGCGATGCCGAGGTGTTGGAGGAACGGCGTGAAGTCAGATCCCGACCCGAGCGCGCCAATATGCAGGTCCTCACGGCCGCGTGCGTCGGCCTGGCCACCCAGGATGAGCGCCGCCTGATTTCGCTTCCACGAGCTCACCTTCGCTTCAGGATCCTCCACGTCTTTGGCCACGCCGTTGATGAATTTCTCGAGCGAGTGCGACCCTTCCATACCGAGGTAGCCGCGATCGTTCGTATCGCTGTTCAGGTACGCCACGGCGTGTTGATCCAACTCGGTCGCGTGCGCCTCGACCCATTCCGTCGAGCCGAGGAGACCGGGCTCCTCGCCATCCCACGCCGCGTAAATGATCGTGCGCTTCGGCCGCCAGCCCTGCTTCGATAGTTGACCGAGAGCGCGCGCTTCCTCCAACTCGGCGACGAGTCCGGAGATCGGATCTTCGGCGCCATTGACCCACGCGTCGTGATGATTGCCGCGAATCACCCATTGATCCGCCTCAGTCGTGCCCAGCAGTCTGGCGACGACATCGTACAGCGTCTTGAGGCTCCAGTCGGACTTCACCTTCAGGTGCACGCGCGCGGCGCCCGGTCCGAACCGGTAGGTGATCGGCAGTCCGCCGCGCCAATTGCCGGGCACCGTCGGGCCGCCGAGGGCGGCGAGCAGCGGCTGCGCGTCTCCATATGAAATCGGGAGTACGGGAATCTTCGTGATCGTTGGCGCGTCCGCGATCGCGAGACGTTTGGCGTCCTTTGTCGCACCGACGCCGGGCGTCAGCGGATCACCCGGAAAGGTCGGCATGTCAGCAACGCTGCCGCGCTGCACGCCCTGTGGTGGGCGCATAGGTCCCTTCGGGAAAACGTCGCCACCGCTGTAGCCATCGTCGCGTGGATCCGAATAGATGAGACAACCGACCGCGCCGTGCTCCGCGGCGACCTTTGGTTTGATGCCGCGCCACGACCCGCCGTATTTCGCGATGACGATCGCACCGCGCACCGAGATGCCGCGACGCTCGAGTTCCTCGTAGTCGGCCGGTACGCCGTAATTCACGAAGACGAGCGGCCCGGTGACGTCGCCGTCGCGCGAATAGGCGTTGTACGTCGGCAGCTGTTCCGCATGCTGGCCCGACGTCGGATCGACCGAGACCGTCGTCTCTTGCAGCTGCGCCTTGTACGTCGTCGGCGCCACGAGCTCGACCGCGCGTTCGACTGGTGTCGGAAAGAGAACATCGAACGTCTCGATCTTGGCATCCCAGCCGAACGCCGCGAATTGGTCGCGGATCCACTCGGCGTTCTGCTTGTCGTAGGGCGAGCCCACATGGTGTGGCCGCGCGCTGAGGCGCTGCATCATGTCGCGCATTCGCGCCGGCTCGGGGATCGAGCGGAACTTTGCTTCCAGGTCGCGTTCTGCCTGCGACGACTGCGCATTGAAGCCGAGAATGATTGGCGCGGGTTCCGACGCGAACGGAACGAGGAGGACCACGCCTGCGAGTAACGAATAGACGGGACGCGACATGACGAAAACCATGGACGAGGTTTGGGGAGACCTCCTGAATATCAGCGCGGCTCGGTCATCTGCCAGTCCGTTGAGCGCGGTTCGACGGTCGCGCTAAGTGGCCGATTCTGGCACCGGCCATGCGTTCGTAAGCGAGCCTGATTTTCAGCTTGATGCGCCGAGAAGCGCGCGGAGGAGATCATGAGCGTTGCAGCAATTGTCATCCTTGTGGCCGCGGTGGTCGTCGTCGGAGCCGCGGCATGGTACGTCGGCCTGAGGCGTCGTCACACAGACGAACTGCGGACTCGTTACGGAAGCGAGTATTCGCGCACCGTGAGCGAGCTGGGCAGCCAGCGCCGTGCCGAGCAGGAACTCGAGCACCGCGAAGAGCGCGTCGACGCGCTCGACATCCGACCGCTCTCCAACGAACAGCGGACGCGATTCACGCAGGAGTGGCGCAACGTCCAGTCGCTCTTCGTCGATGATCCCGGCGGCGCGATCTCACGCGCTGACGGACTGGTCGAAGAAGTCATGAAGGTTCGCGGCTATCCCGTATCGGACTTCGATCAGCGCGCCGCCGATCTTTCTGTTCATCACTCGCACGTCGTCGAGAACTACCGCGCCGCGCGCGACATCGCCGAAAAGCACCGTCGTGGCGCCGCGAGCACCGAAGAACTGCGTCGCGCGATGGTGCACTACCGCGAGCTGTTCCAGGATCTGCTCGAGGATCGCGAGCAGCCGGTCGAGCGCGCCGTTGAGCGGCCGGTCGAGCGCGAGTTGCCGCCGGCGAGTCGCCGCGTTGCCGAGGCGCCCGTCGAGAACCCGCCCGTCACCCGAACCGACAAGGATGTGCGTCCATGAACGAGCCGAACCCCAATCCGGATCGTGTCCAACAGTCCGCCGACAGCGTCGTACAGAACCGCGGCGCCGCCGACACGGCACGTCCGCTAGCCGATCGCGAGGTCCCGCAACAGCGGTACGACGCTCCGGCTGACACGACCAATGAGCGGACCGCGCTGTTCGAGACCGCGGTGTTGAACGAATTCAACTCGCGTTGGTCAGAAGTTCAAACCGGCTTCGTCGACGAACCCCGTCGTGCCGTTCAGCAAGCAGATGCGCTCGTGTCCGATGTCATCAATCGGATCGGGGATTCGTTCGGTCGCGAACGCGCCCAACTCGAGCAACAGTGGGACCGCGGCGACAACGTTTCGACCGAAGACTTACGCGTGGCACTTCAGCGCTATCGCTCGTTTTTCTCGCGGCTGCTGACGCTCTAGCCGGACGCTCGGCTGCTCGGCTGCTCGGCTGCTCGGCTGCTCGGCTGCTCGGCTCCTCGGCTGCTCGGCTGCTCGGCTGTCGCCGAGTCGCCGAGTCGCGAACGCACGCGAGGGAAGCAGCGTCGCCGTGCCGGAAAGTGCGACGAACCGTGTGAAGTCGCGGCGAGAGATCGAAGTCATCGGGTCCTCGATCGAAAATGGCGTCGGGTCAATGTATGGCGGCCGGTTCAACGCGGCCAATCTTCTGGCGGCGCAGGGGCGGACGTATTTTGGGCCAATCCGCCAACCCATGAGAATGCGCGCACTCAGCCTGACGCTCCTACTGGTGCCCGCGACAATCATCGCGCAGGGCAAATCGGTTGACTGGCCCGTGTACGGCGGCTCGCCGGACCACACGCATTACACGACGATCAACCAAATCAGTCGCGAGAACGTCGGACGGCTCCGGGTCGCCTGGACGTACGAGACGCACGACGAATTTCCCGGCTCGGAAATGCAGTCGAATCCGGTCGTCGTCGATGGCGTGTTGTACGCGACGTCACCCAAGCTGCGCGTGTTCGCGCTCGATGCGGCGACGGGAAAGCAGATCTGGAGCTTCGATCCCAGCGGCGGCGTACAAGGGCCGCGCTTCCGGCATCGTGGCATCGTCGTTATCGGTGACCGCGTGCTGTTCACATACCGCAACAGGCTTTGGGCGCTCGACAAAACAACCGGCCAGCCGATCAAGACGTTCGGCGTGGACGGCGCAGTCGATCTTCGCGAGGGACTCGACCGGCCGGCGAACGGGCTTTCTGTGAGCGCGAGCACGCCGGGTGTCGTCTTCGACGATATGCTCATCATCGGGAGCACGGTCCCGGAAACCCTTCCCGGCGCGCCGGGCGACATCCGCGCGTACGACATCAAGACTGGCGCGTTGCGGTGGAGTTTTCACACGATTCCGCATCCTGGTGAATTCGGGTACGAAACGTGGTCGCCGGAATCGTACAAGATCAATGGCGGCGCAAATGCCTGGTCGGGGGTGACGATCGATACTCGGCGAGGCATCGTTTTCGCCGCGACGGGTTCGGCGTCGTTCGACTTCTTCGGCGGAAATCGGATCGGCGACAATCTCTTCGCGAACACGATCCTTGCTCTCGACGCCCGGACCGGCAAACGCCTCTGGCATTTCCAGGGCGTGCGCCACGATCTCTGGGATTGGGATTTCCCGGCGGCGCCGGTCCTCGTCACGGTGACGCGTGACGGTCGTCGCGTCGACGCCATCGCACAGATCACGAAGACGGGATATGTCTACGTCCTCGACCGCGAAACGGGGCGGTCACTTTTCCCGATCGAGCTCCGCAAGGTTCCCTCCTCGACAATCCCCGGTGAGAAGACGGCGAAGCTGCAACCGGTTCCGACAAGCCCGCCTCCCTTCACGCGCCAGACGCTCGACGAAAGCATGATCACGACGCGCACGCCGGAAGCACACGCCGCGGCGCTCAAGATGTTCCGCGAGTACAAGACGTCGGGCATGTACGATCCACCGAACCTCCAGGGTACGATCATTTTCCCCGGCGTCGACGGCGGCGGCGAATGGGGCGGACCAGCGTTCGATCCGACCACCGGGCTTCTATACGTGAATTCGAATGAGATGCCTTGGTATCATCGGCTCGTCCCACGCAACGACCGCTCGTTGTACGGATCGAACTGCGCGAGCTGCCACGGCGACGATCTCAAAGGTTCACCGCAGGGCCCGTCTCTCGTCGACATCGGCGCCAGGCGAACGCCTGAACAGCTTGCGCAAATGATTCGGCAGGGAACTGGTCGGATGCCGGCGTTCGCGCAGGCACTCGACAACACCGCGGTCAACGACCTCGTCAACTTCCTCGTCACCGGGCGCGACCTTGCCCAGACAGCCGGATCGAATCCCAACTATCTCCCATATCGCAGTACCGGCCTCAAGATCTGGCAGGATCCCGACGGCTACCCGGCAATCACTCCGCCCTGGGGGACGCTGAACGCGATCGATCTCAACAAGGGCGAGATCAGATGGAAGATTCCCTTTGGCGAATATCCCAAGCTCGCCGCTCAGGGACTCACAAAGACAGGCACCGACAACTACGGCGGCGCGATCGTCACGGAAAACGGGCTGCTCATCATCGGCGCCACCACCTACGACAAGAAATTCCACATCTACGACAAACTGACCGGGAAGCTACTCTGGGAAACCACCCTTCCCGCAGCCGGGAACGCGACACCATCCATATACGTGGTGAACGGACGAGCATTCATTGTGATCGCCTGCGGAGGCGGAAAGAACGACGCGCCGTCGGGCGGAACGTACGTCGCATTCACGCTCGGCGATGAACTGGAGAAGCCGTCCAACCAAACAATGAAAGGCAGTGTCAAACCGAGCATTCCCGTTCACACGTCGAATGCTCAGTCGCCGGCTTCCGGCAGTTCGCCTCGCGCTGCTCGTACTTCCGCTCGCCCTTACCCGAGTCGCTAACGCGCAAACCATCGATCGCACCACGGTTGGCGTTCGCGCCGAACGTGCTCCGGTTCTCGACGGACGCGATGACGACGCTGTATGGCGCAACGCGCCGCGCATATCGTCGTTTCGACAATTCTCACCGCGCATCGACACCACTCCGTCGCTCAAAACGGAGTTTCGTGTTGCCTATGACGAGAGAAACTTGTTCGTTTTCGTGCGGATGTACGATCCGCATCCGGACAGCATTCTTCACGCGTTGACGCGGCGTGACGTCCGCGGCCCGTCCGATCAGATCAAGATTCTCATCGACTCGTACGACGACAAGCGCACGGGCTACGAGTTCGCCGTCAACCCTGATGGGGTGAGGCGCGACTACTCGATGAGCAACGACACGCAGGAAGACGAATCCTGGAACGGCATCTGGGACGTTGCAACACGCGTCGACTCGCTTGGCTGGGCCGCCGAGTTTCGAATCCCACTCTCGCAGCTGCGCTACGCGCGTTCGGAGAGCAACACCTTCGGGTTCGGCGTTTGGCGTGATATCGAACGGTACAACGAGCGCGACTCGTGGCCGGTGTACTTGCCCAGCACGAATGGCCTCGTCTCCCAACTCGGACGCCTCACCGGGCTCGCCGGCATCGCCAGCGAGCAACGCATCGAAGCGACGCCCTACGTCGTAACGAAGAATGTCGAGCGCGCGACGGCGAGCGCGCCGTATGGACGGAGCCAACAAATGACGGTCGGCGGCGACCTCAAGCTCGGACTCACGCCGAACATCACGCTCGACGCCACCATCAATCCAGACTTCGGCCAGGTCGAAGCTGATCCCGCCGTTGTGAATCTCACCGCATTCGAGACGTTTTTTGCCGAGCAACGCCCGTTCTTCGTCGAGGGAACCGGGCTGTATCGCTTCCAGCTCAACTGCTACATCGTCGTCGACTGTAGCACCAATGAAGGATTGTTCTACTCCCGCCGCATCGGCCGTTCGCCGACGCTACGCGACCTTTACGGCGACGCTTCCACCGCGACGGCGACGCCGATCGCGATGGCGAGCAAACTCACCGGACGAACGGCGTCCGGTCTGTCATTCGGCCTGCTCGACGCGGTCACCGAACGAGTGAAAGGGCCGACGACGACCGTGGAGCCGCTTGCCAACTACACCGTGTTGCGAGCGCAACAGGATCTGCGCGGCGGAGAGGCCGGCTTCAGCGTGATCGCGACTGCCGTCAACCGGTCGCTCGACACGGTGGCCTCGCCGTACATGCACCGCGATGCGTACACCAGCGGCGCGACGTTCCGAGACCGATTTGGCGGCGGGCGGTTCGAGCTCGCTGGACAGCTCGCCGGCTCATACGTCGCCGGATCGAAGCAGGCGATCCTTGCCACGCAGCAGAGCTCCGCCCACTACTTCCAACAGCCGGACGATAAGCTCGTCCTCGACTCCAACCGCACGTCGCTGAGCGGATACGCGGCGCAACTCAAGTTCGGCAAATATGGCGGCGGCATCACCCGCTTCGAGTCGAGCCTGATTCGGGAGTCGGCTGGATTCGAGGTGAACGATATCGGCTATTTGCGACGCGCTGACGTAGTCGACTGGAGCACGTGGGGCGCCATGACCTTTCAAAGCGCGCGCGGCTTTTATCGGTGGATGCAGATCAACGGCAACCATTGGGAGACGTGGAACACCTCGGGCACGCGACTCGAGAATGCCGCGAACGTGAACGGCCACATGGGATTCATGAACAACTGGGACGCACACCTCGGCGGGACCGTCGGGAAGCTGACGGCGAGCTATTGCGACCGCTGCACGCGCGGTGGTCCGGTGCTCCGCCAATCGCGATCGTTCTCGCCGTGGGGTGGGATCAACACGGACAGCCGCCGGGTTGTCTCGGCTGGGATGTGGGTGAATCTCTGGTTCAATGACGGGGGCATCTCACATGGGGTCTCACTCAGCCCGTACGTCAATTTCCATCCTTCCTCGAGCGTTCAACTCTCGATCGGCCCCGGCATTACGCGCGATCATAACAACACACAGTGGTTCGACAACTTCGCCGACAGTACCGGCGGCGTGACGCACTACACGTTCGCGCACCTCGATCAACGCACCGTGTCGGTGAGCACGCGGATCACGTACACGATGACGCCGAATCTCACATTCGAGTTCTATGGCCAGCCCTTCGTGTCGACCGGGCAGTACTCGAACGTCCGCGAGCTGAGCGCCACGCCGCGCGCCGCGTCGTACGATGATCGATTCAAGCCGTACGCAGTCGACACGAGCACAGCAATGTCGTTCAAAGCAGCGCAATTGCGAACCAACTCGGTCGTGCGTTGGGAATATCGTCCGGGCTCGACGCTGTTCCTCGTCTGGGCGCACGGCCGCGACGGCCCGGCGAATTCCAGCATGAACGAATCGTGGTCACAGGACTACCGCGACCTGTTCAGCCTGCATCCCGAGAACACCTTCCTCATAAAGCTGGCGTATTGGATGAACCGGTAAAGCTGTCATCCTGAGCGAAGCGAAGGGACCTACTGTGCGACACTTGCAACTAGTCGGGGTAATAGGTCCTTCGTCGCTTCGCTCCTCAGGATGACAACCCTTGCCCGCGCGCGTCGGCTCCTGCAATCTCTCAGCATGGCAACCGACGCAGTACGCCAAGGTCGAATGACGGTCCCGGCGACGGAGCTCGCGCGCAAGACGGCCGGCGCGCCGCCCGACTCTCCGTTGCGCTGGCCGAGTGGCGAGAACGTTCAGATCGTGCACGTCGCCGGCGAGCTCGCGCCGTTCGCGCGCAGCGGCGGACTCGGCGAAGCGGTCAACAGTCTGGCGCGCTTCCAGGCGGCATCAGGACTGCCGACCTCGATCGTCATGCCGTTGTACGACACGGCGCGCAACAATGCGCCGAGCATCGAGCCGGTAGGGCCGACGTTCCGTGTCCAGGTAGGCCCGCGACACGAGACTGTGCGGCTTTGGAAACTCGTCTCGGCGCCCGACGACACGCTGGCCAATGTCCGTGTCTACTTCATCGAAAGCGAAGCGTATTTCGCGCGTCCGTACATCTACGGCCCGCCGGGTAGCGACTATCTCGACAACGCCCGTCGCTACGCCTGCTTCTCGATGGCGGCGATCGCTTCGCTGTCGCGCATCGCCGGGAAGAGTCCCGTGCTTCTGCACGTTCACGACTGGCACACCGCGCTCGCGCCGGTCTTTCTCCGCACGACCCTGGCCGCGACGGAAGTCGCGCGTCGCACGAAGGTCGTGCTGACAGTGCACAATGCCGGCTACCAAGGCCACTTTCCACCGGCGACGATGAGCGATCTCGGACTGCGGGCGTCGCTCTTCAATTGGAAGCAGCTCGAGTGGTACGGCCGTGTGAACGTCCTCAAGGGCGGCCTGGTCTTCGCCGACGCCGTGACCACCGTGAGCCCCACCCACGCCCACGAGCTCCGCACCCAGGCAGGCGGTTTTGGCTTGGACGGCGTGTTCGTTCAGCTGCGCGATCGGTTCATCGGCATAACGAACGGCATCGATCAGCAGGTCTGGGATCCGTCGACCGATCGCGTCCTCGCCGCGCCGTACTCGGCGAACAACCTTCAGGGCAAGCTACAGTGCCGAGAGGCGCTCCAACTCGAGACAGGCCTGCGTCCAACCGACGAGATGCCGATCGTCGCGATGAGCGCGCGACTGGTCTCCCAGAAGGGACTCGATCTCATCCTCGGCGACCCGAGCTACTTCGCGCTCGACGCGCAATTTCTCTTTCTCGGCGCCGGTGAGCCGCGGTACGAGCAGGCACTCACCGCAATCGCCGAGCGCGCGCCGAATCGAATTTCGGTGCAGCTCAAGTTCACCGAAGAGCTCGAGCATAAGTTGCTCGCCGGCGCGGACATTTGCCTGATGCCCTCACTGTACGAGCCCTGCGGCCTCACGCAGATGCGTGCGCAGCGCTACGGCACCATCCCCGTCGCGCGGCGTGTCGGTGGTCTGGCCGACACGATCGAAGACGGTGTCAGTGGTTTTTTGTTCGACGATTATACCTCGGACGACTTCATGCGCGCCGCGATGCGCGCGATCGATCAATTCGAGGATCCCGACGGGTGGCTCGTCATGGTCCGCGAAGCCATGGCGCGTGACTTCGATTGGGGGCGGTCAGCTGAGAAGTACTTGAACTTGTACAAACGCGTGGTCGGCGCGGCGATCAGCGGGTGACCTCGACAGGCCCGTGCGCCGCGATCCGTCTACGAACGAACCGGCGCTCGAATCGCGTGGCCGGGCCGCGCCGCAGTGACGCGCCCGCTGTCCACGACGACTTGACCGCCGACGATTACGAACGGAATGCCGGCAGCGGTGAGGGTCGCATCCTCGTACGTGGAGCGATCGATCACCGTTGCCGGATCGAAGATCGTGAGGTCGGCATCGGCCCCGACTTTGATACGTCCCTTGTTTGCCATCGCCGGAACGCGTGCCTCGAGGCGCTGCGCGGGCATGAGCGTCATTTTGCGAAGGGCATCCACGAGCGGCAACGCGTGCTCGTCACGGACGTACTTGCCGAGCACCTTCGAATAACTACCGGACGTTCTGGGATGGCCGCGGCCATTCTCGATGAAACCGTCGCTCGCGATCATCGTGAGCGGACTGACGATCGCTGCGCGCGTCTGTTCTTCCGTGCGGCCGTGAATGATCACGGTGCCGCCCTTCTTCCGCGCTTCCTCGAACGTCTTGCGTGTCAGGCGCTCGCCGGTCGACACCAGTTGGTGAAGCGGAAACTTTGCGTCGGGCCACGTCTTCCAGTCGTCGAACAGCGCGGACTGGATCTCGGTCATGCCCGCGCCGTACGGGTACGCCTCGGTCGTTATGTCCTGTCCGCGATCCCGCGCCGCCTGAATGTGGTCGAGAAACGCAACGAGGCTCGTGTCGCCGCTCGAGTTCACGTGGACGATGTGCAGTTTCGCTTTCGCGGCGCCGGCCGCGGCGATCGTTGAATCGAGCCCGGCCACGCCGTTGCGCATGTGGATGTGTGATGACGCGTTTCCCGCGGCCGCGACGCTGAACATTCGCTGAATCTCCGCCATCGTCGCGCCGGGCGTGTACGCGCTACCAAAACCGACGGCGACCGCTCCCTCGTCCAGGCCCTTCCGCAGAATCGCCTCCATCTCCGCGATCTGCGATTCGGTGGCAGCGCCGCTGCCGCCGACACCGGCGGGCAGCAGGCCAGTTCCCGGATCGTTCAGCACTTTCATCCGTGCCTTGATGTGCCCGACGCTGACGCCGTAGTTGACGATCTGGCCCTGTTGCCGATCTGCGTACCACTTGGCGACGTCCCCAGTGCCCACCTCGAGCTCGAGCGCCGACGTCACGCCGTCGCGCACCATCAAGCCGTAGGATTCTTCGTTCTGTCCGTGTTCGTGCAGATCGATGAAGCCTGGTGCGACGACGAGCCCCTTCGCGTCGATGACCCGCGCTCCGGCGATCGGCTGCTCGGAGATAGTCTCGATACGACCACCACGAATGCCGATGCTGCGGACCGCGTCGAGCTTCGATTCCGGATCAACTACCCTCCCGTTGACGACAACGAGATCGTAAGGTGAGCCGGAGTCGCGGCTGCATGATACCGCGATGCAGAGCGTCAGGACGAAAAGGGGCTGAAGTCGCATAGCTACGGTGGGAGGGGGAAGGGGATTCCAAACTTGCGAAAACACGAACGGCAGCGCGAGTGCGCTGCCGTTCGTTCTTTCTTTCGACCGCTGATGCTACTTGCGCTTCGACTTCGGAGTGAAGCGGCCCATTTGGTCATGATCGCCGTCTTCACCGAACGCCGGCCCATCCGCTGCGCCGCCGCTTACACGCTCGACGCGGAACGTTTGCCGATACGACTGTCCCCCGACGACCATAGTTACGAGGTAGTCACCCGTGTTGGCGATGTTCGCGCCGCCACCACCGAAACCACCACCGCCGCCACGACCACCAATCACTGGTGGGTTCATGCCGATCAGCGCCCAGATGCGGCCGATCGGATCGAGCGCCGCGTCACCCATCGCACCCTGCCGCGCATTGCGCCCGCCGCGACCAGCCGCGGCCGGAGCAGCGCCGCCTCGGCCCGCGCCACCGGCGAACAACGCCGCCGTCGCGGAATCGGCACCGCCGAATCCACCGCCGCCACGACGACCACCGGTCGTCTCAGCCGGACGCGCACAGAAGGTTTCCCACTGCGTCGTCGGGTGCTCACAGGCCTGACCACCGGCGCCGCCGCGACCACCGCCGCCACCACGACCGCCCGCAAACAACCCCGCCGCCTGCTGCGGGTTCGTCAACACCGAGACCTGCTGGCGCACCGTGCGGATCGCCGCCGTGTCGTAGCCGGCTTTCTGCAAGGAGTCGAGCACCTGCGGCGCGCGGGCGTGGAGCAGGATGCTGTCACGACGCTGCGACGGAGAAAGCTCGGCCGCGACACGAGGGCGCGTCTCCTGGAAATTCCACGTGGCGTGATGCACGCCGGCACCGCCCTGACCGTTGATCGTCGCCAGCGTGTCGCCGGCCACGTCGGAGATCACGAGACGAACGTTGCCCGGCGCGTTCGCCGCGAGACGATACACGATGTCCGCTCCGAACGGCGGGTTCGCGTACGTCATCTCCGCCTGCGCGAAACCGTTCCCCGGCAGGTTGAGCTGCGGACCTTCGCCCCACTGATACGCCGTTTTCGGCTTGAACAGATACGTGCCCGCCGCGATCACCTTGGGCGTCAGTTGCTCGAGTGCCGCGATGTCCACGACCCACAAGCTGCGGCCGTGCGTCGCCGCGATCATCTCATGGTCGCGCGGATGGATCTGGAGATCGAACACGGGCACCGTCGGCAGATTCGCCGAGAGCCGGCTCCAGGTCTGACCGCGATCGATCGAGACATAGGCCGTGCGCGAGCTGCCGACGAACAGCAGGTCGCGGTTGTGCATGTCCTCGCGAATGACGTGCAGATAATCCGCCGGGCTCGCCGACGGCAGGTTGTTGACGAGCGACTTGAACGTCTTGCCGCCGTCGTTCGTCACGAGCAAGTACGGCTTGAAGTCGTTCCAGCGATGATTTTCCGCCGCAACGTAGAACGTGAGCGTATCGAAGTGGCTCGGCTCGACGCGCACGATGTACGCGTCCCACGGAACGCCTGCCGCTTGAATCCTCGGGGTCAGATCTTCCCACGCCCCGCCGTCGTTGTGCGTCACCCAGAGATTGCCGTCGTCGGTGCCGGCGAGCAGGAAGCCCGGCTTGATCGGGGACTCCTGGAGGGCGACGACGGTCCCGTACGCTTCGGCTCCCGTGAGATCGAGCGTGATGCCGCCCGTGTACTTCTCGACGGTGTCGAGGCGCGCGAGACGCGCCTTTTCCTGCGCCGGATTCGTTTTCACCGAAAGATCGGGCGAAATCGGATACAGATCCTCACCACGCTTGAGCGATTTCAAAACCCGGCTTCCGCCCAGGTAGAAAACCTGGGGGTTGTGCGGCGAGAGGAAGTACGGCGATTCCCAGTTATAGCGGATCTGCAACTCCGCGGAATCCTTCTTCTGGATCGTCTTGTACGCGTCGATCTTCCGCTGCACGTCGGCCGTCACCGGCTTGAGCGGATCGCCGCGAACGATCGCGATCGAATCTTCCCACATGCGATAACGCTCGTTCCACGACGGCTTGTTCACTCGGCCACGCTCGCCGGTCTTCAGGTTCGTCTGCTGAATGCCGGCATTCTGGCTCTCGCCCCAGACCATGTTCGGGTCGGTCGGATCCTGCGCGGTATAAAAACCGTCGCCGCCCGAGATCGTGAACCAGTACGTGTTGTTGCTCGGCGTCGTGCGACGCTTGCTCGGTCCGCACCACGCGCCGTTGTCCTGCGCGCCGGAGCAGACGTTGTACGGAATCGCGTAGTCGAAGCTCACGTCGTAGAACTGGCCGATCGGCAGATTGCGCGGATACCAGAAGTTGCCGCCACGGTCGTACGTGATCGCGATGCCGCCGTCCATCCCGATGACCCAGCGCTCCGGGTCGTTCGGATCGATCCAGATCGCGTGATCGTCGACGTGCACGCTCTGCGCGGCGTTCATCGTCGTCTTGCCGCCGTCGTTCGAGACCTGCAACTCGGTGGACGAGAAGTAGACCCGATCGGGATTCTTCGGATCGACGCGAACCTGAGAGTAGTAGAAGGGTCGCGTGTCGATGGTGTTCATGTGCGACCACGTCTTGCCGCCGTCCGCCGAACGATAGAGACCGTTCGCCGGCGGATTGCGCTGGAACTTGACCGGACCCGGCTCGAACGATGCCGCTTCCGTCAGGGCGTACACGATCTGCTGAGTGCTGCGCGAGCTCGCGATGCCGATGCGGCCCTTGGGGCCTTCGGGGTAGCCGCTGCCCTTGATCTCGGTCCAAGTGTTCCCCGCGTCGGTCGACTTGAAGAGACCCGACCCGACGCCGCCCGAGTTGAGCGAGTACGGCGTGCGGTAGCGCTCCCACATCGACATGTAGAGCACGTCCGGGTTCGACGGGTCGATCGCGACGTCGATCGCGCCCGTCTTTTCGTTCGCCGGCGCCTTGATCAGCTTCCACGTCGCGCCGCCGTCGGTTGTCTTGTAGAGTCCGCGCTCGCCACCCGACTTCCACGCCGGACCAAGCGCCGCGACGTACACCGTGTTCGCGTTGCGCGGATCGACCACGATGCGGCCGATGTGCTGCGAGTTTACCAGACCGATGTGCGTCCAGTGCGCGCCGCCGTCGGTCGATTTGTAGATGCCGTTACCCGGCTCGATCGTGTTCCGCGAGTTTGGTTCGCCGGTTCCCGCGTAGACGACGTTCGTATCCGACGGCGCGATCGCCAACATGCCGAAGGCGATGATGTCCTTGTCGTCGAAGATCGGCTTCCAGCTGATGCCGTTGTTCCCCGACTTCCAGATGCCACCACCCGCGGCGGCGACGTACAACGTCTTTGAGGGACCGGGAATGCCCTGAACATCCGACACGCGGCCCATGAAGTTCGACGGTCCGACTTGACGCCATCGGAACGCCGCGGTGACGCTCGAGTCCAGTCCCTGAGCGACGACCGGTGAGGCAAAAGCAGCCGCCATCGCACTGCCGGCGACGGCGGTGATGACACGGGATCGTTGCATAGCGAATCCTGCTTTGGTGGGGATAGTGAGGCCTGAGTACGCCAGACAAGATACGTAAGGGACACATATTAGCGTTGACGCCAGGCAGTCATCCTGAGCGAAGCGAAAGACCTCGTGTCATTATTGAGGGTCCGGCCACAATGCCCGGAAAGTAGATCCCTCGTTCGCTTCGCTCACTCAGGATGACAACTCACCGCGCCGCCGTAATGACTGGCCCCCGCCAGCCGCTCGAACTCCGCGATATCCCAAAGCCCGACCTCGAACCCGGAGCGGCGCTGCTCCGAACCCTTTACTCCGAGGTCTGCGGGACCGACGTCCACCTCCACCACGGCCGCCTAGACGTCCCGTTCCCGATCATCCCCGGGCACGTTTCCGTCGGGATTGTAGAAGCCGCGCGCGGCGCGGTCACGGACATCGAGGGTGGGATTATAAAGGAAGGCGATGTCGTCACCTTTCTCGACGTCCACGAGACCTGCAACAACTGCTATTACTGTCTCGTCGCCCGCCAGCCGACCCGCTGTCCCAAGCGGCGCGTCTACGGCGTCAGCTACAGCGCGAACGACGGCCTGCTCGGCGGCTGGGCCGAGGCGATCTGGATGAAACCGGGCGTGAAGATGGTAAAGCTGCCGCCCGAGCTTCGGCCGGAAACCTTCATCGGCGGCGGGTGCGGCCTCGTGACTGCCCTCCATGCTGTCGACATGACCGAGCTCAAGCTTGGAGAGTCCGTCGTCGGACTCGGCGTGGGACCGGTCGGTCAATCGTGTGTCGCCTTCGCATCGCTTTCGGGCGCGGGAGAACTGATTGCCGTCGGGGCGCCGAACGATCGCCTCGAATTCGCGCGCCGGATGGGGGCAACC
>JAICJQ010000101.1 GCA_025928335.1 Gemmatimonadaceae bacterium
CCTGCTGCGATCCGCAGACGTAATACGGCACGTGCGCCGTGGCGACGACGTGATAGAACTGGCCCGTCCGATAAGTCTTGGCCGTCCACGTCGGATTGTCGGCGCTCGCGTTCATCGTGATGTCGCCACCGGGATCGGCGGCATGGAGCACGTGGTCGGTATTGTCCGGATCGATCCACATGTCGTGCGAGTCGCCGCCCGCGAACTGTTGCTGCGCGAACGTCTTGCCGCCGTCCTTCGAGCGGTACGTGCCGACGTTCCCGATGTAGACGAGGTCTTTGTTCTTCGGGTCGGCGAAGACGTGCGTGTAGTAGAACGCGCGCTGACGGAAGCGACGCTCGTTGTTGACGAGCGCCCACGTGGCGCCGGCGTCCTCGGACCGGAAGAGGCCACCGTTCTCGTTTTCGACGAGCGCGAAGATGCGGTTCGGATCGGCCGAGATGGAGACGCCGATCTTCCCGTCGATGCCGGACGGCAGACCGGTCGCGTGGGTGATGTCGCTCCATGTCTCGCCGCCGTCGGTCGACTTGTACAAGCCGCTGCCTGGACCGCCGCTCGACATCTGCCATTCTTTCCGGTACGCCTCCCACATCGATGCGTACATGATGTTGGGATTCGTGTGGTCGATCGAAATGTCCGCGGCGCCGGTCATGTCATTCTTGAAGAGCACGCGCTTCCACGTCTTGCCGCCGTCGATGCTCTTGTAGACGCCGCGCTCATCACTTGGCGCGCCGTATTTCCCGAAGTCGGCGACGAAAACGATGTTCGGGTTCGTCGGATGGATGCGGATGCGCGAGATCGCGTCGGAGTTCGAGAAGCCGACATGCGTCCATGTCTTGCCGGCATCGGTGGATTTGTAGATGCCGTCGCCGGGCTGGATGTCCCCGCGAATGCACGACTCGCCCATGCCGATGAAGACGATGTTCGGATCGGTCTCCGACACCGCGACCGCGCCGACCGACGAGCTGTGGATCTGGCCGTCGGTGATGTTGTTCCAGGTCTCGCCACCGTCGGTCGTCTTCCATAGACCGCCGCCCGTCGCCCCGGCATAGCCGATCTTCGGCTGGCCCTTCACGCCGCTGATCGCGATCGAGCGGCCGGCGTGATCGGGACCGATACTCCGCCAGCGAAGTCCTTTGGTGATGACCGTATCAAGGGCGAAGGTAGCCGGCGGTCGGACGACGCCGCGGTCGAACGGCTCGGCGCTCGAGCCGAGTCGGACCAGACCGGCGATTCCGGCGACGGCGATGGGGATCGATACGGCAGTTCGAACTAACTGACGAGACATGGAGGGGAGACTCCGTGGGTGAGGTGACGATCTGAGGAGAATAATCCTGCGCGGCACGTCGCGGGGAGTCGTCGCCCTCCAGAGACGGACGGTTATGAGCCGTCGGATTTGAGGTGCCAGGCCGGCCAAAGTTGCCGGCAAACGGGTGAGTCCGGCTATGGGTCTACATTTGTTTGGAAATTTTGCTTGCCGCTCGGCTTGCCGTTCTTTACAATGGCGCATTCCCCGTAACCCCACAGCACTGTCGTCGCGGCGTGGCGGCGTACGAGCTTGTGCCAAGTAAAGGCGCATCAACCACTTGAAGGAGTTAGTCCGATGCCGCAGCTGCTCCCGTCAGTAGGCCGCTGGTCGGTTTTGATTGCAATCGCGGCAGTCGTCGCCGCGTGTTCAGAGTCGAGCACGACGCCCGCCCGCGATCTCACCCCGTCGGTGACTCACGCCAATCAATTCCCAGAGTTCAACGGACCCAGCGCGGACGCGCACATCCTGCACACCAAGCAGTGGTTCGAGAACAACGGGAACGCGAACGGAATCGCTAACGGTAACGGCAATGCGAATGGCCGTGGTGGTGGCGGCGGTGGAACCAACAACGGCATCAGCTACCACGGCGGTCCAGTGCTGCTCAACGCGACGAACGTCGTGGCGGTTTATTGGGGCACGGGTAGCGCGATTTACAACGGTGGTCCGGCGCCCGGCACTTCCGGCCCCGGAAGCAGCGACGGGTCATTGGTCGGCTATTTCTTGAGTCACCTCGGTGGCTCGGATTATTTCAACATCAACACGACCTACACGAACGGCATCTCCGCGATCCAGAACGTCGTGAACTACACCGGTTATTGGGCATACAACAATGCGCCCCCGTCGACCGTAAGCGACGCGCAGATGCTCGCGATGTTGCAAGTCGGGTTTAACGGGAGCAACCCTCCGCTCGCGTACGATCCGAACACGCTTTACATCATCATGACTCCGGGAAAGACGAATCTTGGCGGCGGCTTCGGCACCCAGTATTGCGCCTACCATACGCATGGAACGGTCAAGATCAACAACGTTTCGAAGACCGTTCTCTACGCGGCCATGCCCTACACGGCCGCGTACCCGTCAGCCTGCACGGGAGGCAGCGCTCCGAACGGCGATGTCGGGGCTGATGCGGAGGTAAACGTTCTCGCTCACGAGATCGAAGAGACGACCACGGACGAGATGGGCAATGCCTGGTTCGACACCAGAGGCTACGAGAACGCCGACAAGTGTGCGTGGAACTTTGGAACTACTCAGGGTAGTGGTACCAGCAAATGGAACATCACGGTCGGCGGCACGAACTTTCTCGTGCAGCAGAACTGGATCAACGCCAACGGCGGTGGATGCAGACAAGGCTTGCCCTTGCCATAAGCAGTTCGATGTCGTTGGGGGGCCCGGTCACTGCGACCGGGCTCTTTTTCTTTGGGGTGCGCGCATCAAGAACGAAGGGGTCGGCCGCGGATTTGGCGGATTGGGCGGATGCCGTCTTCGGCGGGGACGATTGATCTCGCCGAATGAAATGATGATTGTGCGCGCGGATTGATGACGCGACTTGGCTCGTGCACTGAAATGTTGCAGCGATGACCAAGAACGAACTTCTCGATGAGCGCCTCACCTATTCGATCATCGGCGCGTTCTACGAAGTCTACAACTATCTAGGATTCGGCTTTCTCGAGAACATCTATAAGAACGCCCTCGAGCGTGAGCTGATAGCGCGGGGTCATAAGGTCGCCCGCGAGGTGTACGTCCCCGTCCACTACAAGGGCGACCTCATCGGCCGACAACGTATTGACATGATCGTCGACGAACGCGTCATCGTCGAGGCGAAGTCCACGTACTCGCTGCCTCCGGTCGCGATCCGCCAGCTCCGCAATTACCTGCGTGCGACCTGCATCAGCGTCGGTCTCCTCCTCCACTTCGGACCCGCCGCCAACTACGACCGATGCGTGAACACCTCGAACCGCCGATGAAGCATCCGCAAGATCCGCGGGATCCGCGGCCAACCCCTCGTTCTTGATGCCCACCTGGCGCATCAATGCGCCAGGCGCGCCTCGCCTGCCATCAGCGAAATCAAAAGATCACCGACCCGAGATCGATCGTCTTCAACCCTTTCGCCCGCAACTGCGCATTCAGCCGCGCCAAATCCCCGGCGATCAACTTCTGCAACGCATCGCGCGTATCCTTGGTCTCCTTCGCCAAGATCCCCGCCACATCGCGCTGCTGCGACGCCGGCGTGAAGTCAGACGCCGACACACCGCCGGCGAGCCAATTGAGCTGACCACCGATCTTCACCGGATACCGCACCTCATCTTGCCCGCGCCCAGTCATCCGCGGATCCACAATGTTGCTTCCAATGCCCATGAACTTCTGCTCGACCGAATCCGCCAAGGGCCGAACGTCCGCTGCCCGCGCGCGGATCTGGTCGCCGAGCGCAAGAATCTGCGCCCGCGCCGTCTCCGAAGTGCCGAGAATCTCCGCCGCCGTGTTCATGTCCGCCTGAATGCTCTTCAGCAGAGTGGTCGAGGCGATGATGTCCGCGTCGGTCTCGCGCTGATTCGGGTCCTTGAGCACCGTGAGCGGCTGCGAGTACGACTGCCCGTCGACCGTGAGCCTCACCGTGTACTTGCCCGGCGGCATCAGCACCGCGAGCGTGCCGAAGCCCGGCGCGTCACGCGTGCCGTCGGCGTTCATGCGGAAATCCGCATCGTACATCGGCTTCGTGCGCATGCGCGGCGCCTTCGACGTCTCGTTCGACAGATCCCAGTACACACGATTCAATCCGGCCCTTCGCGTGCCTTGCAGTGTGCGCACGGTCTTGCCGGTCGCATCGAGGATCGCGATCGATGCCGTTTGCGGCGCGGATTTGAGCCAGTAGTTGATCGCCGCGCCGTACTGTGGATTGAACCCCGCCGTCGGATCGTCGCTCTGCGCGTAGTGGGTCTGGATGTTCTTGAACCGATACGCCGGCCGCGGCGCGAGCAGCGTGACGTTCGACGCCATTACCTGCGGCGTCATCTTCTGGAGCGGCGACAGGTCGTCGAGGATGTAAAAGCCTCGCCCGTACGTCCCGATCACCAAATCATTGAAGTGTTCCTGGATCACCATGCCGTACACCGGCGCGTGCGGCATGCCGAGTTGCAACGACTGCCAGTGCTCCCCATCGTCGAACGAGACGTACATCGCGTTCTCGGTACCGAGGTAGAGGAGACCGCGCCGTACTGGATCCTCGCGGATGATGTGCGCGTACCCCATCGGTACCTTCGGGAGTCCGTTGACGATCAACTTCCAGGTTTTCCCAAAGTCATTCGTCTTGTAGACCCAGGGATCGCGATTGTTCTCCTGGTGCGCGTCGACGATGATGTACGCCGTGCCCGGGTTGTAGCGCGACGGCTCGACGTGTCGCACCGAGCCCCATGTGGGAATTCCGGGAATTCCCGCCGTGACGTTCGTCCAGGTCTTCCCACCATCCTTCGTGACCTGCACGAGACCGTCGTTGGTCCCGACCCAGATCAGACCTTTCTGAATCCGTGATTCATTAATCGCGTAGACGACATCTCCGTACTCGACGCCGATGTCGTCCGGCGTGAGCCCGCCCGAGAGCTGCTGCTTCGACTTGTCATTGCGCGTGAGATCGGGCGAGATCACGTGCCAGGTGCGGCCGCCGTCGCTCGACATGTGCACGAACTGGCTGCCCGTGTACACCGTGTTGTGATCGTGCGGCGAGATGAGGAACGGGGCGTCCCAGATGAAGCGATACTTCACGTCCGCTGCCGGCGTGCCGCCGGTGCTCAGCGGCCAGACCTCGACGTTCTGTCCCGTCTTCGTGCGCTCGTCGAAACGAATGACGATGCCGCCCCGCGACCCCGAACCCGACGCCGTCGACCAAATGATGTTCGGATCGACCGGATCCGGCGTCGCCCACCCGCTCTCGCCGCCCTCGACGCCGTGCCACTCGCTGCGCGGAATCTGTCCGCCCGAGCGACTGTTGCTCGGACCGCGATACGACGGACCGTCCTGCTTGTTGCCGTAGACGTAGTACGGCACGCGGTTGTCGACCGTCGCGTGGTAGATCTGCGCGATCGGCAACTGCACGTGCAGCCAGGTGCGACCGCGGGTCGTCGAGATCTGTACACCCGCGTCGTTGGCGACAGCGATGCGTGACGCGTTGTTTGGATCGATCCAGATATCGTGATTGTCGCCGCCCGGCGACGTGAACGCCGCGCCCGCATTGGGCGCCGCGCCGCGACCACCCGCCGCCTCGGGTGGAGGACCGCCACGTCCACGTCCGCCACCGCCGCCACGTCCCGAGGCGGTGAGCGTCGAGCCGCCGTCGAGTGAGTGATTGAACGTCGCGCAGAGGAAGTAGGTCTCGTCCGGATTATCCGGCGCGACGGCCATGCGCGTGTAGTATGGTTGCCGGCAGGCGAGATCGCGGTCGAAGCTGATGACCTTCCAATTCACTCCCCCATCGTCTGAGCGCCACAGCTCGCCGTTGTCCGTTGGACGGCCGTGGAGTGGATTGCCGTCGCCCGTCTCGATCAAGGCATAGACGCGACTCGGATTCGACTTCGAGATCGCGAGTCCGATCTTCCCGAGCTCGTGCGTCGGAAGCCCGTTGCCCTGTAGCTTGGTCCACGTCGTACCGCCGTCGTGCGACACGTAAATGCCGCTCCCTGGGCCGCCGCTCTCGCGTGTCCACGTCTTGATCTCGAGCTGCCAGGTTGCGGCGAACAGCGTCTTGGTGTCCGTCGGGTGCATCACGACGTCGATCGCGCCCGTATTCCGGTCGACGAACAAAACACGCTGCCAGGTCTTGCCGCCGTCGGTGGTGCGATACAGTCCGCGCTCTTCTTGCGGGCCGTAACTGTGCCCCTGTGCCGCGACGAAGACGATGTCCGGATTCGACGGATCGATCACGATGCGGCCGATGCGACCCGTCGCGTCGAGGCCCATGTGCGTCCACGTGCGCCCCGCGTCAGTCGACTTGTAGACGCCGTTGCCGATCGAGATATGGCTGCGAATCCACGGCTCGCCCGTGCCCGCCCACACGACATTCGGATCGGACGACGCAACCGCAAGAGCGCCGATCGACGACACATCCTTGTCGTCGAAGATCGGCGCCCAGTGAACTCCGGCATCCGTCGATTTCCAGATGCCGCCCGACGCGGCGCCGGCGTAGTACACGTTCGCGTCGCCCGAGACCGAAGCGACCGACGCGACGCGGTTCCCCACGGGACCGATGTACCGAAAGCGCATCGCGGCCGTCTGCGACGAGTCGAGCGCGACTTGTGCGTTGGCGAACGCAGCGCCCAGCGCGCCGAACGCGGCAGCGAGCACAACGGAACGATCGAGTCGAGGCGCCGAGCGTCTGCCTGAAACACTCATTGTCTTCTCCATGCGTGGCGTCTTGTCGGATATCGGACGGTTCACGCCGCCAAAATTACTCGCTCCGTCGACGTCGTGGAGCAAATCGCTGTCTCGTCAAACCTGGCACGGGAATTCCAGCAAAGTTGCGCTTCGCCGCTCAAAACCCCGAGGGACGCTCCTCTGGCCCGAGCGCAACTCACACGAACGGAGGCGCAGTGGCACTCATCGACTCGGTACAACAGCAGCTCGGACCGAACGAGATCAGCCAGATCAGCCAACAGCTTGGCATCAGTCCGGGAGTCGCGCAAAGCGCGGTGAGCGCGGCACTCCCGATGATCCTCGCCGGAATGGCGCGCCACGCACAGCAACCCGACGGCGTGACGACGCTCAACCAAGCGATCGACGCGCACAGCGACGTTCCGACCGACGCGTCGCGCGTTATCGCGAACGGTCCACCGGCCGATGCATCCACCGGCGGCGGTGGTCTACTCGGCCGAATCCTCGGGACGCATCGTGACACTGTGACCGACGGCGTGCAGCAGGCGAGCGGACTCGACACGGACAAGACGAAACGTCTTCTGCTCATGCTCTCGCCCATCCTGCTCGGATTACTCGCCCGTCGGCAATTCGGCGGCGGAAACAGCGCCGCGACATCCCCCGGTGCATTGAGCGGCACGCTCCAGCAGGAGGCGCAGTCCGCGGCACAGAGCTCGCCGCACGTCGGTGGGCTGCTCGGCAAACTGCTCAACGCGGTCGAGACGCCGCGAACCTGAACACATCGGAGACTCATATGCCCGACACCAACGACAAGCCCGTCGCTGATTTCTCCGACGTGCAAAGCGGGAGCTCGTCGACCGCTCCCAGCTCACAACCGACGACCTACACCGTGAAGAGCGGCGACAGTCTGTCGAAGATCGCGAAACACCTCTACGGCGATGCCGACAAGTGGCACGCGATCTACGAGGCAAACAAGGACAAGATCAAGAACCCCGACCTCATCTATCCAGGCGAGGTCCTCACTCTACCACCCAACGCGTGAGGAGCCGAGCAATGCGTGGACATTCGCACGTCGATCGAGTCGTTCGTCCGACCGCTTGCGCGATCGCTTTGGTATTGGCGGTCGCGTGCGGCAAGAAGGAAAATCAGGACACCACCGCACAAGGGGCTGGCGGCGCCGTCGTTCCGCCGGCGACGAGCACTCAACCGGCCGCGCTGCAGGTCGCGGACGTAAAAGTCGGCAACAAGGTGGACGCGAACAAACAAGTCTCGAACACGACCGACACGTTCACTCCGCGCGACACGATTTTCGCGTCGGTGCACACAACCGGCACTGCTCAGAACGCGCAGGTCGTCGCTCGCTGGACTTTTCAGGACGGCCAAACGGTGAACGAGCGAACCGAATCGATTTCACCGACCGGAGACGCGTATACCGAGTTCCACATCGAGAAGCCGAGCGGCTGGCCGGCGGGGAAGTACACGCTACACGTCTTACTGAACGGCCAGGAAGTTCAGACGAAAGACGTCACGGTGAAGTAGAGGGGCGGCGAGGCGAAACGGCGGGTGCTGTCATCCTGAGCGCAGCGAAGGACCTACTGCCCTGACGAGTTACTAGTCAAGGACAGTAGATCCTTCGTCGCTTGCGCTCCTCAGGATGACAGTTCTGCTTCGCCCATTCGCCCATCAAAACAGCCCGACCTTGCCGCGAACGGACGCGATCAACTTCGCCGGGTCGTAGCCGACCCCTTCCTTGAATACCATCGAGACTTTGCGAATGTCGTCGATGCGCGCCGACGGGTCGCCATCGATCACGACGAGATCGGCTTGCTTGCCAACCGCCAGCGAGCCGACGTTGGTGCGGCCCAGGTAGGTCGCTCCGTTCGACGTGGCGACCTTGATCGCCTCGAGCGGCGTGAGCCCGCTCTCGACGAGCAACTCGACAGCGCGCTGATTCGAGAATCCGGGAATCACGCCGCCACCACCGGTCGGGTCTGTTCCGGCGAGTAACATCCCGCCAGCCCGAAAGAAATCCACCTCGAGTTGCCGTGCTTTCGGCAGCAGCGTCGCCATCGCGCCGCGCGGATTGCGTTGCGCGGCGTCGTATCGTTGTTGAAACAGATCGCGTAACTCCGGCACCAGCACGTCGAGTCCTGGGGGCATGGGCCGGCCGGGCGCCAGGGTTTCGAACACCGTGAGCGTGGAGGTCATCGCCACGTGGCGCTTCACGAGCTCGGCGATCAACGACTTCACTGCCTGGGAAGACGGATCGACCGCGGCGACCGACGCTTGGCCCGCGTTCTGGCCGGGGCAGACGTCCGGCTTCTTGTCGGGGACGAAATCCGTCGCCGCGAAGAAGCCATGTTCGAGGTTGTCGATGCCAAGCGACGCCGCCTCACGATACGTGACGGAGCAGAGATGCCCCGTTGTCTTCATGCCGTGCTTGTGGCCTTCGTCGATCGCCGCCTTGAGCTCGTCGCGCGTGATGTGCATGTACGCTTTGAGCGACGTCGCGCCCATCGACGACCAGAAATCCACCATGCGTCGAGCGTCGTTCGCGTCCGTCAGTTCGTGCACCTGCGGCAGATTGAGGCCCGGTCCCTCGAGATACGGTGCCGTCGCGTCTATCCACGGGCCGGGCTTTTCGCCGCGGTCGATCGCGCGCTTGATACCGAGATCGCCGAATCCGTTCATGTCGCCGCCGGTGCGCATCGACGTCACTCCGCCGGCGAGATAGAGCCGCGTGAAGCTTTCGTCGAGATACGCGTACGCGCCGGGGCCGGTCGGATAGAACAGATGCTCGTGCACCATCACGAACCCGGGGATGACAGATTTTCCCGTGAGGTCGAGTACCTGCGCACCGGCAGGAACGCGTGCCTGGTTCGCGTCGCCGAGCGACGTGATGCGTCCGTTCTCGATGAGAATCGTTTGATCGGCTTTGGCCGGGGCCCCAGTTCCGTCGATGACGCGAACGTGCGTCAACGCGACGGTCGGCGTATCGATCGCGACATACGGACGCACGGCGTTGCCGATCGTCGGACGTCGCGGCGTTTGCGCGGCGGCGACCGCCGCCGAACAGAGAAGTGCAATCGGCAGAGTTGCGCGCATCAGCTACCCAGCATGTAATGGCAGCCTTCTTCCTGCGCTTTCAGGACGGCGAAGAATCCAGACGGTTGGATGATCACGCCCGGGATCAGATGCTCTTTGGCTCGCTGCTTCGCATCCTCAGCGGACAGTTTGTCCTTTTCCTTGTACTGATAGACCACGTTGCCGAAGGCGAGTCCGCAGGCGAGCACAATGCCGCCCCTCTTGATGAACGCCGGGATGTTGTAGTCCTTGAACGGACTCTTGGGATCGTCGGGGATGGATCCGATCGGGTTTTTCTTCGCCCATTTTCCCGTCGTCTCATCCTTCAACTTCAGGTCCCTCCCGATTCCGAGATGCTCCCAGAACGCATCGTCCATGACGAGCGGGATCGCCTCGTGGCGAAAGACGACGACGGGGGTCACGTCCTCGATCGGCGTTCCGAACGCTTTGTTGACTTGCTCTCGCCAGAGCGCCGCTCGAAACAGGGCTCCGCCCTCACCGTGTTGCGGCGAGTCGAACACGGCGCGCGACTTTCCGCGCAGACGCGGCACCCAGGTCAGATCGGTGTCGTCGAGGGCAAAGGATCGTGCGCCTGGATGCTCTCCGCCGTGCAGGAGGAGGGATCGGTCGAGCGGAATCGCGGCGAGCAGCCCGCTCGAGGCCGCACCGGCGATGAAATCGCGTCTGGTAGGCATGGCTCAATCTGTCGAGCCATGCCGACGCTCGCTACGTCGCGACCGCTAGTGTGAGTCCGCTCGGACGATCGCGACGAGCGGTGGCCCAAGGGCGATCATATGCCAGACCAGCTGCACCCAGAAGCGCCAGCCGGAGAGCGGTGCGATCTTGAGGCCGGCCAACGGGACGACGATGTAATTCATGCCCAGCCAGATCGTCGCGCCGAACAGCGCGCCTATGATCAACCTCCCCCGCGTCGTCGCCGTCGCATCGCGAAGCCACTCCAGCCCGTTGAGCAGAAGGTAGTAGATGGTCGTCCACGCATAGGCGACGGTACAATGGAGGGTCAGCCCAAGCGCGACCGTTTGGGCCCCGCCTTCGAGAGCCGCGCTGCGCCCTATCAGACCGGCCGCGATGCCTTGGAAGATCTTGCCCGGGGTTGTCGCGTGCACGATGTACACGTAGAGGACGACCGCGAACACGCCGTCGAGAAACGCGACCACCGCTCCGGCGAGGAGCACGCGCTGAAGATCGGTGCGTGGTCGCTCCAGAGTTGCCGCGATCGTCGCCACAAACGCCTCGTCGAAGGAAGGCTGAGAACTTCCTCCCTCGTCGGCCCGCGGTCGATGAGACCGTGACGAACCGTTCGTCGCCGATGCCGAACCGTTCAGCGCGTCACGGCCGCGATGAACCGCTCGGTATAGAACAACGCCAGCTGAGAGCTCGGCCCATTGAATACCTCATCAAAGGCGTGCTCGGCCCACGGGATCTCGAGGTACGCGACCTGATTGCCGCTCGCCGCGAGCGTGTCTCTCAGCCGGCGTCCATATCTCGGCTCGACGATGTTGTCACGACCTCCGAACACGAGTAGCGTCGGCGGAACGTGGGCTTTGGCGTAGGAGATCGGCGATGCAGCGGCGTATGACTCGGACATCGTTTCCGGCGTCCCACCGATGAATGCGTGCTCGACGGAACGAATGTCGAGCGGATCAGGCCGGGGTGGGTTTCGATACGCGTCCGCGAGGTCCACGGGCGCGTAGAAGCCGACAACCCCGCGCACCTTGAGCGACGCCGGCCGATACGCGGCCAACAGCGCGAGATGCGCGCCTGCCGAGCGTCCAATGAGCACGACGCGCGACGTATCGCCGCCGTACTCGGCGGCGTGCGCCGCGATCCAGGCGAGCGCGGTGTTGACGTCATCGAGGTGCGCCGGCCATCGCCATTGCGGAGAGTGTCGGTAGTCGATCGAGAACACGCTGTATCCGCCACCGGCCAGCCATTGCGCGAAGTTGGCGAAGTCGCCGGGCGCGCCATTGCGCCACGCACCGCCGTAGATCTGCACGACCACCGGGTGCGTGCCGCTGTTTTCGGGTTGGTAGGCGTCGAGCGTGAGCCGCTGACCATCGGGCGACGCGAAGACGATTCCACGCGTAATCTTCGCCTTTCCGCTCGGTATGCCGCGGAACAAATCGACGACGCTCAGACGCCTCCGCCGCAGCGGAGCGGCGGGTTCGGCGCTCAGCGCGCGCGTCGCTTCGTCGAAGCGCCTCACGGATGCGCCAAAGCGCAGGAACACGCTCGCCGCGAGAAAGATCGAGATGGTGCACGCCGCGATCGAGAGCCGCGCTGACATGTTCGCCGACGCGTGTGGAATCGCGATCGCGAGCCCGACGATCGACGCGACGATGAGCCATGCGCTGACTTCCGGCGCGCCGACGGCGAACCGGAGCAGAAAGTAGTTCGGCGGCGGAAGAACGATCCACACCGCGATCCAAAGCGTGCAGAGCGCGACGGCCAGCGCGAGCCAGCGCATCACGCGCGCATTCGCCTAGCGACCGCCGCGAGACCTGTCGGCCTTGTCGGCCTTGTTGCCGCGCTCGGCGCGCGCTTTGGCGACGAGTTGCTTCACCTCGCGCATCAGCGTCGGGCCGTGGTAGGGAATACCGTCCTTGATCGTCCACTCCACGCCGCCGGTATGCACCGCCTTGCCGTCCTTGATGTCGTCGACGCCGGTGGGGTAGAGCACCTTCAAATTCTCGAGGGGATTGCCGTTCACGACGATCAAGTCGGCCTTGTAGCCGGCGCGGACGCGTCCGAGCTCCGACTCCTTTCCGAGGATCCGCGCGTTGTTGACGGTCGCGTGCTGAATGACCTTGATCGGGCTGAAGCCGGCTTCCTGGTGCAGCTCCAGCTCGCGAATGAGGCCGAATCCGTACATCTGGTAGATGAAACCCGCATCGTCGCCCGCGCCGACGAGGCCGCCCTTCTTCTCGAAGTCGCGAACCGCGTTCATCCAAATTCTGTAATTCTCTTTCCAGAACGTTTCGTCGGTCGACGTCCAGCCGAAGAAGTACGAGCCGTGATTCGCCGGGTCGGGTCGGAAGTAATCCTCGAGCGTCGGGTGGAGGTAGTCCCCGAACCAGGGCTGGCCCTTGGCCCGTTGTAAATCTCGTGAAGCCTCGTAAATGTCGAAGGTCGGCACCCATGCGACGTGCCGCGCGACCATCGAGTCGAGCACCATCTGCAGCCGCGCGGGGTCGGCTTCCCGCCAGAGGTGGCCGGCCCAGCGGAAACGGTCCGTCTCGTTGTTGTAGTTGTAGTACGACGGAAAGTCCTGAACTCCGTTGACGATCGCGGCGTCGGGAATGCCGTACCAGTGCTCGATGCTCGTCGTGCCGAAGTGGATGTCGTCCCAGGCGTTCGTCTCCTCCACGCCGACGTGGTGCGCGATGCGCAGCCCTTCTTTGTGCGCCTCGTCTTCCATCGACTGCATGATATCGCGATCGATGCCAAGGATCTTGATGCCGTCGGCGCCCATCGCCTTGAGGGCGCGGACACGCGCGCGCGCCGAGTCCTGGTTGGTCGGCCGGCCGAACTGCGGGTACACGAAGATGCGAGGTGCGGCGAGGGTGCCCTTCGCGCTCGCGTCACGCCAAGCGAGCGCCTTGCGCGTGTCGCTGCCGACGTCGCGCACGGCCGTGATACCGCACGCGAGCCAGATCTTGAGCTCGTACTCGATCGGCTGAGCGGTGCCGGCGCGCTCGTCCTGCAAATGCGCGTGGGCATTGATCAGGCCCGGCAGGACGTACTTGCCGGTGGCGTCGATCTCCGCCGTGCCGGCGCCGGCTTGTGGTCGTCGCGCGCTCCCGCCGCGCATCGCGACCGGATCGAGCGCGACGACCTGCGTGATGGTGTTCCCCTCGACGACGATGTCGAACGGGCCGCGCGCCGGCGTCCCGTTGCCGTCGGCTATCGTGGCATTACGGACGATGAGCCGGTTCGGTCGCGTCCCACTGATCGGCGCAACTTGGGCCGCCGCGGCGGCCGTTGCGACCACTAGGAGAGAAAAGGCGAAAATAACTCGCATTGGGAGCTCGGCAGGCTGACGGAATCCGGGAGTCGATAATGGAGGCAACGGGGTCAGGAGGCAACTGAGGTCAGGCTCCATCCAAAAAAAACGCAAATGGGGTCAGACTCCATCCAAAAAACGGAGTCTGACCCCGTTTGCGGTGAAATGATTCCGAATTCGGGCCTCGTCGCTTTAAACAGCCGCTTTGCGAGAAAATTGACTCAATGTCCTCGATGGAGTCTGACCCCGTCAAAAAAACGGAGTCTGACCCCGAATATGCGCAGTGCGCTCGTCACACAACTCGCCGCGACGAACAGCGTAGCCTTGCCGGCCGATCTGCCGCGAGTCGGCAACGGCTGCGGTTCCCCGCGATAGCACGAGCCTTAACGTACTAAACGAGACCGTCCAGCTCCGGCATGAGCACGATCCCCGCCTGATCGTCGGCGGCGGAATGCGCGACGAGCGCCCGACAGGTGAAATCGGCGCGGTTCACGACGAGGTGGGGAAGATCCGGCGGGATGTAGACGTACTCGCCCGCGCGCGCGACAGCGACGTGTTCAAGCGAATCGCCGAAGAAGGTCGCCGCTTCGCCTTCCATCACATAGACGGCCGTCTCCACCGCTCGATGAAGATGCGCCGCGGCGCGGGCACCGGGCGGGAGGGTTGCGACGACCATGCAAATCCCGCGGGATCCGACGGTGTCACCGGTCAGGCCGTGCAGATAGGTGAGCCCTTGGCGACCGACGTACGCGTTGCCGGAGCGAACGACCTTTGCGCCCGAGGTGGTCACGATATGCTCCCTTTCGTCGCGCGAACGATGAAATGCGGGGCGGGCTCGACTTCGACGTCGGTGAAGCCCATGTGTCGGAGCCGGGGAATGATGCGCCGGGTCTGGAACGACTCGTATCGTCCGCCGCCGTACGGCCAACGCATCAGCTGCCCGGTGAGGTGATAGAACGCTCCATTCACCGCCGCGAATAATTGGAATAACGCCGACTTTGCGTGTCCGCCTCGAACGGCCGCAACGAGCTGCCCGAAGACGATGCCCGGACCGTGCAACACCAGCCATAGCCGGCCGCCGGGTGCCATGACGCGATGGATCTCGCGCAGGGCGGTCGGGACGTGCATGTAGGGCAACGCGACACGCGAGAACACGAAGTCAAAGCTCGCGTCGGCAAATGGCAGAGACGCGCCGGTGCCGCAAACGAATCGCACATCATTCGTCCAGGTCGCGCCGAGTGCCAGCGCATCGACGTCCAGGTCGAGCCCGACGGCCACGGTACTCGTCGGCAGCCCGAGACCGATCAGACTTTGTCCCGCGCCGCATCCAAGGTCGAGCACCGTGCGCGCGCCGGCCGGGATGGCAGGGAGGATGCGTCGCGGATCATTCGGCGATCGCGCGATCGCCAACTCGGCCTCGTGATAGGCGCGAGCGTCAGACATTCATGCCGAGGGCGTAATCAAACTCGTAGAAGTGACGTTTGCCCTCGATGATGATGCGCATCGTTCCCGACAAGCCGGTCAACTCGCCGCTCCCCGAGTCGGGGACGACACTGACGGTGAGCTCCGGTGACCCACGCGTCATGGTGCCATTGTGTTGAAGCACGAACGTGCCGGTGCGGCCGTGAAGCGCGCCGGAGACGCGCTCGATCGCGACGTATCCGGCGGATCCCTTGACGGGCGTTCCGGCACTCAACATCTCGCCTTTGCTGACGCCGATCAAATCGCCGCTGAACGTCTTGTCGATCGCGAGACGCGCGAGGGTCGACGCGCCCGTGATCTCGTCGGTCGATTGCGGCGTGAGAAGCACCGTGAATTCGCCTTTCGCGCGCGCCATCTCACATCTTGGGCGTAAGCATGATGTGCGCCTTCGGCGTGCCGGGGTACATGATCCATGGCGCATTGTCGCTCGGCTTTTCGGACAGTCCTGTCGTGGCTCCCGTGGCGCCCGAGATGTAGACGACGAAGAGCTGCCGCGCGCCCTTGATGGTGTTGTCGGCGGCGTCATAGGTGCCGCCAAAGAGCTGATACAGCGACGCGGGCTGCTTCGGCATCTGGAGCTTGCCGGCGGTGATCTCGGCGAAGCGTACCGTGTCGACGCGATTGTCCGGCGTGCCCGTCGCACGAAGCTCTCGCCCGCGAGCCATGAACGGCTCGAGCGATTGATGATAGCACGCCGCGTGGAACGCCTTGCCCGCCGGATCGCTCGCCAGGCAGGTGAACGGCCCGCTGCCTTCGCGCAACGTGACGAGGCCCTTCGTGCCGGCCTGATAGCCGAGCACCTTTGCGCCGGCGCGATACTCGGTCGGTAGAGCGAGAACGACGGCGGCGACCTGCTCC
>JAICJQ010000051.1 GCA_025928335.1 Gemmatimonadaceae bacterium
GCCTCACGCGAAAGGCGCAAGTCTGACCGCGCGGCTGCCAAGGGGCGCGGCTGCCGAACGGCGCGGCTGCCAAGGGGCGCGGCTACCGAACGGCGCAAATTTAAAATGTGAGGACTGCGCAACCCGAGACGGGCGTGAGGAAAAGGATAACGGGCAACTCTTTCCGCCGTTCTGCTGTGCGCCCCCCTCGCACGTCGTACATGCGCCGTTTGGCAGCCGCGCCGTCTGGCAGCCGCGCCCTCTGGCAGCCGCGCCGTTCGGCAGCCGCGCCGTCAGACCTGCGTTGTTCGCTTTTCAGTACTTGGGAATCGACGGGTCTATTTCGTCGCTCCACCGCAAAATTCCGCCGGCCAAATTCACTGCGCGGAACCCGGCGGCCTGGAGCTCGATCGTCGCATCCGCGCTGCGTTTGCCGGAGCGACAATAGACGACGATGTCGCGCGTCGAGTCGAGCGTCGACAGCGCCGCGGGGAGTTGGCCGAGCGGAATCAACCGCGCGGTCGGCAGCCGTCCGAGCTGCCATTCGTACGGCTCGCGCACGTCGATCAGCTCGAAGTCCTCTTTCGCGTCCAGTCGCGCCGCCAGCTCGGTGGGGGTGATCTCCGGAACGTCGTTCCTCGCCGGCATCTCGCCTCCAGGCGTTCCACAGTACTCGTCGTAGTCGATCAGCTCACGAATCACACGCGTTCCACACGCCGGACAATTCGGGTCGCGCGGGACGCGGACTGTATGAAAGCGCATGCCCATCGCATCGATAAGCAGCAATCGCCCGACGAGCGTGTCGCCGATTCCCAGGATCAGCTTCAGCGCTTCCGTTGCTTGAATCGTCCCGACGATGCCTGGCAGCACACCGAGCACACCGCCTTCCGCGCAACTCGGCACGAGCCCCGGCGGCGGCGGATTTGGGAAGAGGCAACGATAACAGGGTCCATCCGGCATCGCGAAGATCGACGCTTGTCCCTCGAAGCGGAAGATCGAGCCGTAGACGTTTGGCTTCCCAAGGAGAACACACGCGTCGTTGGTGAGATAGCGCGTCGCAAAGTTATCGGTGCCGTCGACGATCACGTCGTACTCACGCAGGATCTCGAGCGCGTTGGCCGATGTGAGCCGTGTCTCGTGCGTCTCGACGCGGACGTTGGGATTCAAATCCGCGATGCGTTCGCGCGCCGACTCGAGCTTGGACTCGCCGACGGCGCTCGTGCCGTGCAAGACCTGTCGCTGGAGATTGGTGACGTCGACGACGTCGAAGTCGACAAGGCCGAGTGTGCCCACACCCGCCGCGGCGAGATACAACGCCGCCGGCGACCCGAGACCCCCTGCCCCGATCAGCAGCACACGCGCTGCCTTGATCCGCTCCTGCCCTTCAAGTGCGACGTCGGGCAGGACGAGGTGGCGGCTGTATCGGTGGAGCTCGTCCCGGGTGAGGACCATGGGAGAAACCTACTGTAGGGTTCCTCGTAGAGTTGCGTTGACGGTGGCCTTATCGGGCGGCAAGTTGCGCCTGACCGTCTAGATCCCGGGTCTTAGATCCTAGATCCTAGATGAACAGCCGCGCCGTTGATCTAGGACCCAGGATCTAGGATCTCCCTCCCTACCACCCCCGAATTAGTCCAAGTTGTCGCTGATCAGCACCCGGGACCTAACCAAAGCATTTTCGCCCGCCGTCGTCGCTCTCGACAATCTCAGCCTCGACGTGTCCCCCGGCATCATCGGCTTTGTCGGAGCGAATGGCGCGGGGAAGACGACGTTCATTCGCATCCTCCTCGGCCTGCTCGCGCCGACGAGCGGCAGCGCGGCGGTGCTCGACATGGACGTCCGCGGCGATCAGATGGCCATTCGTCGCGTCGTCGGCTACATGCCCGAGAACGACTGCCTTCCGATCGACGTCAGCGGCGCGGATTTCGTCGCGCACATGGGGCGGATGTCGGGACTGCCCTTTCAGGCCGCCCGGGAACGCGCCGCGGAGATGTTGCGGCATGTCGGGCTCCACGAAGAGCGCTACCGGTTGATCGGAGGCTACTCCACGGGCATGAAGCAGCGCGTGAAGCTCGCTCAGGCGCTCGTCCATGATCCCAAGCTCCTTCTCCTCGACGAGCCGACGAACGGGCTCGACCCCGCGGGACGCGACGACATGTTGTCGCTCATCGCAAGGACGGGAACGGAGTTCGGCATCTCGGTGATCGTCACGTCGCACCTTTTGGGCGAGATCGAGCGCGTGTGTGAGCAGCTGATCGCGATCGACGGCGGCAAATTGCGCTACAGCGGCCCGGTCGCCGCGTTCACCGAGCTGACCGAGCGGCTCGTCGTCGAGTTGGACGATGAGAGCCCGGACCTCGCCGCGGCGCTGCGATCGCGAGGGCTGGACGTCGACGGCAATGCGACGCAAATGCGCATCACGGTCCGCGACGACAGTACCTACGACGTCATTCGCGACGCGGCCGCGGAGCTCGGAGCGCCGATCGCGCGGATGCACCTTACGCGGCACAAGCTCGAGGAGCTTTTTCGCGATCAGGTAGTTGCCCATGGCTGAGACGACCGCGGCAACGGCAAAAGCCGGGGCGCTCTACGATCTCGGGTACCAGCGCTACACCGGGGTCCGGCTCGACCGCGCCAACTCCGTGCGAACGTTGTTCGGGTTTTCCTTCCGCACGGCATTCGGCCTCGGGCGCGGCGCCCGGTCGAAAGTCATTCCATCGATCATTCTCGGCATCGTGTTCATTCCGGCGATCGTGTCCGTCGGTGCGGCGTCGACGACCGGCTTCGTCACGCTGATCAACTACGCCGGGCACCTTCAGTTCACGTCGTTCCTGATCGCGCTCTTCGCGGCGGCCCAAGCGCCGGAGCTGGTGGTCACCGATCGGCAGTACGGGGTGCTCACGCTGTATCTGGCGCGACCGATCACCGGGATTCTGTACGCGTTGTCCAAGCTCGCCGCGCTGATCGCCGCGATGATGGTGCTGACGTTCGGGCCGCAATTCCTGCTCTTCCTCGGCAAGGTGTTCATCGCGGCGTCGCCGTGGGCGGCGTTCAAGGACGAATGGACGATCCTTGGCCCGCTGATCGTCGGCACGCTCACCGTGTCGGCGTTCGTGGGATCGGTGGCGCTCGCCATCTCGTCGTTCGCCGGCCGGCGTGCGTACGCGAGTGCGAGCGTGATCGGATTCTTCCTCCTGGTACCGGCCGCGGCGACGGTCATTCGCTCGTTGGCGACGGGTGAGACCAAGCGCTATCTGATCCTCGCCCACCCGATCAACGTGATAACCGGGTTCGCGAACTGGATCTTTCACATCGAAGCCAAGCGGCGAACGCAGGTGGGACGAGCGGATCTGCCTGGGTCGTACTACTTCGCCGTGATGCTGGCGGTGATCGTCGTCGCGACGACGGTGCTCATCCTGCGCTACCGGCGGAGCGAAGCATGACGTCGATCGAGCTGCGCCGGGCATCGCGGTGGTACGGCAACGTCGTCGCCGTCAATGACGTGTCGTGCACGCTCGGACCAGGAATTACCGGCCTCCTCGGCCCAAACGGCGCCGGCAAGACGACCGTGCTGCACATGATGGCCGGCCTGCTCGAACCGTCGGCGGGCGAGGTATTGATCGACGGCGTCGGCGCGGCGTCCGATCCATCGATTTACCGGCGGCTCACGCTCGTTCCGGAACGCGAGTCGGCGTACGGCTTTCTCACCGGCCGCGAATTCGTGCGCATGAGCGCGCGGCTGCAGCGACTGCCCGACGGCGAGGAAGCCGCGACGCGCGCTATCAAGCTCGTCGAGCTCGAGGATGCGCAGCATCGAAAGATCGCGACCTACTCGAAGGGGATGCGGCAGCGCATCAAGGTGGCGGCGGCCCTCGTCCACCAGCCCGACGTCGTATTGCTCGACGAGCCATTCAACGGAATGGATCCGCGGCAGCGGATTCACATGATGAGCGTTCTTCGCGAGGAAGCGGCGCGCGGACGGGTGATCGTGATCAGCTCGCACATTCTCGAGGAGCTGAACGATCTCGCCGACACGGTGCTCGTGATGGTGGCCGGGCGATTGGCGGCGTCGGGACACTATCGCGCAATTCGTCGCTTGATGACCGATCGTCCGCACACCTTCATGATTCGATCGTCGGACGACCGGCGCCTCGCGGCCACGCTGCTCTCCGACGCTTCGGTGATCGGCGTCGAGTTGACGACCAACGGCAGCGGGAACGGGATCATCATTCGCACATCGGAGCGCAGCACGTTGACGCACCATCTGCCGCGCGCCGCGCGCGACGCGGGCATTCGGCTACTGGAAATTCGGCCGACGGATGAATCGCTCGAGAGCGTCTTCTCATACCTGGTGGATCGATGAGCGGCGGTGTCGACGGAACTCTCATCTGGCTGAGTGCGCGACAGTTGCTGGCCAAGCGTCGCGCTCTCCTCGCCCTCGGACTGTCGCTCGTGCCGGCCGTCGTCGCTGTGGTGTTTCGCTTGCTTGTCGCGGACGCGAGCGGAGCGAGCGGGGATTTTCTCATCGGGTTGGCGCGCGACCTCGTGATCGGCGCGTTGCTGCCGCTGACCGCTGTGCTATTCGGCACGACCGCGTTCGGCGGCGACATCGAGGACGGCACGCTGCTCTATCTGCTGCTCAAGCCCGTGGCGCGCTGGCGCGTCGTGGTGTGGAAGTACCTCGTTGCCGTGGTGTGCACGGCGGCGGTCATGCTTCCTGCGATCGTACTGCCCTGGCTCGTCGTGCGCGGACCCGATCTGCCGTTTCAGGTTCCGCTGTCCCTGCTTGCCGGACTCGGCGTCGGCTCAGCGCTGTACTGTGCGGGCTTCCTGGCGCTCGGCGCGTGGACGCGGCGCGCGCTCGTCGTCGGACTGTTGTACGTCGTCACGATTGAGATGGTGCTGTCACGAAGCCTTACCGGCGTCAAGGCAATCAGCGCACGGGAATTTGCGCTCGCGGTGTCGCAGAAACTGCTCGGCAACAGCGCGGCCCTCGTCGACAAGCCGGTGACGACGGCGACGGTCTGGACGATGGGAACGCTTATGCTGGTGGTCGGGGTCGGCCTGACGATTTGGAAGGTGCGGCGGTACGAGGCGGCGGAGCGTTTGTAATTCGGAAGCGACCGAGCAGTTGGCTGTTTCCGACTTTCTCCGTCGTCCAGATGCGCGACGCGTCACCATCGTGAATGAAGGTGTTGTTCTCGAAGGTGATCGTCCCGCGCGGCTGACCTGACGGATCGAGCATGAGCCAGGTGCGGTCGCCGGTGCGTCCGCGCAGCTGGAGCCACGCCGAACCGTCGCGACCCATGCGCGCGGCGGCGACCGGGTCGGCGAAGAACATCGAGCGCGAGTAGATCGTATCGCCTTTTTCGTTGATGACCGTCAGGACGTGATTGCTGTCGCCGGGCGTCGTCGACGGTACGCCGATGAGGATGCGGCTCCCATCGGCCGAAGGGTTCCAGAATGCGAAATTCCGGGGTCCGGCTTGCTTCGAGCCACTCTCGGGCCGACCGCCCCGCGGCGCGCTCGGCGACCATGGAATTCGCGCAATTGTGCGTTGGATGGTGCCCCCTTCGGTGATGCGCACCATGTACGTCATGGTCTTGTCGTAGTCCGGCGTATCGACGAGCGACTTTGGATTCGACGCCGTGACGAGCCACGAGCCGTCCGGGTAGAGCGCGAGCGGGTACATTCGACCAAACACCGGATATTTTCGCCGATCGGCCCATGAGGGGCGAATCCAGTCCGGGATCTCGAGACTCTTCGTCACCTTGAGCTGCGGATCGACCAGCGCGATCTGGCTCGATTGCGGATCGTACACCCAGAAGCTTTTGCCAAGCCAGCCAAATGAGTTTGCGTTGCGGATCTCCGGATCTGTGGGACCGCCGATTGGCTGCTTGTACGGCAGTTGCTTGCCCGTGGAATCGAAGACGACCATGTCGCCGCCCCACTGCGGCAGCGAGACGATGCGACCGTCGGCCCCGACGAGGAGCGATGAGCCGCGTTGCGCGCGCGCGTCCGGGAGCGTGACGCGAAGATCCTCGACGACAGCCAGCGCCGGCGGTGATTTGCCAGGCAGTGACTTGGTCTTTGGGGCCGACTGCCCGCGCGCCGCAGGAATCGCGAGCGTCAACGCGAGGCTCGCTTGCATCAGCAGACGGAATTGTCGACGCATCTCAGCCACCGCTGACCGCGGCGACGATCATGATCGTGTCGCCATCGTCGACCGGCGTTGCCAGCCCGTTGGCGAATCGAATGCTGTCTTCACCAACGAAGACATTGACGTGCTCGCGCACTTCTCCCTGTTCCGTCATCACGCGGTCCAACACTCCGGGCCAATGTTTGCCGACCGCCGACAGCGCCTCGTGAACCGTTGAGCACGGATCGTCGATGACGAGCGTGCTGCTGCCGCGGGCGTACGGATACAGCGCTCGCGGCAATACGACGGCAATGGACATTGACTGGGCGACTGGGCGACTGGGCGACGGGCGTTGGTAACTACGCAGCGTTCGTCGCGGAGGTTCCACCACCGACGACGGCGGCGCGGACGCAGACGACGGGCGGGAGCGCGTTGGCGATGTTCTGCCAGCTATCACCCGAGTCCGCTGATCCGTACACCTTGCCGCTCCGTGTGCCGAAGTAGATGCCGGCCGATTTCTGCGAGTCGGCGGACATGGCGTCGCGGAGCACGGTTTCGTAGGCGTCTTCCTGGGGCAGCCCATTGGCGAGCGGCTCCCACGATTCGCCGGCGTTTCTCGTTCGAAAGACGCGGAGCTTCGCCTCGGGTGTGCAGCGGAATTCGTCTGACTGGAGCGGGACGATGTAGACGGTGTCCGGGTCGTGCGGGTGCGCCTGCATGGCGAAACCGAAGTCCGACGGAACGCCGTTGGCGATGTCGGTCCAGGTGTCGCCCCAGTCGTCACTGCGGTACAGACCCCAGTGATTTTGCAGGAAAAGGCGACCGTTACGCGCAGGGTTATGCGCGATCTTATGGACGCACTGGCCAAATTCGGGATACTTGTTCGGCAGAAACTGCGCGCGTACGCCGACATTGCGCGCGCGCCACGTGGCGCCGCCGTCGTCGGTGCGGTAGCAGCCGCCCGTGGACATCGCGATCACCATGCGATTCTTGTTCGACGGATCGGGGACGATCGTGTGGAGGCACATGCCGCCGCCGCCGGGCGTCCACTGCGCCCGATGCGGATGCTTGAGCAGTCCCTCGACCGCATCCCAGGTGACACCGCCGTCGCGCGACCGGAAGAGCGCGGTCGGTTCGACGCCTGCCCACACGATATCCGGTTCGTCGCGCGGACCGGGCATGATTTGCCAAACCTGGGTCAGCGACAGCTTTGATTCCTCGGGGAAACGCACGGCCATTCGGTCCTGCGGCGACCACGTCTCACCGAAATCATCGCTGCGCCGGACGTTGCTCCCCCAATGAAAGCTGCGCGTCGCCGCGAACGTTCGCTTCTTGCCGCCGCGCTCATCGTAGGCGAGCGAATAGACCGACTCGCCGGGGAAGTACGGGCCGTGCTTCGTCCACTCGTTCCGCTCGGCATCCGAGCTGAAGATGAATGCACCCTTCATCGTTCCGACGAAGAGCAGAGTGTCGCCGTTCTTGGGAGCAGGGTGAGTCATACGCGTTGTGTGTCAGATAGTTGATCGGCTCGGTGAGACTTGGAAGCCTAGCACAAATTCGGAGGCCTCGTACAAACTCGGAGGCCTCGTACAACTTGGACCCGTCGGACAAATGGATACGGGACACTGCGACGGGATTGAACGGACAACCGACGGGATTAGAGCTTTTGTTATGGGGCGTGGCGAAAGAGTCTCTCACGCTACAGCCCCTCAAAAGCAGTTCATCCTGTATCTCATCCGTTCAATCCTGTTTTTTTCCCGTATCCATTTTACTCCAATCGTCCACGGTCTCTGCGAGCCACTATGGTCGCGATCTAGTTGAGGAACCCAACCACCACAAAGGACCTACTTCGCCAAATCTCCAACAGACGCCGCCAACATCCGGACCTTCGCCGCATCGCGTGAGCCCGAAGCATCACCATCAACCTGCGATGCCAGTTTGTTGAGCGCGTCACGGCGCCCGCCGCCCGAGGCACTCTCGGCAGCGCTGAGCGACGAACGGACCGACGACACCCGGCTGGACGACAATCCGCCCGAGCGCTCGAGCTGATCGACGTATGCACGGGCAAGCGAGAACGACGCCGGCCAAATGAACTTGGGTTGGCCCTGCGCATTCAAGTAATCGAGGTGCACCGTCTTCGCGGCGTCGATCTCGTTCTGCGAGAGAAGCGCGCTCGGCGTGAGCTCGAAGACGTCGAGGCCACGGGCGATTTCGGAGCTGACGATCTCGCCGTTGTACCAATACACAGACCACGAGCCGCCCATCTGCATGCGGTTCGGGTCGATCGGGCCGCGGTCGAAGAAGGCGATCTCCTTCGCATGCGCGGCATCCGTCCAGTCGAATACCGAGATTCCGCCCTGATACCACGCTTGCACCATCACGTCGCGCCCGGGGATCGGGATGAGCGAGCCATTATGCGCGACGCAATTCTCTTCCGGCGTTTGGGCGGCGGGCATCTTGTAGTAGCCCTGGAAATGCATCTGGCGATTTGCGTCGATCGTGAACAGCGCGTCGGCGCCCCACTGCTTCGGATCGCTGGCCCGGCACTTCGGGGCGCTGCCGCCGCCCCACTCGTCGCTGAACAGAACCTTCGTGCCGTCGTTGTTGAACGTCGCGGAATGCCAATACGAGAAGTTGGAATCCGCCACGGCGCCGATGCGCCGCGGGTGCGCGGGATCCTTGATGTCGAGCAGCAGGCCATACCCTTCGCACGCGCCGCCGGCGAGACCGATCGCCGGGAACACGGTGATGTCGTGACACTGCGTCGGCCCGTGATTTCCCTCTGCCTCCATGCCGACCATCTTTTTGATCATGTCGGGGATGGCGGCGCGAAGCGCGGCGCTGTCGGCGCCGTTCGCGCTCGTGCGGCCGTGCGCCTTGGCGGTGCTGTCGAGCAGAGGCTTCGTGAACTGCGGCGGCAGCACGAGGGTCATGCCCATGATCTCGGTGACGAATTCGCCGCGCGCCTTCGCAGCGTTGATCATCGCGACGTCTTCCGGCGCCGAGCCGTGGGTCTTTGGCTGCGTCAGGTCGTTGAAGATGCGCGGTGAGCTCACGATCGCCGCCTGCTCCGGGTGAGCGAGCGGAATCTTGATGACTTCGATGCGGAAGAGCGCGGAGTTGGGGTTCTGCTCCGGCATCGCGCCCACGCACCCCGTCATTTCGTTCGGCGACCGTGGCGGCGACGAACCCGAGATGTAAACGTAGATGTTGTCGCGGTCGTTCGGATCGACGAGAACGGTGTGCGTGTGCGACCCACGGCAGGTCTGCACATTCGCGATGTACTTGGGATTCGCGATGTCGGTGATGTCGAAGATCCGGATGCCGCGAATGCGCTCTTTACTCACGGTGTCGGAGACGCCCTGTCCACCACAGTCGAGCCGTGCCGTCGGCGCCTCGGCCGAGACGATGAGCAAATTTTTATAGACTGACACGTCACTCTGCGACGCGGGGCAGTAGAAAGCCGTCTTGATGGTCGGGGCGGCTGGGTTGCTGATGTCCCAAACCTGATAGCCGTTGAAGCTTCCCTGAATCGCGTACTTGCCCAGGAAAGTGAGGTCGGAGTTGATGCCGTTGAGGAACTTCGCGGGCGGGCGCGTGGCCGAGACGAGCCTCATGTTCCATGCAGCCTGGCCGGCGTCCCACATGCCCGCCTTGAGTCCGACCCGCGGATCAGGGCTCGGCGGCGAGGCCGACATGCTGTTCGCGGCAGAGGATGGCGCCGCACTCGGCGCCGTGGCGACCGTCACCGTCCGGCTACAGGCGGCGGCTAAGAACAGCAAAGCGAAACGAGAGATACAGGACATGCGATGGGGGGTGGGGGTGAGAGTGGTCACGGCAACCGTCCCTGGATGGTGAGAAGTGCGAGCATCTGCTGCATGCGGGTGATTTCGGTGGTCTGATCTACGTTCACATCGTTGGCGAGCTTCCAAACGGTTTCGTCGTTCACGGAGCCCGGTGTGTCGAGCAGCTCTTTCACCATCTGCACGGCGCCCCGGTGGTGTTGGATCATGAACGTCAGAAACAACCGGTCGAAGTCGGTGCCCCGAGCGGCGTCGAGTTGCTTCATCTGCTCTTCGGTGAGCATGCCCGGCATGGCCATGAAATGCGCCGTCCCACCCATGTTCATTTTCATCCCGCGCGGATCCGCGTCGGGAACCGGCTGCTGACGATCGCGAAGCCAGTTCTGCATGAGGGCGATTTCATCGCGCTGCGCGTTGATGATGCGGCCGGCGAGCGTACGAACCGAGTTGCTGGCGCCGTGACTATCGGCCCACTGCGACATCGCGATGGCTTGGGCGTGATGGCCGATCATTCCTGACACGAAATGGATGTCCGCGGGGGTGTAGGGCCGACGAGTACTGTCGGTGCGCGCTCTCGAGGCGGCGGCGCGGTCCGACTCCGCCTTGGAGACGGGCTGAGCCGGGGTCGCCGTCGTCGAACGGGCATTCGCACATCCGGCCGCGAGAAAGAGCGCGGCCAGCCGAACAACGGGGGAAGTCAGGGCACCTCGTTTCATTCCACCTCCGACCATATATAGTACTATCCGGCCTGTGCTGCGGCGCGTAGGGCCTGAATGCGTTGTGTAAGGGCTCGAACAGCCGCGCATTCCCAATTGTGCCGAAGAGCGCTATTATCGCCCCGCCCTTTTTCGGGAGCCCGTCATGGCCGTTTCTCGCCGTTCGTTCGTCGCCACCCTTGGCGCAGGCGCATCAGGCCTGATCGCCTCGCCCCTCATCACCTGGCGCGGACACGAAGCACTGTTCGCCTTCCAGGGAACCACCGAGCGGCGCGCCGACCGCCTCCTCGCGTCAAAGCCGGGCATGGTCCGGATCGACAGTAACGAGAACCCGAATGGTCCGGGCCAGCACGTCTTCGATACGATCATGAAGCACTTCGTCGACGCCAATCGCTACCCGACGAAGTCCGAGGACGACCTGATTCAGGTCTTGGCGAAGGTCCACGACCTCAAGCCGGAGAACTTCATCCTCGGCTGCGGATCGGGTGAGCTGCTGCGCGCCGCGGTGCAGGCGTTCACAACGCCGACCAGGGGCCTCGTCTCGCCAGAGCCGACCTTCGAGTCACCGGCCAACTTCGCCCGGTTCATCAACCATCCGGTCGTGTCGCCCAAGGTCGACTCGAAGCTCGCGTTGGATCTGAACGCGATGGTGGACGCGGCGCGCAACGCGGGTCTCGTCTACTTCTGTAATCCGAACAATCCGACGGCGAGCGTTCACGGTGCATCCGACGTCGCGTCGTATGTGGACCAGGTGATGAAAGCGTCACCCGAAGCCGTCGTGCTGATCGACGAAGCGTATCACGAGTATGTCGCCGATCCGTCGTACGCGACGGCCATTCCGATCGCACTCTCGAATCCGCGTGTGGTCGTGACGCGCACCTTCTCCAAGGTGTTCGGCATGGCGGGCATGCGCGCCGGCTACGCCGTCGGCCAGCCCGACACGCTCAAGAAGATGCAATCCTGGTTGCTTGGCTCGAACGTCAACCAGCTCGCCCTCGCCGCCGCGACGATGACGGTCGCCGACAAGGCACACATCGCCGAGGAAGTTCGGAAGAACCGCGAAGCACGCGCCTTCACGCGCAAGTTCTTCGAGAACGCGGGATACACGGTGCACGCCGCCGACGCGAATTTCTTCATGGTGGACGTCCACCGCGATGCGAAGGAATTCAAGATGGAGTGCGTGAAGCAGAAGGTGGCAATCGGCCGGCAGTTCCCCGCCGTTCCGACGTACGCGCGTATCTCGATCGGCACGATGCCGGAGATGAAGAAGGCGGTCGCCGTGTTCCACTCCGTGCTGACCAATCAGGTCTCGACGTCAAACGGAGGAAAGCACTAGATGTTGATGCAAGCCCCCGCGGCTCCGCCCGCGCCCGTTCCGGAGATTCAGTTCGAGGCGTCGACGGATTTTCTGAAGTTGCCCGGGGGCGTGTCGTTCAATGGTGAAGTCGCCGGGATTGCCGTCGATGGACGCAAGCACTTCTACGCGTTCGTGCGCACGGGCGCGCGGAGCACGGTGCATGGCGGTGTGGCGTCGCAGCTGTTCGAGTTCGGGCCCGACGGGAATTTCCTGAAGGAGATCGGGAAGGATCTCTACGGCTTCGCGTTTGCGCACACGGTGCGGATCGACGCCGACGGCAATCTCTGGGCGACGGACGAAGGGACGAACATGATCATGAAGTTCAGTCCCGCCGGGAAAGTGCTGATGGTGTTGGGGCGTCGCGCCGAGGCCGTCGAAGCGCCACCGGCGACGCCGCCGGGCCAGATCCCGCGGCCGCAGTGGGGCGGCTTCAATCGACCGACCGACGTCACGTGGGACAAGGCCGGCAACATCTTCGTCGCCGACGGCTACAACAACTCACGCGTCGTGAAGGTGGACAAGAACGGCCGCTGGGTGAAGACGTGGGGCGAGCGCGGCACAGGGCAGAGCCAATTCAACATCCTGCACTCGATCGCCGCGGACGCGAGCGGCAACATCTACGTCGCCGATCGCACGAATCGTCGCATCCAGGTGTTCGACTCCGACGGAAATTTCCTGCGACAATTCATGATCGACGTTCCGTTCACGAAGCCGGTGAATGTCATGCTCGGCGCCCAGCCGAACGCCGAGAACAACGGGCTCGGAGTATCGGGCGCGCCGTGGGCGATCTGCATCACGCCAGGCCCGAAACAGTACTTGTACAGCGCGGACGCGGTACCGGGACGGATCTACAAGCTGACGCTCGACGGCAAGGTCGTCGGGGTGATCGGCGAGGCGGGCAAGGAGCTCAAGCAGTTCGGCTGGATCCACGAGATCGCCTGTCCGTCCGAGAACGAGCTTTATGTGGCGGAACTGCTCAACTGGCGCGTGCAGCGACTGAGGCTGCACCCGTAGTCGTACGCCAAAGCAGAGCGTTTTACCGGCGAAACAGATCGCGGACTTCATCGCGAAGTTCGACGCGTCGAACGCGAAGCTGATCCGCGCCACGCGGGCCGCGATGCGGAAGCGATACCCGGCGGCGACGGAGCTGGTCTACGACAACTACAACTTCTTCGTCATCGGCTACTCGCCGACGTCTCGGCCGTCCGACTCAATTTTCTCTATCGCGGCCGCGGCGAACGGCGTCGGGCTCGCGTTTTTGCGGGGATCCACACTCGACGATCCGGACGGGATTCTCCAGGGCGCCGGCAAGCTCAATCGCTTCGTTCGATTGAAGAGTGCGGCCACGCTGTCCGAGCCCGCCGTCGCTTCTTTGATGTGCGCCGTGCTGTTCTCCGCGTCAATATCAAGCGCGGCTAGCGACCCGGTGTGGTCCAGTGGGCGGCGCTGGACCAGGACTTCGGATCGAACAAGTCGTCGCTGAGGGAGACGTTTGGTCGCAGATCTGAATACTGCTCGACGATCCGACGCTTTCCGTTGACCAATTGCGTGATCTCGGTCGCCACCCAGCCGCCGCCCGTCTGCACGTAGTTCGTCAAATGGGTGTCGGTGCGCCCCTGTCGGCCGCTGCCAATCATGCGGACGACGACGAGGCGGTCGCGGTCGAGCCAAAATTGTTCCGACGTGGTGTCGCCGCGGGTAGCCCCGATCACATACACCGGGCGTCCCAGCCACGTCCCTTCATGAAACTTTGATAGATCGTAGCCCAGGCGACGGAGTTGCGCCTGCGTCCGTGAAGCGGGTTGCGTGTACGAGTCGAAGGCCAGGACCCGCACATCGTAAAGACGACTGTCGCTGCTCGTCCGCTTGCCTGATGCGAAGGTGAACACGGAATCACCGACGTACAACACGCCGCCCCGCGATTTGCGATCGGTGTCGACGCGCATTCGGCCGGGCAGCGACAGCGCGTTGTACCAGGTCTGAACCAGGTCGCCGCCACTGGGCAGATAGAGAGTCGTCTTCTGCACGAAGGTGAGGGTCTTGAACCACGACGGCGCGTAGCGCGCGCGCATCGCGTCCACCGCCGTTGCGGCGTTGGAGATGACCATCGCTTCCGGTGGCGAGGGCTTCGGTGCCGACGTCGCCGGCGCGGGCGCCGCCACCGGCGGTCGTCGGTGGCAGGCCGCCGCGAAAATAAACAACCCCACGCCGGCGAGGCGTGGGGTCGAGAGACGTGGGCGACGGTAGAGCTGTGTCATGGTTCCAGTCGATATCCGGCTTTCCATACCGTGAGGATGTGTCGTGGCTGCGACGGATCGTCTTCGAGCTTGCGACGCAATTCGGCGATATGAATGTCCACTGTGCGCGTCATCACCTCGACGCGGTGACCCCAGACTTCTCGCAGCAGCTCCACGCGGGACGCTACGGCGCCGCGGCGGCGAACCAGGGCCAGGAGTAAATCGAACTCCTTTGGACTCAGTGCAACAGGAGTGCCTTCCTTGGTCACCGTGCGCGAGGAGGGATTGATCTCGACCGTGCCGAAATGCTCGATCGCGTCTGCCGGAGCGCGGTGGTCGGCCAGCCGGGAACGACGGAGCAGCGCTCCGACACGCGCCAGCAGCTCCAGAACGCCGCATGGCTTCGTGACGTAATCGTCCGCGCCGAGCCGGAAGCCGAGGACCTTGTCCGCCTCCTCACCGCGCGCCGTCAGGATGAGAACGGGAATCTCGGAGCCGCTCTCTCGGAGCGCCTTGAGCACGCGATAGCCGTCCATGCCGGGCAGCATGAGGTCGAGCATGACGAGGTCGGGGCTCCAACGCTTGGCACGCTCGAGGCCGGTTTCGCCGTCTTCGGCGACCTGAACTTCGTACCCCTCGATCTCGAGGCCCGTGCGGAGTCCGTACGCGAGGTTCGCGTTGTCTTCGACGATGAGAATGCGCGCCGTGGTCATGGTCGCTGTGTCCGTGGACGACGGTACGCCGTCGACGAGGGTCAAGTACGTCATGGCATCACCTTGAGTTGCAGGTTCGAGTCGGCCGACTCCGTCGCGCCGGTCGGCTGCTTCGGCTGATTGAGCGGTAATTCGACCAGCACGCGCGCCCCGCCGCCCGGCGATCCCTCGGCGCGCGTACGTCCGCCGTGCAGCTCCACCAGCTCGCGCACGACGGACAATCCAATTCCACTGCCGCCAGTTGCCGATTCCGCGGATCGATTGAGCCGCACGTACGGCTCCCACACGCGCCGACGGTCCTCGTGTGGAATGCCGGGCCCTTGGTCCTCGACCCAGATGCGAGCGACGTCACCGGCGATCTCGGAGCCGACGATGATCGTCTGCCCCTGCGGTCCGTACTTCGCGGCGTTGTCGAGCAGGTTGAGAAGGATTTGCCGCAGTGCGTCGCGGTCGACCATCACGACCGCACGCGCGTCGAGCGCGGTGGCGAGCGTCATCTTCCGTGCTCGCGCGAGCGGCGCGAACAGCTCGATCACGTCCTGAATCTCGTGGTCGAGATCCGCCGGAGACGGCGAGACGCGATTCGTTCCCTTCTCCGAGCGGGAGAAATTGAGAACGTTCTCAACGAGGTAGGTGAGTCGGCGTGCTTCCTGATCGATGATGCCCGCCGAGCGGCCGCGTTCTTCCTCGGTACGGAGTTTTCCGAGATGCAGCAGCTCGGCAAACCAGCGGATCTGCGCGAGCGGCGTTCGGAGCTCGTGGGATACGCCGGACACGAACTCCGTGCGCAGACGCGCGAGTTGCTGCTGGCGGCGGAGCTGCAGGAGGGCGACGGTAAGCAGACCCGCCGCGATCGCGAAGAGGGCGACCAGCGCCGGAACACGCGACCTCGGTAGTCCACCGACGATCAGCATTCCCGCAAAGTCGGGGCGGAGGCTGACACGCATCACGAGCCGTCCGAAGTTCGCTTCGATCGTGTCGGCCGCGCTGTACGTCGGCGCGGCCCAACCCGGCGAACGATAGACCTCGCTCCCGGCGAGTGTGGTGACCGAGATCGAGAGAATCGAGTCGGGGCTGAGCTCGCCGATCAGTGAGCGCGGAAGCAACGTGGTCTGCGACCCACTCTTGCCGCGAATGTTCTCGAACACGGGAGACAGGAACGGTTTTGGATCCGTGGCGAAGCCGTAGACAACGACCGGTTCGCCGCGGTCGATGTCGCGCGCCACGACGAACACCAGCAGTTCGGCGCGCTTGTTTCGCTCGCCGAGGAGCATCGCGTACGAGTCGTTGGTGAGGATGACGGCGAGATTCTTGAGCGGACCGAATCGGCCGTCGGGCGACCCGAAGGCGAGGACGCGTCGGTCGCGCAGCATGGGGAGCGACTTCGTGTATGCGACGACGGTATCGCGAGCCCAGGCGAGGTCCGCGTCGGACAGGTCCGTCTCCGTTGTGCGGAGCGTTCCGTCGCGCCAGTCGTAGCGGAAGAAGTACCGCACTCCTGATAAACAGCGACACCACTCGACGACGACGCGGGCAACGTCCTCGACCTGTGCCGGCGTCATGACGGTTCGTTCGAGATGCGCCGGATCGACTTGCGACGCCTGCGAGCTGAGCGCCGTCACCACTTGCGTGAGCAGCTGGTTCTTCGCCTGCTGCGTGAGCTGCCAATCGGCGATTCTCGCATAGTCACGCAGCGTGTTGTCCGCTGTCTCCCGCTGCGACCGCGCCGCGTCCCAGGCCTGGTATGCCAGGACGGCGCAGACAACCAGGGCAAGGATGAGGAGGCCAACAGTGCCGACGAGGCGGGGTGAACGGCGCATGGTTGTTATACAATGGCAGGCAAAGGGAAGCAGCCAGAGGGTTTACGGAAAGTTTGCACTCCTCGCCCAGCCTCGACCCCCTAACGCGCACACCTAAATGGAGTCTGACCCCAATTGAAGGATTTTGCACCCAATGGGGTCAGACCCCAAATGGCGGTTTGGATCGAGTCGGGATGGTTTGGTCCTCGGTGGCAGTGGTTCGTTAGGTTTTCAGGCGTGGCGACCTACTACGACATTTCGGTTCCCGTCTCGGACGGCGGCGCTGTGTATCCCGGGAATCCCGAGATACGCATCACGCCCCAGCAAGAGATCTCGAAGGGGGGCAGCTCGAATGTGTCGTTGCTCTCGTTCGGATCGCACACCGGCACCCACGTCGACGCCCCGAAGCACATGTTCGACGACGGCGAGAGCGTCGACAAGCTGCCGCTCGACGTTCTGATGGGCCCGGCCGTCCTCATCGACGTCGGTAATCAGGTCACGTCCGTGGGCGAAAAGGAACTCAGGCTCCATGAGTTGAAGGGCCATAAGCGAATTCTCGTCAAGACCCGGAACTCGTCGTTCATTCGCGACCCGCAGTTCCGCAAGGACTACACATACCTCGCACCGGACGGCGCGGCGTATCTGCTCTCGCTCGGCGTCCGACTCGTCGGCGTGGACTATTTCTCGATCGAGCAGTATCACTCCGGCCACCATCTCACGCACAACACGCTGCTCAAGGCCGGCGTCGTGATTGTCGAGGGACTTGATCTCTCACCGCCGCCGCCGGGGCCATATGAGCTCCGCGTTCTGCCTCTCAGGCTGGCTGGTTTGGACGGAGCTCCCGCTCGAGCCGTTCTCGTCGGATGAGCTCGTCCGTCGAGCTCGTGCTCTTCGACGTCGGCGGCGTGCTCGGCAGTAACGGATGGGATCGCGAACAGCGCGAGAACGCCGTCGAGCGCTTTCACCTCGACGCCGACGATTTTCAGTATCGCCACGAAGAGACGGTGGGCGCGCTGGAGGCCGGCCAGATCTCGCTCGACGAGTACTTGGACGTCACTGTTTTTTGCGAGCGACGCTCGTTCAGCAAAGACGAGTTTCGGCGTTTCATGTTCGAACAGAGCGTGGCGTGGCCGGACTCGATTGCCGTAGCGCGCGATCTGGCCGATAGCTCGGTCGTTCGCATGGCGACGTTGAACAACGAGTGCGCCGAGTTGAATGCGTACCGCATTCAGCACTTCGGCCTTGCCGACATCTTCCCGACCTTTTTCACCTCCTGCTGGCTCGGCACTCGCAAGCCGACCCACGAGATCTACCAGCGGGTACTGGGGATGACCCAGGCTGACCCCGTGCGCACGCTATTCATCGACGATCGCGTCCAAAACTTGCGACCAGCCGAGGCGCTCGGGATGCGGACGATTCATTTTCGAGATGCGGGACAGTTGAGGGCGGAGTTGAGCGAGCTGCTGACAACGGGACGCGTGTCATCCTGAGGAGCGCAGCGACAAAGGACCTACTCTCCGTGATTGGTGCTCGATATGGACGGTAGGTCCTTCGCTCGCGTCGCTCGCTCGGGATGACAGGCCTAAGGGAAGACCTATGCAAATCGCAATGATCGGGTTGGGCCGGATGGGTGGGAACATGACCGAGCGTCTGCTGCGCAAAGGGCATTCGGTGGTGGCGTTCGACCGCGCGCCGGACGCGATCGCGAAGTATCAGACGCTCGGCGCGACGGGCGCGAACGATCTCGGCGCCGTCGTCGACGCGCTCAGCGCGCCGCGCGTGATCTGGATCATGGTACCGGCGGGTGATCCGGTCGATCAGACGATCGCGGCGCTGACGCCGAAGCTCGCCAAAGGCGACATCATCATCGACGGCGGCAACTCGAACTTCCACGACAGCATCCGGCGTGGACAGCAGCTGGCGTCTTCCGGCATCGAATTCATCGACGCGGGGACGAGCGGCGGCGTCTGGGGACTCGAGAACGGCTACTGTCTGATGGTCGGCGGCAGCGCGTCGGCGGTCTCGCATTGCGAGCCGATCTTCGTCGCGCTCGCGCCGGAGGACGGGTACGCCCACGTCGGCCCGACGGGTGCCGGCCATTACGTGAAGATGGTGCACAACGGCATCGAGTACGGAATGCTGCAAGCGTACGCCGAGGGCTACGAGATCCTTCACGCGTCGAAGACATTTCCGTCGCTCGACCTCGAGCAGGTCGCGAATGTCTGGCAGCACGGTAGCGTCGTGCGCTCGTGGCTCAACGAGCTCGCCGCCGCCGCATTCACGCGCGACGCGTCGTTGTCGGCGCTCAAAGGCTGGGTCGCGGATTCGGGCGAGGGACGCTGGACGGTGCAGGAAGCGATCGACCTCGACGTCCCGGCGCCGGTGATCACGCTCTCGCTGCAGACACGCTTCCGTTCGCGTCAGACCGACTCGTTCGGCGCCAAGGTCATTGCCGCGTTGCGCAACGAGTTCGGCGGCCACGCGGTGAAGACGACGTGACGCCGAACACGCCAGTCGTCTCGGCGCGGCCGATCGCGCATGAAGCGCATCAAGCGCCTGGAGAGCGCGACCGCGCCGATCCGTGTACCATGATCATCTTCGGCGCGCTCGGCGACCTTAGTCGCCGGAAATTGCTGCCGGCGATCTACGAATTGATGCACCAGCATCTGGTCGACGAGCAGTTTCAGGTGCTTGGCGTCGGTCGCGACCCGGGACAGACGGACGACACGTTTCGCGAGCAAATGCGGCAAGCGCTCAGTGCGTCGGACGAGGTGGGGCGGTTCGATGAAGCGCTCTGGCAAGATCTCTGTACGCGACTGCATTTCGTGTCGGCCGATCTGACCGACGCCGGCGACTACGCCGCGATCGGCGAGCGGCTGACGCAGATCGAGGCGAAATGCCCGCCGGAGCAGCGCAATCGACTCTTTTATCTCGCCGTGCCACCGAGCGTCTTCGAGCCGATCGTCACGAACCTGTCGAAGAGCGGGCTCGCGCCGCGTACGCGGACCGCGGACGGCCGGCCCTGGGCGAGGATCGTCGTCGAGAAGCCGTTCGGGCGAAGTCTGGAGTCGGCGCAACATCTGAACGCGCTCCTGCTGAGCATGTTCGCCGAACACCAGACCTATCGGATCGATCATTACCTCGGCAAGGAGACGGTGCAGAACGTCCTCGTGCTACGCTTCGCGAATTCAATCTTCGAGCCGATCTGGAATCGGCAGTGGATTCATCACGTGCAAATCACGGCGGCGGAGACGGTCGGGGTCGAGGAGCGCGGCAAGTATTACGAGGAAGCCGGCGTCGTACGCGACATGTTCCAGAACCATCTTCTCCAGCTGCTCTCCCTCACGGCGATGGAGCCGCCGGCGCAAATGTCGGCGAATGCCGTGCGCGACGAGAAGGTGAAAGTGCTGCGGTCCGTCCGTTGGCTCACCCCGGACGCGATCCCCGACAATGCGGTTCGCGCGCAATACACCGCCGGCGCGATGGACGGCAAGCAAGTGCCGGGGTATCGGCAGGAAAAGGACGTCGCGGCCGATTCGAACGTCCCAACGTTCGCGGCGGTGCGCCTGTTCGTCGACAACTGGCGCTGGAACGGCGTGCCGTTCTACCTGCGCTCCGGCAAACGCCTGGCAAGGCGCGAGTCCGAGATCGCGGTGCAGTTTCGGTCTCCGCCGCACCTCATGTTCGGGCACTTGACGCGTGAAGCGATGCGACCGAACACGCTGGTGATGCGCGTGCAGCCGAATGAGGGCGTGGCGCTCAACTTCGAGGTCAAGGTTCCCGGCGCCGCGGTCGCGCTCACATCGAACATCGAGATCGCGCCGGTCGACATGGAATTCGACTACGCCAACGCATTCGGCGAGGTCAGCGCTCCAGCCTACGAGACGCTATTGCTCGACGTGATGATCGGCGAAGCGACGCTCTTCACGCGCAGCGACGAGGTCGAAGCGGCGTGGCGCGTGATCGATCCGCTGATCCAGCACTGGGAAGCGAATCCGCCGAAACGGATGCCGGGCTACGCGGCCGGTACATGGGGTCCGCGCGAGGCGGACGAGTTGATCGAGGAGGACGGCGTGGAGTGGAGGGAGCCGTAGGCTCCCCCACTCGGTCAGTCGCCCAATCACATCGAAAAATCGAATCCCAGTCCGACCAACCGGACGTCGCTGCGGAGGAATTGGCCGTATGGTGACGGGCCGGTGTAATACTGTGCGAAGACCGCCCATCGTCGACCATTCACTGCGCCCTCACGCGGCCGGCTGATCTCGAAGCCGGCGCGCGCGCTCACTCCGGTGCGCCAGACGGTCGTGTCGTTGACATTTTTGACATCGACGGCGGCGACGAGTCGCGCGAGTCCGAGCGTGCCGAAGCGAACGGCGGCGTGCGGGCGAAGCTCGGCGCCACTGTGGATGAGAAAACTCGGCAAGTCGGATGAGTCGCGGCCGACGAATTGTTCGCCGCCGCCGTAGAGGCGAAGTGGTCCGATGTCGGCGGACAGGAGTCCATCGAGCGACTCGAACGAGAGATTCTCGCGCCGCGGCGGATTCGGGCGAAGCAGTAGCTCGTCGCCCAGGTGAGAGCTCTGATGATAGACGCGGAAGCGACCCGACAGCCAACCGGCGCGAAAGGTCAACGGCAGCGCGATCAAATAATCGGCGTTGAGCAGATCGTCCGACGGCGAGCCGACATCGAACTGCGCGAAGACAGCGCCCGAAATCCCGAGCTGAACTCCGTTGTCCGTTTTGCCGCTGCCCGTGCGGAAGAAGCCGAACTGGTCGGCGATGGCCACCGCCGCGATATCGTTGGCGAGATCTTCCTCGCGCCCGCGCTGGTAGGCGACCGACGAATGCATGCCCTTCGGGTCGGCGACGAGTTGGCAGAACACGTCGCCGCGCGGCAAGGGGGCCCAGCCACCACGGTCGGACGGCGACACCGCCGCGCCGCAGCGCGCCGCGTATGATTCGGCCGTCGTGGTGTCCTGGGCCGCGGCAACCACTGGCAGCATCAACGCCAGCCCGATCGGCATAAAACATCTCATATCAGCGCTCACCTTTACCCTCGAAATCGATGAATCCCCGATTGGGATCGGCGCCGACCAGCTTCACGCGCACGCGGTCGCCGACGTCGAAGCCTTCGTGTTGCCGGACGACCATGCCTTCCGCCGGCGGTTTGATCGTACGCACGAACGTGCCCTTTTCATTCGCTCCCGTGACGATCGCGTCGAAGGTCTCGCCGATCCGGTCGCGCAGCAGCAGCGCCGCCGCTGTTTTCCGGATGGTGCGCTCGACCTTGTTCTCCGCATCTTCGCGCTCGGTACAGCGCGCCGCAATGGAGGTGAGCTCGTCGTTCGAGTAAGGCGCGGGCTCGTTGGCGAGCGCCGCCTTGACGAGGCGCTGCGTCACGAGGTCGGCGTAGCGGCGGTTGGGCGCCGTGGCGTGAGAGTAGTCATGCGTGGCGAGTCCGAAGTGGCCACCCGGATCCTTGCCGGGCAGATCGAGCGCGTAGATCCCGGGGCCCATCAGCTTGACGACCGACAGCGACAGATCGGGGAAGCGCTCCGGATCAGCGACGCGTCGCTCGGCGAGGAACTTCGCGAGGGCGAGCGAATCGGGATTCTCGGGAAGCGTCGTGCCGAAGCGTTTCGCGAGCTCGACGATGCGACCCCATCGCTCCGGCTCCCGCACGACGCGACGGATGCCCGAGCGTCCCTGGGCCTCGAGATATTTCGCGATCGCGACATTGCTCGCGATCATGAAATCCTCGATGAGATCGCGCGCCTGGTTCTTGTGAACCACTGTGAGGTCGACGATCTTGCCGTCCCTCGCCACCGGCGTCGCCTCGATCGTCTCCAGGTCGAGCGCGCCGTTGCGCATCCGCTCAGCCTTCAGCCGTTGCGACGCATCGCGCTGGAGCTTGAGCTGATTCGAGAGCACGGCGTTGCCCTGAACCTTGTCCGGCACGTTGCCGCCGCCGAGCCACTCGCCGACCGCATCGTACGCGAGCTTGGCCTGATTTCGCACCATCGCCCGATAGACGTCGAACGACACGACGTCGCCGTTCGAGTCGACGACGGTCTCGATGGCGATCGCCAGGCGATCGGCGTTTTCGTTCAGCGACGTGAGGTCTGTGGACAGTTTCTCGGGCAGCATCGGAAACACGTCGATGCCGGTGTACACCGAGGTGCAGTTCGCCAGGGCGTGCTGATCCAGCGGCGAGCCTTTCGGTACCAGCGCATCCACGTCGGCGATGCCGACGATCAGCTTGACCGAGCCGTCCGGCAGCGCCTCCGCGACTTCGACCTGGTCGAGATCGCGCGATTCGTTATTGTCGATCGACGACCAGGGGAGCTGTCGCAGGTCGCGGACGCCCGCCGGCATCGGCGCCGGTTTCGTGAGGCCGTCGAGCTGGTGGTGCGCGGCCTGATCGATGTCCGCCTCGAAGCCGGCGGCGTTGAGGATCCGCCGCGCCGCGGCGTGAATGTCGAAGTGGCCGTTGTGACTTTCGTGATGGTGATTCTGGCTCATTGCGCCCAGGAAGGGTCGGGTAGAAGGTACACCGCCCGCGCCCCTTCCCGCCGGGGCGCCGAACATCAATCATTCTTCATGCCTCCGTGCCACACCGTTCCGTTCATCCGCCCCGGCGTGGCCATCGCCGCCGGTGTCGGAGATAGCGCGGCCGAACCGTCGCTTCGTGCTCCGGCAGATGGCGCCGAGTCTTGCGACTATTGCGGATCGGCCAAGCTCGAGTGGCGGAAGTGCAAGCTGATTTGTGCGGATTGCCGGCAGATCATCAAGAGTTGCGCGGATCTCTGATGGATAGCGTGCAGGACGGGGGGGGGGGAACATGAACGGCTACAACTTCACCGAACGGGTTCGAAAGGTGCTCGCGATGGCGCGGGAGGAGTCGGCGCGGCTCCGGCATGAGTACGTCGGCTCGGAGCACCTTCTCCTCGGCCTGATCGACGAAGGCGGCGGCGTTGGCGCGACCGTGCTGCAGAATCTCCACGTCGATCTCGACGATCTGAAACACCAGATCGAATCGACGGTCAAGCGGGGCGACCCCGGGACGCGCGTCGGGCCCGACCTCCCGTACACGTCGCGCGCGAAGAAGGTGCTCGAGCTCTCGATGAACAATGCTCGGGATCTCGATCACAGATACGTCGGCACCGAGCACCTTCTGCTCGGTCTCATCGCCGAGCGAAAGGGGATCGCCGCGCAGGTATTGCACGACCGGGGCGTGACCCTCGACTCGGCCGTCGCCGAGACCGTGAGGATTCTCGGCACACCGACGGACCAGCCGACGCGAAGCGCCGGCGACGTCGCCTTCGTCGAGGGGCGGGCAGAGCGTCTGGAATTCGTCAGGCGCAAGTCGTCGGGCGAGCAGGTCGAGCCACCGACCGCGATTCTTGCGGAGCTCATTCGCTCGGCGGAGGCGATCGCGACGGAGTACTCTTCGTCGAACGCGACGGTAGTTCATGCGGCAATCGCGCTGCTCCGGCGCGGCGAGGGATTCGCGATCGCGATTCTCGATCGCTTGAGTTGTGACCGGGAGCAAGCGCTCCACGGACTCGAAGAGTTAGCGCAAAAAGCGCAGACGAGCGCCGCCGCGGTCGACAGTGCGCAACTTGGAGACGATTTGGCCGAGTTCTGGCGCGAGATGTATCAGCCGTGGAAGATGGGGCTCGGTACGCTCGACCTGCTTCTCTTTGCCCTCGGCAAGGATTCCGAAGTCGCTGCGGTATTCGCCGGACAGGGCGTCAAGGCAGGACAGGTCCTCGAGGAGGGTCGTCGCTTCAGCGGCTGACCTCCTGGGGTGGCCCAATCGCCCTAGTCGAAATCCAGCGCCAGATCCATCGATGGCGCCGAGTGGGTCAGCGCACCGACTGAGATCCAGTCGATGCCGCTCTCGGCGATGCGTCGCACGCTCGACAGATTCACCCCGCCCGACGCTTCGAGGATTGCGCGGCCGTTCACGAGTCGAACACACTCGTGCATGAGATCGGGCGTCATGTTGTCCAGCAAGATCACGTCGGCGCCGGCCGTCACCGCGCGTTCCACCTGCTCGAGGCGATCGCATTCGACTTCGATCTTCACTCCCGGAGATGCGATCGCGCGGGCGCGCGACACCGCCATCGCGATATCGCCGTCGAGCGCCGCGAGATGGTTGTCCTTGATCAGCACCCCGGTCGAGAGATTCATGCGATGGTTCGTGCCGCCGCCGGCACGCACCGCGTACTTCTCCAAGGTGCGCCAGCCGGGCGTCGTCTTCCGCGTATCGAGGATCTTGGCTTTCGTGCCCTTCACCGCGTCGACGTAGCGCGCCGTGAGCGTCGCGATGCCTGACAGTCGCTGGAGGTAGTTCAACGCAACGCGCTCCGCGGAGAGTAGGCCGCGTGCGTGGCCCGTGACAAACAGCACGGGCTCGTCGGCGCGAACACGCGTCCCGTCCTCCCGATCCACGCGAATCGACACCTTGGGATCGAGCAGGCGGAACGCCTCGAGCGCGAGGGGAACACCGCAGACAACGCCCTTCTCTCGGGCGACGAGCGTGCCGCGGGAGCGGCGGTCGGAGACCACCGTCGCGATAGTCGTGACGTCGTCGAACGCGCCGTCTTCGTCGAGGGCCGAGCGAACCGACTCGCTCAAAGCGGCGTGCTTGAGCGGGAACCGAAGAATGCCTGGGCCATTGACCGCCGGAACGGAGAGCGGCGTGATCGTGCGTGGGGCCGACCGTCGTTCGCGCGGCTGCTCGGACATTTCCATCGCTATCTCCCTCGCTCGTTACTCCCCTGGATCTACGCCTTCCGGGACCGGTGACAAGGGCTGCTTCGCGCCTCCACCGATGCTGACCATGCGCTCGATCGCGCGGCGTGCCTTGTCGGCGACGTCCGCGGGAACGGTGATGCGATGTTGGTCGTACAGGAGTGCGTCGCGGACCTTGGGCAGTGTGGTGACTTTCATGTACGCGCACGACGCACGTTCGTTCGCGGCGAAGAATCGCTTGCTTGGATTTTCCCGCCGCAGTCGGTGCAAGATTCCGACCTCCGTGGCCACGATGAACTCGTTTGCGCCCGACAAAGCCGGCCGCTTGATCATCCCTTCCGTGGACAGGATCTGGACTCCTTGGGGATCCACGTCACCGGCCGACATCGCCTCGAGCACACTGGTCGAGCAGCCGCACTCCGGATGGATCAGGAACTCCGCCTCGGGGTGAAGCGTGCGCTGGAGGCGGATGTTTTCCGGATCGATGCCGGCGTGGACGTGACACTCGCCCATCC
>JAICJQ010000214.1 GCA_025928335.1 Gemmatimonadaceae bacterium
CCAGCAACCGACACCTGGCCCAACGCGGATGACTCCAAGAGCCTCAGCTCAACCGTCCTAAGTCCTTCAGCATCAACGGATGGGGTGGGATTCGAACCCACGTTAGGCTTTTGACCTAAACACACTTTCCAGGCGTGCGCCTTAAACCACTCGGCCACCCATCCAAGGCGGTAAAAGATAGCGGACCATAAGGGCCGCTTCTACCACCCGGACGCCCGCGCGATCCGGGCCGCACCCATAGACTTGACAAGGGACGGACCCGCGCGCTACTCTCTCCCCTACCCTTGCCTAGGAAAGACCGATGCCGCGACAAGACACGGGAGACCTCCTCCAGGGCACGCTCGGCATTCTCATCCTCAAGTGCCTCGTCCCCGCTTCCGCGCACGGGTACGCGATCGCCCGCTGGATCGAAGATGCCGCCGCGGACGTGCTGCGCATCGAGGAGGGCTCGCTCTACCCCGCCCTGAGACGTCTCGAGGACCGCGGCCTCGTGAGCTCCGAGTGGGGACTGTCCGAAAACAACCGCCGCGCGCGCTACTATACCATCACCGCCGCCGGCCGGAAGCACCTCCGTACTGAAGCCGCCGTCTGGCTCCGCTATTCGCAAGCGGTCACGCGCGTGCTGCGCACTGAACCGGCGGTGACATGAGCGGCGAATCCGGCCGCACGCCCCGTTGGCGGCGCTACCTGCGCTTGGTTCGTCCCAATCCACGCGCGGACGTGGAAGACGAACTGGCGTTCCACCTCGACATGCGCACCGAGCGCAACATGGCGCTCGGAATGTCCGCGGACGATGCGCGTCGCGAAGCCGAACAGCGGTTCGGGAACCTTACTCCAGTGCGCGACGCCCTCGTCGACCACGACAGCAAGCGCCAGCAGCAAACCCAACGTACCGAGCTCGTGTCGGACCTGATCCACGACGTGCGCTTCGGCGCGCGATCGCTCCTGCGCGCGCCGGGCTTCACCCTTGCCGCGGCACTCACGCTGGCGCTCGGCATCGGGGCCAACACGGCGATCTTCTCCGTCGTGGACGCGCTGCTGCTTCGGCCGCTGCCCTACGCCCACCCGGAGCAGCTGGTCAGTCTGGGCGGCGGTTCGGCCGGCGAATACCTCGCACTGCGCGAACGACTGCGCACGATCGGCCAACTCGCGGCCTGGGTGGAGCAGACGCACCCGATCGATGATGGCCACGAGGCCGTCCGCGCCGAGGGCGCGGCGATGACGACGAACATGCTGTCGATGCTCGGCGTCGCGCCGGCGATGGGACGCGGATTCGCCGACCGGGATGCCGTGATCGGCAACAACTTCGTGGTGATCATCAGCTATGGGATGTGGCAGCGGCGATTCGCCGGCGCGGCCGACGTCGTCGGGCGGCGAGTGAACATCGAGGGCGTGCCGTACACGATCGTCGGCGTCATGCCCGCGTCATTCAATTTTCCTAATAAGAACACCGAGTATTGGCAGCCCTACGCGTTCGAGATCCGCAATCAAGGCCTGATCTGGGCGGTGAGCGACAAGCGATTCATCGCCCGATTGGCGCCTGGCGCGACCCTCGCGCAGGCGCAGCGCGAAGTTCGAACGGTCTGGCCCTCGTTGCGGCGGCTGAATCCTCTTTGGGATCCCGGCGACGCCTACGGCCGGCAAGCGGCGGTGACGCCGCTTCAAGACAAGATCGTCGGCTCGGCGCGACCCCTCGCCCTGATGTTGTTCGGATCGGTGCTGCTCGTACTGCTCATCGCCTGCGTAAACGTCGCCAATCTGCTGCTCGCGCGCGCGACGGCTCGCGAGCGCGAGCTCGCGGTTCGAGCGGCGCTCGGCGGAGGACGCGGGCGTCTCGTGCGGCAGCTCGTGACGGAAAGCGTGCTCCTCGCGTTGGTCGGCTCGGTCCTCGGGATCGTCGTCGGCGCGGCCGGAATTCGCGCGTTGGTCGCGGCTCTTCCCGCCGGGGTCCCGCGGGCCGACGAGATCACGTTGAGCATGTCGGTGCTCGCGTACACGGCATTGCTCGCGATCGGAACCGGACTGCTGTTTGGCATCGTCCCGGCTTGGCGTGCGACCGCGCCGGGATCGTCGGTGCGATCAGTCGTCGGATTTGGACGCCGCGCGACCGCGGGTCCGTCGCACGCGGGAACGTCGGCCGTATTGGTCGCCGGAGAGATCGCGCTTGCGGTGATGCTCGCCGTGTCGTCGATCCTGCTCGTGCGCAGTCTTGCCGCCACACGGTCCACAGCGACGGGGTTCAACACTGAACATCTCGTCGCCGCCCGGATCACGCCGCCGATCGCAACATTCCGCGAACCCGCGCAGCTCACCGCGTTTTACTCCACGGTGCTCGATCGAACGCGCGCCCTGCCCGGCGTAAGCTCGGCTGCCGCCGTCGACAGACTGCCGATGGCGCAATCGATCTGGGGACTCGCGCTACGCGTCGAGCACCAGTTCGAGGACGCGCGACACGTACTGCCCGACATCTGGCACTTTCAGTCGGTGACGTCCGACTACTTCGCCACAATGGGAATTCCCGTGCTCCAAGGGCGCGCGTTCACCGATGGCGACCGCTCCAACGCGCTTCCGGTCGCCATCGTGAGCCGGAGCGTCGCGCGCCGCTTCTGGCCGAACGAGGATGCGATCGGGAAACGCATCGGCTATCCGTACGACACGCAGTGGATGACAATCGTCGGTGTCGTTCCGGATACGAAGCAGGACAGTCTTCGTGACACGCTCGCGACGAGCATCTACGCGCCATGGCAGCAGCGTTCGCGGATGGCTGGCGCCGAGATGTGGCTCGTCGTGCGCTCCGCGGCCGATCCGGCGAGCGTGACCGCTTCGATTCGCCGCATCGTCGGCGAGACCGACAGAACGGTCGCCGTGAGCGACGTGCGAACGATGAACGCGGTGGTTGATCGGTCATTGAGTACGACGCGTTTCACCACGGTGCTCGTCGCGTCGTTCGCCACGGTCGCGCTGCTGCTTGGCGCGGTCGGCATCTACGGGGTGATGTCGTACCTCGTCGGACAGCGCACGAGAGAGATGGGCATTCGTGTCGCGCTGGGGGCGACGCGCGGACGGGTCATGGGATTGGTCGTCGGCCGGGCGGTACGGCTTGCCGCGGTTGGGGGCGTCGCCGGACTCGCCGCCGCGCTTGTGGCGACGCGCGCGCTGCGGCGGTGGCTCTACGGTGTGTCGCCAAGCGATCCGCTGACGATGGCGATCGTCGCGGTGCTTTTTCTCACAGTGGCCGCCGTCGCGAGTTCGGCGCCGGCGCTACGCGCGACTCGAGTCGACCCGTCGAGGTCGCTGCGTGAAGATTGATGTTGCTTGCGTGGTCGAATGGGTGTGGGTACGCTTTCGGAGTCCTTCGCCCGGAGACCCAGTCTATGCGTCGACTCGTTTCGCTCGCGCTCGTGCTCGCCATCATCGGTTGCGGCAGTGATGATGATTCCACATCACCAACAAATGCATCAGTCGCCGGTACGTGGACGCTTCAAACTGTGAACGGAAGCGCGTTGCCGTTCACCTTGGCATCATCGCCCGCGAAGCTCGAGATATTGAGTTACGTCGTGAACGTAACCTCGAACGGTACGTGGACGAGCTCCGAGCAGACGCGTACGACGATCGGGACGGCAACCCCGCAGACCGCGACTGTGACCGACGCCGGGACCTACACGATCAGCGGAAACAACGTGGCGCTCACATCCAGCACCGCCGGCTCGACGGCGCAAGCCGGAACGGTGAGTGGAAACACGTTCACGCTTGTGCAGTCCGGTTTCACCTTCGTTTTCCAAAAACAGTAGGCGATGCACGACAAGAAACGCCGGCGCGATTGGCTCGATCGAGCCACCGCGCCGGCGTTTGTCGTTCAGCGGACAGGGAGAGATTCGAACTCTCGATACCGGGTTAACCGGTATGCCGGTTTTCGAGACCGGTGCCTTCAACCACTCGGCCACCTGTCCGGGGCAGCCAGGAAAATTAGGTCGTAGACGACGGTGCGTCAACGACTTGGCGGCGTTCTTGAAAGAACTCTGTGAGCAGCGCGCCGCACTCCGCGGCCCGAACCCCGGCCAGCACTTCGGGACGGTGATTCAGCTTCGGATGACGCAGCAGATCACCGACGGAGCCGGCCATTCCCGCCTTGTCGTCCCAGGCGCCGAAGACAATGCGCGGTAGCCGCGCCAACACGATCGCCCCCGCACACATCGCGCACGGCTCGAGGGTGACGTAAAGGACGCACCGGTCGAGTCGCCATGACCCGAGCCTCGCGGCGGCGTCTCGAATGACGAGCGACTCAGCGTGCGCCGTTGGATCCTGATCGCGCAGAGTGCGATTACCCGACGCCGCGAGCACTTCGCCGTCGCGCACGATCACGGCCCCGACCGGCACGTCGCCCGCCCGGGCGGCACCGCGCGCTTCAATCAGCGCGAGCTCCATCCAGCGATCGTCATCCGCGCGTGTCATGATGGAATACTACGGACTCGACCGCGGAGTGGCCCACCACTTGACAGTCTAGTGGTGCCGGTGAAACTTGCGCCTCCACTAGCGGGCGCGCTCGTTCTTCTCCTGGCGTCGATCGGTTTGTACGGCGTGATCGCGCTCGCCGTCGCGCAACGCCGCCGCGAGATCGGCATCCGCGTCGCGCTCGGCGCGAAACCGGTAGCCGTCGTTGCGTTGCTCTTCCTGCAGGGGCTGCGGCTGAGTGGTCTCGGATTGCTCATCGGACTTCCGCTCAGCATCGGCGCGCTCGCCGCCGTCGGCAACATGATGGTACTCACCGGTGAGAACGGCGCGCTGCCGGTGAACCCGACGGTCATCGGCGCCGTCATCGCGGCCACCGTGACCGCGGTCGCCGCCGTCGCGACCTGGCTCCCGGCGCGACGGGCGGCGACCGTCGACCCGATGATCGCGCTACGGGCGGAGTGACGAACGGTGCTCAGGCACCGACCGTTTCCCGCGCCGGCTCGTTCGAGAACTCTAATCCCCCCTTCCCGTCCGGCCGGACGACGATGACGTCGCCGTCGCCGAACTTGCCTTCGAGGACCGCCAGCGCGAGCGGGTTCTGGATCATGCGCTGAATCGACCGCTTGAGCGGCCGGGCGCCGAACGCCGGATCGTACCCTTCCTCGGCGAGCAACCGCTTCGCTTCAGGCGTCACGTCGAGCGACATCTTGCGATCGGCGAGCAACCGGTCCAGTCGCACCAGCTGGAGGTCGACGATCTTCTCGATCTGATCCGTGCCGAGCGGATGGAAAATGATGATGTCGTCGACGCGGTTGAGGAACTCCGGCTTGAACTGCTGCCGCAGCGCGGCCATGACCTGCGTCTCGACGAGCGCCCAATCGCCTCGTGCGTGCTCGAGGATGAATGTCGAACCGACGTTCGACGTCATGATGATCACCGCATTGCGGAAATCGACCGTGCGCCCCTGCGAGTCGGTGAGGCGTCCGTCGTCGAGAATCTGCAGCAGGATGTTGAACACATCCGGGTGCGCCTTCTCGATCTCATCGAACAGGATCACCGAGTACGGGCGCCGCCGCACCGCTTCGGTGAGCTGCCCGCCCTCCTCGTAGCCGACGTACCCCGGTGGCGCGCCGATCAGCCGAGCGACGGCGTGCTTCTCCATGTACTCGGACATGTCGATGCGCACCATCGCGTGCTCGTCGTCGAACAAGAATTCGGCGAGGGCGCGGGCCGTTTCGGTTTTTCCGACGCCCGTCGGGCCGAGGAAGATGAATGACCCGATCGGCCGATTCGGATCCTGCAGACCGGCACGCGAGCGGCGCACGGCGTTCGCGACCGCAACGACCGCCTCCTCCTGGCCGATGACGCGCTTCGCCAGCTCCCGATCGAGCTTGGTGAGTCGTTCGCGCTCGCTCTCCAGCATGCGCGTCACCGGAATGCCCGTCCACCGAGCAACGACGTCGGCGATATCGTCCGCGGTGACTTCCTCCTTCAGGTATTTCGGGCGGCCGTCCTGGCTGGCCAGCTTTTGCTCCGTGTCCTTCATCCGGCGCTCGAGCTCGGGAATGCGCCCGTAGCTGATCTCCGCCGCCTTGGCCAGGTCGCCGCGCCGCGTAGCCTGCTCGGCTTCGATGCGCGCCTGGTCGATTTCCTGTTTGATCTTGCCGACGCCGCCGAGCATTTCCTTTTCCTGCTGCCACTGCGCCTTCATCGCCGAGGACTTTTCGCGCAGCTCGGCGAGCTCGCGCTCGAGCTCTTCGCGCCGCTCGATGGCGGCGCGATCCTTTTCCTTTTTCAGTGCGGTGCGCTCGATCTCGACCTGCATGATGCGCCGCTCGACCTCGTCGATCTCCTGCGGCATCGAATCGATTTCGATGCGCAAGCGCGACGCCGCTTCGTCGACAAGATCTATGGCCTTGTCCGGCAGAA
>JAICJQ010000133.1 GCA_025928335.1 Gemmatimonadaceae bacterium
TCGGCGTTCATCGATGGCCTCCACGGACGGCACGGTGGCAGCGAAGAGTCGGAAGGGGCTCCGCAGCCCGAGAATTCCGAGGCGCCGATTGCCGGCCATCACCGTCTATCCGAAGACCGCCAACAGCATGACGAAGCCGAGAAAAACAGCGAAGCCAACCGGCTCCGCCGCTGATTTCATCCCGCCGCGCCCGACGCTCTCCAACCTTCGGGCCGCGGCGAAAGGGTGCGAGGGCTGTGATCTCTTCAAGCTCGGCACCCAGACGGTGTTCGGCGAAGGGCCCGCCTCCGCCCGCGTGATGGTCGTCGGAGAACAACCCGGCGATCAGGAAGACAAGGCGGGGCGGCCTTTCGTCGGACCGTCCGGCAAGCTGCTCGACCGCGCGTTCGACGCCGCCGGGATCGACCGCGACGACGTGTACGTGACGAACGCGGTGAAGCACTTCAAGTGGGCGCGCGACGCACGGACCAAACGGCGGATTCACAAGACCCCGAGCGCGGGCGAGATTCGCGCGTGCCATCCGTGGCTCGAGCAGGAAATGGCCCTCGTTCGTCCGGACGTCATCGTTTGCCTCGGCGCTACGGCGGCCAAGGCCCTCCTCGGGCGCGACTTCAGCGTGATGAAAAAGCGAGGTGTCGCGATCCCGTCGGAATGGGCGCCGGCCATTATCGCGACCGTCCACCCATCGGCCGTCCTTCGCGCGCCACCGGATCAGCGGGCGCTCGCCGAGCGCATGTTCGTCGCCGACATTCGAAAGGTCGCGCGCTTCCTCGAGAAAGAACCTTCCTCACTGCGAGCGGGCGCGCGGAGTCGTAAATTCTCCGCATGGGAGACTTCCGAGCCGCGGTCCGCCACCTCAAGCGCGTCGACCCGGTCCTCGCGCGGGTAATCGAAAGCGTCGGTCCGTGCCGCCTCGAGTCGCGGCGCGAAGGGACGCATTTTCAGGCGCTCGTTCGGTCGATCGTCTTCCAACAGTTGTCCGGAAAGGCCGCGGCGACAATTCTCTCGCGGTTCAATGCGCTGTATCCTGAAAACGTTCCGACGCCCGAGGCGGTCCTTGCGACGAGTGACGTTGCACTCCGCGCGGCCGGATTGTCGCGCCAAAAAATCGGCTACATGCGGGACCTGGCCTCGAAAGTAATGAGTGACGCGTTGCCGCTCGATTCCGTCGAGAGTATGGACGACGACGATCTCATCGCGCACCTTGTTCAGGTCAAGGGCATCGGCCGTTGGACCGCGCAGATGTTCTTGATGTTTCGTCTCGACCGCCGCGACGTCTTACCGGAGCTCGATCTCGGAATCCAGAACGCGATCAAGCGCGCATACCGAAAGCGAAAGCGGCCGACGCCTAAAGACGTTCGGAAAATCGGCGCGAAATGGAGCCCGCACAGCTCCGTCGCCAGTTGGTACCTGTGGAGATCACTCGAGAACGGGGATGGTCAACTCGGCACCGAGTAGTGTGACGATGAGGACGTGGTGATGGAGCAGCGCGAAGTCGCCCTGATGAGCAATGGATCCAGGCCCGGAGTCCGGCTATCCGGACTCCCGCTCGAGCGGAGGATCCCGCTGCTCGTTCTCGCGCTCTTTGCCCTGGTGCTCGGCACCGGCATCGTCGTTTCGTACTACGAGGTTCGGCACGCCGCGGAACTGGCCGCCGCCGACCGGCTTCAGAGCCTCTCGCGAGCCATCGCCTCCGTCTCCGCGGGGCCGCTCGCGACGCGTCTGACGAGCATGAAGCACGTCGCCGCCGACACCGCCGTGATCGAGGCACTTCGGAATCCAGATCGCCCGTCCGAGGCACCGGTGCGGAAAGCGATGGCGCCGCTCCTCACCTCACCGTCTGATTCCGGCATCATCGGTCTCTGGACGCGCGCCGCTCGACCGGTCGGTCCACTCGCACTCGACGTCCCCGAACGCCAGCAAGTCGTCCACCAGGATGTCGAGCAGGAGATCCAGCGCGTGGAGGGAGGGGATTCCCTCGCCGTTGGGTCGTTTCGGTCGAGAAACGGTCGCACGACCTATTGGATGATCGTGCCCGTCGTCGATCACGACAAGACGGTGCTCGGCTACCTGGCGCAGGAGCGGATCGTGGTGAACAACCCAACCGCTCTGAAATCGGTGAATGGGTTGATGGGCTCGGAGATCGATGGGTTTCTCCGCAACTCCCACGACAGCCTCTGGCTGCGTTTCGACGGAAGCGCCGCGCCGATACCGACGAACACGAGACCGTATCTTGGCCTGGTCGAGCTTACCGATCGTGCGGGCAAGGGGCCTGTCTTGTCGTCGACCGCTCCCATTCCGGGGACGTCGTTCGCGGTCACCGTCGAGCGCCCGCTCGCGTCCGTGCTGGCGCGTCCGCTTGCGGCTATTCGTCGACTCGCGATCCTCGCGATCGTGCTCGTTCTGCTTGGCGCTATCGCCGCCTGGTATTTCGTGCATCGTCTTGTCGCGCCGCTCGGCGAGGTAACTCGTGCGGCCGAGGCCATCGCGGCCGGCGACTACTCGCATCGCGTGACGCCGCATGGCGGCGACGAGGTGGGCCGTCTCGCGGTGGCGTTCAACCACATGGTGGACCGCGTGGAGACCGCGTCGGCCGAATCGTCCAGCGCTGTTGCCACGCTGACCAAATCAGTCGACACGCAGCAATTTCTTGCCGACGCGAGCCGCGCCGTCGCCGGGGCTCTTTCCGACGAGCACTTGCTCGCCGACCTCGTGCGGTTGTGCGTTCCGCGGCTCGCCGACTATGCCACGATCCATCTCGTCGACGACGACGGCGACATTCGGCGAATCGAGACGCTGCACCATGATCCTGACCAGCAGAACCTGGTTCGGGAACTCGTAAGACATTATCCGTATCACGTCGACGACAAGAGCGAAGTCGCCCAGGTCATTCGATCACAGCAGCCGATGCTCATTCCGGAGATCGATCTGGCGTGCGTTCGCTCCACCGCCGACGACGAAACGAAGCGGTTGCTCGATCGAATCCGGCCGTCGTCATTCATGTGTGTTCCGCTCACCGCGCGCGGCCGCGCCTTCGGCGCCGTGTCATTCACGATCACGAACTCGGGCCGCCGGTACTCCGGCGACGACCTGGAGATCGCGTTGGAGGTTGCCCGCCGCACCGCCGTCGCCATCGACAACTCGCTGATCTACCGGCGGTCGCTCGCGCTTCGCCTGGAAGCCGAGGCGGCGAGCACGGCAAAATCGGACTTCCTCGCCAAGATGAGCCATGAGATCCGCACGCCGATCAACGCGATGATGGGCTACGCGGAGCTCCTCCAGATGGGCATCGCCGGGCCCGTCACGCCGGCGCAGAAAGCCCAGCTCGACCGAATTCGCGCTAGCGGTACCCACCTGACGGAGCTGGTTGGCGAGATCCTGGATCTCGCAAAGATCGAAGCCGGTCGCATGTCGGTGGAGGCGAAAGTCGCATCCGTTGGAGAAGTTGCCGACGCGGCGTTAGCGCTGATTCGTCCCCAGGCGGCGACAAAGGGCGTCGAGCTCGGGTCGTCGACCAACGGGAATGGCAGTGCCCCGACGTTCATCGGTGACCCGCAACGCGTCCAACAGATTCTGACGAACCTGCTCGCGAACGCGGTGAAGTTCACTCCAGGGGGCGGTCAGGTGTCGGTGCATTGCAATCTTCGACCACGCCTGGAAAATCCAAACGGTGGCGGCGAGCACGATTGGGCGTGCGTTACGGTGAAGGACACTGGAGTCGGCATCTCGCGCGATGACTTCGACCGGATTTTTCAGCCCTTCGTCCAAGTGGATGACGGCTACACCCGAAACCACGGCGGAACCGGACTCGGCCTCACGATCAGCCGTAGCCTCGCTCAAATGATGGGTGGTGACATTACTGTCGAGAGCGATATCGGCGCCGGTTCGCGTTTTACCCTGTGGCTTCCGTCGCCCGATTCCTGCAATGCGTGAACCGGATTCTTGTATTCCGGGGTTTACTAATGGATCGTCGAGCTTGGAGATGGGCGGGATGCACCGGGGGGAGCGTTCGACGAGGGTTCGTCACCCTTAGCCTAGTAGCAACCACACAGCAGAGTGCGCTCGCGCAAGTCACCAATCCGCGCGACACCACGCATGCCCAGCATCAGGCGCCGTTTTTTACGAGGAAAGACGCTTGGCTCGCCGTCGGTTTTGTCGCGGCGACAGCGGCGATGTTCCCGGTCGATAAGCACGCCGCGGAGCGGCTGCAGGACCCGAGCACGCAGGCAAATCGCTTTCTTAAGGACGCGTCGACGGGCATTGAGTACATCGCGAGTCCCGGGTCGTACATCATCGGCGGTACGCTCTACATCGTTGGCCGGATCGGGAAATTCGACCGCATGGCCGATCTCGGCTGGCACGGAACGGAGGCGGTGCTATTCGCGGAAGGCGTCACATACGTCTTGAAGGGCGCCGTCGGACGATCGCGCCCATTCCTTTCCAACGGAACACAGCCCGGCGACTATCACGTGCTGCACGGCTTTGGTCACGGCGACTGGAGCTCATTTCCGTCCGGACATACGAGCACCGCGTTTGCCGCGGCTGCCGCGGTTACGAACGAGACCACCCGCTGGTGGCCACGCTCGGAATGGGTCGTCGGCCCGTTGATGTACGCCGGCGCGACCGCGGTCGGCCTTTCACGCATGTATCACAACAAGCATTGGGCGAGCGACGTCGCGCTTGGCGCGGCAATCGGAACATTCTCCGGCCGCAAAGTCGTGCAATACGCGCACGGTCATCCGGGCAATCGTATCGACCGCTTCATGCTGCGGACGTCGATCGTGCCCGACGGACACGGCGGGGCTCTCGTCGGCGTAACGCTTCCAATGCCTTAGGGCTTCGCGCTTCACCGAGCGCGGCGTCGCATGTGAGGCCGATCGCCGCGCCGGTCAGCCAGCCGCCGAGCACGTCCGTCGCCCAGTGGTCGTCGGCAAGAACGCGGTAGATCCCCATGACGGCCGGCGGAACGACCGCGAGTGCGAACGACGCGTTGCGCGACATGACTCCTTCACGTGACAGCACCCGTGCGGCCGCGACCGACAGCGCGGTGGCGCCCGTCGTATGACCGCTCGGATAGCTCTCGATCCGTTGCCGACGGTGGCGTCTTCGGGGTCGCTCGCGTTTGTAGACGACCTTGATCGCACGATGGACGAGCCATCCGGCCCACGCCGACGTCACGATCGCCGGTCCCCCGGTGCGCCGCCGTCGCCGGAGCGATCGGGCGAGCAGATACGCGATCGTGATGTACCCGCCCGGCAAGCCAATCGGGAACAGCGGCCACATCACTGACCGAACCGGCCGAAAGGCCGGCGCCTGAGCCGCGCGACGAATTCGGCGGTCGACCACCGGCGGCTTGTCGAACGGCAGCGCACGCGCCAGCAGCACAGCCGCCGCGGCCGCCGACGTCGCCAAGAACAGGTCCACCCGGTTTTCTTTCATGTCATGATCGACACAACGATTCCCGTCGAAATTACCGATCCGGTCAACGCCGCCATACTCGCCGTTTCCGAGGACCGCGTCGCCGGTTTTCAGCGCGATCCGTTCGCCGAGATCGCTCGGCTGGCGGCGATCGACGTTGCGACAGTGCACGAGCGACTGCGCGCAATGCTGGCCGCCGGCACGATCCGCCGGATTCGCCAAACCCTGATGGCGACCAATCTCGCGCCCGGCGCGCTCGTCGCCTGGCGCGTGGCGAACGATCGACTCGACGAAGGATTCGAGTTCTTATGGAAGCAGGATCCGTTCTCAGGCCACATCGTCGTCCGATCGACCGACGCCGAGACGCCCGGATCGGCCTACCGGCTGTGGACGACGCTGAAGGTGCCGCAGGGTTTCTCGATGAAGAAGCACTGCGATTTTCTCGCGGCGCGCATCGGCGCCGACGGCTACCGAATCATGCCGGCGAAGCGGCTGTTCGCGCTCGGCGTGGGCCACGTTCGCCGTCGCGGGATAGAGCCGGGAAGCAAGACCGATGAACTCGGACAGGTGATGGACACCAACGTTGTCGAGCTCAGTGACCTCGAGTGGAGGGTGCTCGAGCCACTCAAGCGAGAGTTCGCGGTGGACGAGATTCACGACGAGCCCTGGGCGCCGCGCGCCGCGGAAGCAGGCTTATCGCTCGACGAGTTCGTCCGCCTGGCGCGGTCGCTCAACGAGCGCGGCGTGATCGGTCGCTTTTCGACTTTCCTCGAGCACGTCAAGCCGAGTGTGGGCGGAACGCGCGTCACGCGCTACAACGCGCTCTTTCACTGGCGTGTGCCGGAAGGGCGTGAGATCGAAGCCGGTCGCGAGGTCGGCCGGCACCACATCCTCACACACGCGTACTGGCGCGAAGGCGGCGACGCATTCGCCAACGTGAACGTCATGGCCGTCGCGCACGGGACGGACAAACCGACGGTGCTCGCCCACAAGGCGGCGATCGACGCGCACCTCGCGGCGATCGGGATGCCGGTGTCCTACACGAACGTCTTCTGGGGCGGACGGAGCGAGATCAAGCCGTCGGAGATCTCGCCCGCCGCGTACGCTCGCTGGTGTCGCGAAATGGGAATCGATCCTGAATCGATGCGCGACTGACTACTTCGAGTTCCGATAGACTTTCCCGCCCTTCATCACGAACACGACGTGTCGCAGGGCCGTGATGTCCTTGGATGGATCACCCTGAACGGCGACGAGATCAGCCTGCATCCCAGGCGCAATGGTTCCGATCTGCTCGCCCATGCCGAGCGCCTGCGCACCGAGTGAAGTCGCCGAGGTGATAGCGTCGAGCGGCGACTGACCGCCAGCCTGTACTCGGCAGACGAGCTCCTCGGCGTTGCGCCCATGCGCCCCGGCAACGGCGTCCGTGCCGAAGATCACTTTCAGGTTCGGCGTGTGGATCGCGCGCTTGAACATCTCCGTCGCGAGGGGAATCGCCTTCTCCATCGCCGCGAAGCCCGCTTCGTTGTAGTTGCCGATTCCTTCGTACTTCTCGCGGTTGTCGAGATAGTTGCGGAACACGAGACAGACCTGCGGGTCGAACCAGACGCCGCGATCGGCCATGAGCTTCAGCACTTCGTCGTTCGCGAACACGCCGTGCTCGATCTGGTTGCACCCGGCGAGCACCGAGGCCTTGATGCTCTCGGAGCTGTGCGCGTGCACCATGGTGCGCAGCCCCTGCGCCTTCGCTTCACTACAAATCGCCTCGAGCTGTTCGTCTTTCATGGTTTGCGCGCCACCGTCGCGAATGCTGGCGGACGCGAAAATCTTAATGACGTCGGCGCCTTCCGCCTTTCGACGCCGCACGATGGCGCGCAGCGAGTCGGGCGTCAGGTTCACATTCTGGATCGGGCCAAGCGATGTGAGCACACGCGGCCCGGGAATCTGACCCAGCGCAATCCACTCACGCAGATCTTTGTCCTCGGGGGAGCCCGGACTCTGAATCGTCGTGAAGCCGCCCATCAGTGTCGCGTACGCGTTGCCGGCGGCGGACAGCATCGACTCCACGGGCGTGTCGTTGTCGTTGCGACCGGCGTGGTAGCGCCCCTGGCGGTTGAAGTACCAGGTCAGATGCGAGTGCGCGTCGATGAGTCCGGGAATCAGCGTGAGGCCCTTCAAATCGTACGTGGCCGTCCCGGCAACGGCGCCGACCTTGGTAATCTTGTCGCCCGTTACGACAACCGCACCGCCGGCAATGACATGCCCGCGGCCGTCGATGACACGGTCGGCGCGAATGACAATCGAGCCCGGCTGATCACCGGACTGCTTTGGGGCGGATGACACGGGTCGAGTTTGCGCGAGAGATGAGGACGCGGCGACACACAACAGAAGCAGCGGGCGCATTCGGGTCTCCGGGAGGAGAGAAGACGAGAATTCGCCGTGACTATACCGGCTCAGGCGGCCCGAGGGTAGACCTCGAACAAGCCGGCCGCGCCCATGCCGCCTCCGATGCACATCGTCACCAGCCCGATGCCCCCGCCACGTTTTCCGAGCTCGTGCACGAGCTGCGTGGTGAGTTTGGCGCCCGTCGCGCCGAGAGGATGGCCGAGCGCGATCGCACCACCGTTCACGTTGACCTTGTCCTCATCCATGCCCAGATCGCGGATGACTGCCACGACTTGCGCGGCGAACGCCTCATTGAATTCGATGAGCTGAACGTCCGTGAGCTGGAGTCCCGCGCGCTTGAGCGCCTTCGGTACTGCCTTGATCGGCCCGACCCCCATGATGTCGGGATCCACACCCGCGGCAGCGAACGTGATGAATCGCGCCAGTGGCTCGAGGCCGAGCTCCTTCGCCCGCTCGGCAGTCATGAGGAGCACTGCCGCCGCGCCGTCGGAGTACGGACTGGCGTTCCCGGCCGTCACCGTGCCGTTGGCCTTGAACGCCGGCTTCAGCTTTGCCAGACCCTCGAGGGTGGTCTCAGGCCGCGGCAACTCGTCGCGGGAGAATTGGATCGTGCTCGAAGATTTCTCGGCGCCCTTCCATGACACGCAGTCGACAGGCACGGGAACGATCTGTCCGTCGAACGCGCCCTCGCTCCATGCCCGCGCTGCCTTCTGCTGGCTTCCCAAGGACCAGCGATCCTGATCTTCGCGCGTCACCTTCCATCGCGCCGCGACCCGCTCGGCGGTAAAACCCATGCCGATGTACGACTCGGTGAGCTCGGGATCGAGGCGCGTGTGATAGCCGGACATCGGCACTTGGCTCATCATCTCGACGCCGCCGGCGAGGACGACGTCTGCCATGTCGCTCATGATCTCTTGTGCGGCGAGGGCAACACTCTGCAGACCGGAGGAACAAAATCGGTTGATCGTGGCCGCTGGCACCTCGACCGGAAGACCGGCGCGAAGCCACGCCAGACGCGACACGTTCAACCCCTGCGTCGCCTCCGGCATCGCGCAACCCCAAAACACGTCATCGACGATTCCAGGTTCGACACCGGCACGATCGAGCGCGCTCTTCATGAGATGCGCGGACAGGTCCACCGCGTGCACGTTGGCGAGCCCACCGCCCTGCTTTCCGCGCCCAACGGCGCTGCGGACGGCTGAGACGATGACGACTTCCTTCATAAGTCAGTTCCTCAGCGGCTTTCCGGTTGTCAACATGTGCGCGATCCGTTCCTGCGTCTCTTTGGTACCCGCCAGCCGCAGGAACGCCTCGCGCTCGAGGTCGAGAATGTCACGCTCGGAGACCAATCGCGGCGGACCGTCGCCGCCGGTCAACACGTATGCCAGCTCGTGCGCGATGCGCACTTCGTGATCGGTGATCTGCCCAGCCTCGTGCATTGCCCACGCGGCGTAGTGCAGATTCCCAAGTCCTTCTTTCCCCATCGCCCTGATCGTGCGCGGAACCGGTGGCACGTAGTCGGGCGCGAGATCCTTGACGCGTGCGACCGCGTCGGCGATGAGGCGATCGCGGTTCATCGTGATTCGATCGGCGTCGCGGAGAAAACCAAGTTTTCTCGCCTCGAGCGCACTCGTGCTCGTCGTGGCCATGGCGATGAGCTGAAACGCGCGGCGCACGCCTTCGAATGGATCGGCCTCGGCGTACGGACCGAGCTCGGTGGCGAAGCGGAAGAGGAGCTCCGTTGTTCCTCCGCCACCGGGGATCAGACCCACGCCGACCTCGACGAGACCCATGTACACCTCGGCGTGCGCCTGAACGAGATCGGCGTGCAGAGAGAATTCGCATCCGCCGCCAAGCGTGAGTCCGAAGGGCGCGAACACTACCGGGAATGGCGCGGTGCGAATGCGGAGCGACGTGTCCTGGAAGGCGCGCGCCGCGGACTCGAGTCGGGACCAGTCCTTCGCCTGCAACAGTCCGACAATCATCGACAGGTCCGCGCCTGCCGTGAACGTGCGCGGATCCTCGTTGCCGACCACCAATCCATCCATTCCGTCATGTTCCACCCGATCGAGCGCGCGGTGAAGCATCGCCACGACGCCCTCTCCGAGCGTATTCATCTTGCTATGGAACTCGAGCACGGCGACGCCCTGGCCCACGTCGAGCAGCGACGCGTCGTTCGAGTCGTCGAGCACGTGGCGTTCGCGGTTCGTCGGCAGGTGCAGCGCGGCAAGGCCGATCTCTCCCGGCTCGCGAGGAATCTCCTCATAGCCGCCGCTGAGCGACAGCACTCTCGTTCCGTCGGGGGAATAAAAACCTTCGCGCGCTTCACGGAGTAGCGCCGGCTCGTCGAGCCCCAGCTCGACGAACCCACGACGCAGAAATTCCGCGCCCAGTAGATCCATCTGCTTGAACGGGCCGATCTCCCACGCATAGCCCCACTCCATCGCGTGGTCGACCGCGGTGAGATCGTACGCGATCAGCGGCGTGGTCGAGAGCACGTAATGAGAGAAGCGCAACAGATACTCACGCACGAACGCGCCTTCGCGGTCGTTCCAGTCACGAATCGCGGCGAAGCGATCCCGAAGCGGGAGTTTCCCGATGCGCGAAAGTCCCGTTGCCTCTGGCTTCGACTGTGGATTGTATTCGCCGGATCGCCAGTCGAGTGTTTGGATTTCCTTGCCGACACGGCGATAGAAACCCGCGCCGCTCTTTTCGCCGACACGGCCTGCTTTCACGAGGCTGAGGACCCACGGTGACAGCGAGAAATCCTCGCCCGTCGTTTGACTGAGCCCGTTCGTCACGTGCGCGATGACGTCGATGCCCGAGAGGTCGGCGGTCCGAAACGTGGCGGACTTGGATCGTCCCGCTAGCACGCCCGTCAGCACGTCCGCTTCATCGATTGTCAGCCCGTGCTTCTCCATTTGACGAATGGCGAGCACCATGCCGAACACGCCGAGCCGGTTGGCGACGAACCCCGGGACGTCGCGCGCGACGACGATTCCCTTCCCGAGAACTCGATCGCTGAAGTGACGGGCCGCGGCCATCGTCTCGGGTGATGTCTCCGGCGTCGGGATTATCTCCAGCAGGTGGAGATAGCGCGGCGGATTGAAGAAGTGCATGCCGAGGAAGCGCGAGCGAAACCCTGCGCCGCGTCCTTCGAGCAAGGAATGAATCGGAATTCCTGAGGTGTTCGACGCGATGATCGCATGCTCGGGCAGGGTCGTCTCGAGTCGAGCATAGAGCGCCCGTTTGGGCTCCGGCTGTTCGATGATCGCCTCGACGACGAGATCGCAGTCGGCGAGCAACGCTAGATCGTCCTCGGTGTTGCCGACGCGGATCATCGCCGATCGGTCGGGATCCATGAACGCAGCCGGCTTGCTCTTCTTCGCGCGATCGAGACCGGTACGCGCCACGCCGTTGCGGTCCCTGTCGCCTTCCTTCCCCGGCACGTCTAGCAGAATCACCGGAAGGCCGGCCGACGCGGCGAGCGCCGCGATGCCGCCACCCATCGTCCCCGCCCCGACCACACCCAGTTTCCGAATCCGCATTCGAACGTCTCTCCTCACACACCGCGCCCCGTCGCCGGAACGCCATGGAAAGCAATTTTGCACACCCTTCGAGAGAATAGCGCCACTCGGAAGGGGATCCGGCACGGACAGCGAGCACGTGTGAAAATTTTTTGCTGTTTTTCTCCCTGAGTGGCCGCCGATTCCGGGTTACGCAGCACGCTCGGTTTCAGTCTTTGAATTGGTCGGTTCTGCGCCGCTGCGAACGACCTCCGCCGGATCCCGAGCGACTTCTCATGCGCCTATCTGTTCAACACGCCCTTTCTGACACGGGCGTCCGCCCGGCCCTTCACGACGCCCTGCCCGCATCGCCCCCCCGGCTTCGCGCGCGGCGCGGCGTTTCGATGGTCGAGATGGTCGTCGTTCTCGTGATCGCGGGCATCATGCTCAGCATCGCCCTTCCTCGCTTTGCGGGAATGCGCGACCGCATGTCACTGCGATCGGCCAAGCAGGAAGTCGTCGCGTACATGATGGCGTCGCGGGCAGCCGCGATTCGCCAGTCGCAGCAGTCCCAAGTCCACATCCAGAACAACAGGGTGTGGGGAACGATCAATCAGCCGAACGGGACCAATACCAGCGTCACGCAGACGCTTCGAACGTATCGGACACGTGATGTCACTCTCGTGTTCAATGGCGACGCCACGGCGAACGACTCCATCGTTTACGACGCCCGCGGCATCGAGGCGTACCCGCGCCAAAAAAGAGTTTTGGTGCTGTCGCTCAACAACCTTCAGGACACGATATGCGTATCTCGCGCCGGCTTGATCACTCGTCGCTGCACGTACTGAGCGGGCGCCGCGCGGCACTTCGGCTCCGGCGCGGCTTCACCATCATCGAGCTCGTCGTCGCGATCATCATCATGACCGTCGGCGTGCTCGCCCTCGCCACCGGCTCGGCCGGTGTGGCGAGACAGATGCGCGCCGGCAACCAGTCGGCCGTAGCGGCGATCGTTGGACAAGCACGCCTCGAGAACATTCGCAGCCTCGGCTGCTCTTCGCTCGCCAACGGCACGGCAACGACGCGCGGCATGACGGAGAAATGGGCCATCACCTGGCTCTCGTCGAGATCGCGCGTGGTGACGGAGAGCGTCACGTACGTGCCGCGCGCCAAGGTCTCCCGCACGCTCGCGTTGCGGTCAGTCGTTCCGTGCCTGTGAGGCATCCTATGACACAACGTCGTCGCTCCGGCTTTACACTCGTCGAGCTGCTCATCGTCCTCGTGCTGCTTGGTATCGTCGGCGGCGGCTTGATGCGCATGGTCGCCAACCAGCAGCGCTTCTATCAGGGTACCTATGACCTGATCGAGCTGCGCAGTCAGCTCCGTCAGGCCGAAGCCGTGCTGACGAGCGACCTGCGCGGCATGTCATCGCCCGGCGGCGATCTCGTCACGATGACGGACTCGTCGATGGACTTCCGGTACACGATGGGCAGCTCCATCTCGTGCACGACGCCGGCAGGTTCCACGATCATCATCCCGCCGACGACGACCGCAAACGACA
>JAICJQ010000080.1 GCA_025928335.1 Gemmatimonadaceae bacterium
ATCGATCGAGATCGGCAAGGACGCCGACGTCGTGATCTGGAGCGGACATCCGCTCAGCGTGTACTCGAGCGCGGAAACGACGTTCATCGACGGCGAGATCTTCTTCGACAAGCAAAAGGATCTGGCGATGCGCGATCAGATGGCGAAGGAGCGCGCCGCGCTCGACGCCGCGGACCGCGGGCGGAGGGCGATTGTCCCATGAGCCCAACGGTGTGTCATCCTGAGGGAGCGAAGCGACCGAGGGATCTACTTTCTTTACTCACAAGCCGGCCACTATCAATGGACAATAGATCCTTCGCTTCGCTCAGGATGACAGCTGCTTCGCGGAGAATGACCGCCGCAGCCGGCGCCGTCATTTTGCTCGCGAGCACGGCCCACGCCCAACTCGGCTCGTTCAACCCGACCCCAGGTCCGCAAGGCACGTTCGCGATCCGCGGCGGAAAGGTCGTGACGGTGAGCGGCGCCGAGATTCCGAATGGCACCGTCGTGATCAGCGGCGGAAAGATCACCGCCGTCGGCGCGAACGTTGCGATTCCGAATGGCGCCAAGATCATCGACGCGACGGGTCTGTCGGTGTATCCGGGAATGATCGAGACCGGATCGAGCGTCGGCTTGTCCGAGATCGGCCAGGGCGCGGTTGCGACCGTCGACATCTCCGAGGTCGGTTCGTTCAACCCGAACGCACAGGCGTTCTTCGGCATCGACCCGCACAGCGCGCACATCGGCGTGGCGCGGGTCGTCGGGATCACGACCGTCGTCTCGCGTCCCACCGGTGGCATCGTCTCCGGACAGGCGGCGCTGATGAACCTCGCCGGCGACACGCCGCCGAAGATGGCCGTCGTCCCGCGGGTCGCGCTCGTCATCGAGCTCCCGCGCTCCGGCTTCGGCGGACGCGGATTCGCGCGCGCGAACGTCGCCCAGCAGGGCACCGCCGACGCCAACCGCGTTCGTCAATTGCAGACGGATTCGTTGCGCGCGCTGCTCCACGACGCCGACGCCTACGGCAAAGCGCACGCGGCGTACGCCAAGGACAAGTCGCTCCCCCGCCCCGCGCGGGACGTCGTCCTCGAGTCGATGCTCCCGGCGCTCAGCGGTCAGATGCCGGCGATCTTCGTCGCCGATCGCGCCAATGACATCCGCGACGCGGTCACGTTTGCCGAAGAGATGCACCTCAAGCCGATCATCATCGGCGGCGAGCAGGCGCCGGCAATCGCGGCCTTCCTCAAACAGCACAACGTGCCGGTCATCGTCACGAGCGTGATGCACCTGCCGTCGCGAGAGGACGATCCGTTCGACGCGAACTTCACCACCCCCGCGAAGCTCGCGGCGGCCGGCGTTCAGTTCGCGATTTCGACGGGCGACCGTGGTTCAGAGATCCGTAATCTCCCGTACACGGCGGGCATGGCCGCCGCGCACGGACTGTCGAAGACCGACGCGCTCAAGTCCGTGACTCTTTGGCCGGCACAGATCTTCGGCGTGGCCGACAAGATGGGCACGATCGAAGTCGGCAAAATGGCGAACATCGTCGTGACAACCGGCGACATGCTCGAGGCGCGCACGGACACGAAGTACCTATTCATCGACGGCCGCCAGGTCCCGCTCGACAGCAAGCACACGCAGTTGAATGCGCAGTTCAAGGATAGACCTTGAGCGTCGGCGGCGAGGACGGCGACGGCGTGCATTAGTCGCGATCGGTGGCCGGCAGTGGTTTTCAATTTGAGTTCGTGGACCCGCGATGAACGCGCCGGGTATCCCGCCCATGCCGATGAAGCCCGAGCTGTACAAAGAGCTCCAGGCCAAGCGCGAGGCCGAGCACCGCTCAGCCGAGCGAGATCGGCAATGGGCGATGGTGCGGAGTGGTGTGACGTGCTTGGTGTGGGCCGGGCTCGGGCTTGTCTGCTACGCCTTCGCTTTCCATACGACCGACGCCGGCATGGCCGAGATCTACAAGTGGGGCGCGTACGTCATCACGTACGGCGGCGTATCGTTTACGCTCCTGCGAGCGTATCGAAAGGGCGAAAAGCGCGGCGACTGGTAGTGGGCGTTAGCGATCGCCGCCGCGAGCAGGCGTCGGATTCCCGCCGTCCACGACGAACTTCCACGTGCCATCAGGCTGCAGTCGCCAGACCGTGAGGTACTTGCCGAAGCGCTGGATGGCGGCGCCGGTGGGACCTCGGCCGGTCGACGTGTATTCACCGATGGTGAAGCCAAGGTCTCTCGACGCGGCGATGGAAGCGTAGACGGGCTGCCAGGAGAGTGAGGTCCCCGCGCCGGCGGAAAAGAAATCCTGAACGGCTTGTGGACCGATCACCAGTTGCGGGTTGCCGAACATGACGCCGTCCGGTGCGACGGTCGCGGCGAAGGCGTACCCCGTACCCATGCGGTAGGCGAGATCCGCGAACGAGCTGTCGGCGGCGCGCACCACGGCGCGTGCCTGCGCCATCGCACGCGATAGCGTTGGATTTGGCGGAGTGACTCGCTCCGTTGGGCCACTGCCTTCACTCGCCGGTGGCGCGCCCACTTCGGCGTAGGCGGCGATCCGCCACGGCGCGCGCGCGTCCCGTCGCCAGTAGGCGATGTACCGCTCGAGCCGAACCGGGGCGCGTGGCGTGACCCGCGCTGCGATGCCGTAGGTGTAGCCGTTGCGCAAATCATTCGAGATGCCGCCGCCCAATGGCTGCCAGGTGATCGATGTCCCGGACGTCTCGGGGTTGGCGGCGAACATCGCGCGGACGGCATCGATGCCGTAGATGACGGTCACGCCCGCTCGAAGGTAGGCCGCGTCGGGGCTGAGCAACGCCAGCATTGCTTCGCTCACGCCGCGACCAGCTGCGCTGTCGCTGCGCGCTTGATCGACCGCGAAGAGTGAATCGCGCGCCGGTAACCGCGCCGGCGATGGCGCAAACTCGTCACCCCGGCGATGGCAAGCACCGACGGCCATCAGCACGATGGGAACGACGAGGAAGCGCGTCTTCATTCGTTCACGCTATCGCGGACGAATCCATGCCGCCAGGCTTGCGTTCCTCAGGCGTGCACGGGCGGAATTGCTCTCAGGACTTCGCGGGTGCGCGCCCGTAGGCGACACCGTCCGGCGATGCGGCGACCGGAAATTTGGCCTTCAACGTTTTGTCGGAAAGATCGATCACGCCGGCACTGTTATCCGCGCCGAATGTAACGAACGCGGCACGATTGTCCGGCGCGATGAACACACCGCGCGGAGAGGGCAACGAACCGACGCTTCCGACGATCGTGCGCGACGCCACGTCCGCGATGTGAATCGCGTTGCCCGATGGACGACCCCCCACCGGCCATCGGGCGAGATTGCCGCCTCGTGCGGACCGACGTCGACGGTCGTTTCGGCGCGCGTCGCGAGGTCGATGATCGTGGCGCTCGCCGACTTTTCATCCGCCCAATCTGCCGGCCGGCCGATACTCCTCCGAGGCGCGCTGCAAAACGTTTACGATTCGTCAGCCGCGCGGATACGTGGGGCGAGGCGGATCGCCGTGCCGTAACAGAGAACCTCGGATACGCCGGGTAAAATTTCGGTCGCGTCGTACCGAATCGCGACGAGCGCGTTGGCCCCCAGCGCCCGGGCGTGCTCCACGGCGCGGGAGAAGGCGTCTTCGCGGGTGTGCTCGCAGAGCTCGGTGAGCAGGGTGATGTTGCCGCCAAGAATCGTTTGGAGGCGGACGCCGATCTGGCCGAAGACCGACCGCGATCGCACGACGATGCCGCGCACCACCCCAAACGTTTGGACGACGTCATACCCGTCGATCCCATTCGCGGTGGTTGTCATGAATTCGACGCCAGGGAGCCGGGGCATGTTCGCTCGCGAAAAAAAGGGTCCTTTGAATCAGCGAACGCGAGCGCCAGGACGCAAGCGTGATTCTGATCACAAGAAATCCGCTGAGAAGGCATGATGGAGCAGGATCACGTAGGGCAAGCGCGACCGCGTCTTAGGTCGCCTGAGTCCGGCATGACTCCTGCGACCACAGGGAACGCATGCAGTCGCCGCGCCGGGTGCGGTGAACGACCACGTGACGCCACATTTGCCCGACGCAGTCAGCGGGGTGGACGCCGCTCGCGCCGGTGTGTATCACTATGAAATGGCTCGCATCGCTGACGATCCGGGCTTCCGTGTTGCTCGTCGGCGAGCGGAGTCGATGGAAGACGAATCCGGGGTCTCAAAGAGGTCATGACGCTCGTCGTTGTCGCAGGTCTGATTGCCGCCGTTGCGGCCGGCGCAGCCGTGCCGCTCGCGGTGTGGTGGGCGGAACGTCGGCGAGGTCCGACGCGTCCGGTGCCGCCGCTCATCTATCCGCTCGTGCCGCCAGGCCAGCGTGACATCGAGATCATGCCGATGATGTCGCGTAATGGGCGCACGGCGACGAATGGTCGCGCGAGTGACGCGCTCAAACTGCCGCCGCCGGCGCCGACCATTCCCGCGGCCCCCGCGCTTGCGTCGGGGCCGTCGTTGGTCTCGGACCACGAGGTCGAGCCGATGATTCACGTGGACCGTCCGTTGTTCGAGCGCGACAACGGGGGTGAGTTCGTCGGCTCGGAGACCATCCGCTTTCGCCGTCCGTCGGACGAGCCGATCCAAATTCTCCCCGGCCGTCTCGAGGTTGTTTCCGGAGAGGCACGGCACCGGGAGATTCGCTTCGTTCGCGTGCCCGGAGAACCGGCGCAGATGATCGTGGGTCGCGAGCCCGGGCGATCACCGCAGCACGTGACGCTGGAATCGAGCACCGTCAGCCGCCGGCATGCCCGTTTCGCGTTCAAGAACGGCCGCTGGGCAGTCGCGAATCTCTCGCAAACGAATCCCGTCGTCGTGAACGACGAAGATTTGCTCGATTCCGCCGGCGAGCGCCCGCTCACCGACGGCGACAAGATCGAGCTGGGCGAAGTCGTCCTTCGATATCGATCGCAATGAGGGCGAACGAGTCCGGCGCGCTCGCTCGCCCGCGTCGCTGAGCATTCACCGTGAGCTCCGAGAAGGAACCGGCGGCGCTCGCCGCGTTGGAGGGCGACTACGAGATCATCCGCGAGCTCGGCCGCGGCGGCACGGCGATCGTCTATCTCGCCCGCCAGCGCGCAACCGGCGAAGAAGTCGCCATCAAGCTGATTCGCGCCAAGTACATCGAGGATGAGGAAGCCGTAACGCGCTTCGCCCGTGAGGCGCGTTTCGTCGCGCAGCTCGATCACCCGAACATCGTCGCGGTGCACCGTGTCCTCGATCTCGGTCCGTCGGGCACGGCGCTCGTCATGGCACACGTGCCCGGGCGGACGCTGAAGCAGGTGATCAAGGAAAACGGCCGGCTGTCCGTCCGCCGCACGGAAGACGTGCTGCGCGGCGTCGCCAAGGCACTCGGCGCGGCGCACGCGATGGGAATCATCCATCGCGACGTGAAGCCGGAGAACATCTTCATCGACGCGAAGGGACACGCGCTTTTGGCTGATTTTGGCCTCGCGCGGTCGATGAGCAACGACACGCATCTCACGATGGCGGGCGTCGCGATTGGAACCCCTGCCTACATGGCGCCGGAACAGATCGACGGCAACGATCTCGACGCACGCGGCGACATTTACAGCTTGGGGCTCGTGACCTGGGAGATGCTGACCGGGCACCGGCCGTGGGAAGGGGAAAGTCTCTACGCGGTGCTCTACCACCAAAAACACGAGCAACTGCCCGACGTCCGCGACATTCGCGACGACATTCCGAACTATCTCGCCGAGCTCGTGAAGCGAGCCATCGCAAAGAATCGCGACGAGCGATGGCAAAGCACCAAGGATCTGCTGGCCGCACTACGACAGAAGAACAACGGCTTGCCCGCCCCGCCGCACGTTCGGGTGAGCGCGGAGACGGTCCGCTTCGCGCGGCCAACCACGCCCCCTTCGGTCGGCGCACCCGACACTATCGCGCCGACACCAGCCGTTCGGCCCTCGGTCGATGCGTCGACGCCGCTCACCGACGACGATCGTTCCTCGGCATTCGCGATGGTGGCCGCCGAGCTCGCGTGGCAGGATGCCGCGCGGGCTCCGGCCCGCGCGCCCAGCCGACGACGCTACGCCCTTGCCGGCGGTGCGCTCGTCGGAGTGGCCGCCCTGGCCCTCGCCGCCGCAACGCTGCAGCGTAGCCCCGAGGTGCACGCGCGCCCCGGTCGCGTGATTCCGCAGGCGCACGTCGCGCTCGCCGACACCAGCGTATCGCTGCTCCCTCCGATCGTCTCGCCGTCACAGAACCGGCCGGATTCCGCGATCGACAGCGCCGCGAGTGCCGCCGTCGATTCGATGGTGCGCGCCGATAGTCTGGCAGCAACGGCGAAGCCCGCGACGACATCGCAGGCGGACGTGAGTCATCAGAAAACGGTGAAGCCGCTGGCCCCAGCGAACAGACCAGCGACCGACGTGAAGAAATCCGCGCCGGCACCGACGGCGCCTACAAGGACAGTCGCGTCGAGCACCGCTGCGCCCAAGGAAACGACTCCATCGCCGGCCCCGGTCGCCGCGCCATCATTGCCTCCGACGGTCACGGCGCCCACGCCATCATCTCGCGTCACCGTGGTAGCTGGTGGAATGCACAGCTGTCTCGTCGGCGCGGACGGCCGGGCGTTCTGCTGGGGTGGCAACGACCATGGACAGGTCGGCAACGGCGGCACGATGAGGACGGCGGTTCCGTCAATCGTCTCGCCGGACGTGCGCTTCAGCACGATCGCCACAGGCCTCTCGCACAGCTGCGGTCTGGCGCGCGGCAGCGGCGTCGCGTGGTGTTGGGGCGATAACGATCAGGGTCAGCTCGGGGATCGGACGATCGCGCCACGTGCCACACCCGTGCATGCCGCGGACGGTCAGGCTTTCATCTCCATCGTTGTCGGAGCCGCGCATTCATGCGGACTTCAGTCGGATGGCGACGCGTGGTGCTGGGGCTCCAACGTCCATGGCCAAGTCGGCGGCGGAGAGATCGCGTCTCCAGGCATCTCCGCACCGACGCTGGTCACCGGAGCGCATCGGTGGGCCGCGATCTCCGCCGGATGGAATTTCACGTGCGGCGTGGAACGCGGCGGGCGCGTGTATTGCTGGGGCGACAACGCGTCGGGCCAGCTGGGTGACGGGACGACGACCGAGCGTCGCAGTCCCGTGGCCGTGTCAGGCGATCTCACGTTCGTCGCCGCGTCCGCGGGAAATGCGCATGCCTGCGCCGTCACGGCGCAGGGCGACGCATACTGCTGGGGAGAAAACAGCGGCGGTCAACTCGGCGATGGGAGCCGAGTGGATCGTCACACGCCGGTGAAGGTGAGGACGTCGCTGCGATTCGTCGCGGTTGCCACGGGCGCGGTTCACACCTGCGCTCTTGCCACGGACGGAGAAGCGTACTGCTGGGGACGCAACACGTACGGACAACTCGGTGACGGGACGATGACAGATGAAGCGCAGCCCGCGCGGGTGGCGGGCGGGCATGCGTTCGCATCGCTGCGCACGTTCGGCTCTCACACGTGTGGGTCGACGGTGTCCGGCGAGGCATTTTGCTGGGGATACAATCTCGACGGTCAGCTTGGCGACGGAACGCGGGCGCATCGCAACCGTCCCGTTTACATCGAGCCCCCGCCGGGTGGGTGATGATGAAAGATTCTTCGCTACGAACCGCGTTCCGGCGCGGCGCCTTATCGATCGCGGCGTTCGCCGTCGGCTCGTGCAGCAGCGCGACTGATTCCATTCAGAGCGACGACGTCGCAACCGTCGTCGTGAATCCTTCGTCGACGAGCGTCGCCGTCGGCTCGCAAGTGCCGCTGCAAGTCACGGTGGAGAACGCGGACGGCAAAGCGGTGACCGGCGTCGGCATCGTGTGGACCGTGAAGGATCAGGATATCGCGAGCGTCTCGCCGGCGGGTGTCGTGACTGGTCTCGCGCTCGGCACGACGCAAGTGGCGGCCAACGTCGGCGGAAAATCAGGCATCGCCGCGATCACGGTGCAGAAGACGCCGGTGGCCAGCGTCATCGTACGGCCGAGTCACATCGACGCGAGCCCCGGAACGAAAACGCAGCTCACCGCGGTCGCCTACGACGCCGCGCAGAACGCACTCAGCGATCGCGCGATCATCTGGGCGAGCAGCAACACCGGCGTCGCCACCGTGGACGTGAACGGCCTCGTCACGGCCACCGGGCCGGGAGCGGCATCGATCACCGCGACGTCGGAGGGGAAGAACGACGTCTCGACGATCACCGTGTCGCAGGCGCCGGTCGCGACGGTGAGTGTCTCGCCGAGCCCGTTGTCGATGTCCGTCGGCCAATCCACAGAGCTCACGGCAGTGCTGCGCGATGATGCTGGGAACCTGTTGACGGGCCGGCCCGTGACATGGAGCTCGAGTACCACGAGCGTGGCCTCGATCTCGGCGTCCGGCACCATCACCGCGGTCGCACCGGGAACGACGACGATTACCGCGACGAGCGAGGGAAAGAGCGGAACGGCGACGGTCACCGTGACGAACTTTGCGGTGGCCACCGTGAACGTTCAGCCCCAGAACAACACGATTTTCGCGGGATCGAGCATTCAGCTCTCGGCGACGCTCACCGACGTGAACGGAGCACCGGCCACCAATAGAGCGGTGACGTGGTCGTCCAATAACACGAGCGTCGCAACCGTATCAAGCAACGGACTCGTGAGCGGCATCGCGACTGGGACGGCAACGATCACTGCGACCAGTGAGGGCAAGAGCGGATCTGCGACGGTGACCGTCCAGCCCAAACCCGTGGCGACGGTGACGGTCACGCCGGCCACCGCGTCGCTGACCGTTGGTCAGACGACTGCTCTGACCGTGGTATTGAAGGACCAGAGCGGCGCTGTTCTCACGGGCCGGACCGTTGCCTGGACGACGAGCAACAGCGCGGTCGCGACCGTGTCATCGAGTGGTACGGTCACCGCCGTCGGTGCAGGCAGCGCGACAATCACGGCGACGAGCGAGGGCAAAACGGGCACGGCGTCGATCACTGTGACGCAAGTTCCCGTGGGCAGCGTAGCCATTTCGCCGGCGACGGCCAGTGTTCCGGCCACGACCAGCACTCCTCTCAGTGCGATCGTGAAGGACGTGAACGGAACCGTCGTGACCGACCGCGTGGTGACCTGGAGCTCGAGTAACACCGCCGTCGCTACTGTCTCTGCCGGCGGTGTGGTCACCGGTGTCGCGGTAGGAACCGCGACTATCACGGCAACGAGTGAGACGAAGAGTGGGACAGCGACGGTGACCGTGACGCCCGCGCCGGTGAGCGCGGTGACCGTGTCGCCCTCGGCGCCAACGATCGTGATCAGGACGACGACAACGCTCATTGCAACGACGAAAGACGCGAATGGAACAGTGCTGACGGGGCGCACTGTCACGTGGAGCACCAGTAACGCGGCGGTTGCGACTGTGTCGGTGGTTGGTGCCGTAACCGGCGTCTCGAGCGGCACCGCAACCATCACGGCGACGAGCGAAGGAAAGACAGGCACCGCGACGGTTACCGTTGTACCGGTCCCGGTGGCGTCGGTCGCGGTGAGCCCGGTGTCTGCCAACCTGTTCATAGCTGCCACACAGACGCTGACTGCCGTTCTGAAGGACGCGCTCGGTCAAACGCTGACTGGTCGAACGGTGACCTGGAGCTCGAGTGCACCCGCCGTCGCGACGGTTTCTGCGAGCGGTGTCGTCACCGGAGTCGCCCTGGGCAGCGCGGTGATCACGGCGACGAGCGAGGGGAAGAGCGGGACGGCCACGATCACCGTGCTCGCGGTTCCGGTCGGGTCAGTGACGGTGACACCGTCCCCGGCAACCGTCGTCGCGACGCAGACCATTCAGCTGACCGCGACAGTGAAAGATCAAAACGGCGTCGTCGTCACCGACCGGACAATCAACTGGAGCACCAACAATTCGAGCCTGGCGACGGTTTCGCCGACTGGCCTCGTGAGCGCGACCAATTCGGGCAACGTCATAATCACCGCGACGAGCGAAGGAAAGAGCGGGTCGACGACAGTCACCATCACGCCGGCGCCCGTCGCCACCGTCACGGTGACGCCGAATCCAGCCTCGGTGAAACGGGGATCGAATTTGTCGCTCAGCGCCACACTACGCGACGCCAACGGAACCTTGCTCACCGGCCGCGTCATAACGTGGACGTCAAGTGACACATCCAAGGCGACGGTCAGCTCGTCGGGTGTCGTGAGAGGCGTTGCGGAAGGGAGCGCGACAATCACGGCGACGAGTGAAGGAAAATCGGGGACTTCGAGCGTTACCGTAACGAAATGATTCGACGACTAGCTCTCGGCTGTACTCTCGCCGTAGCCACCGCCGGGGCGCAATCATCCGTGCGGCGTGAGCCACCCAAGCAAAGCACGCTGACAACGCGCTCCCAGAGCTCGTGCGCTCCGATCGTCATGGGAACGAAAGCTCCGAGCGACGACGACCGGCGACGTGCGCGCGATCTGGCGGCGCGTGGCCAGCAAGCGGCAATCCTCGGCGACAGCGCGGCCGCACTCAACTCGCTGCGTCAGGCCGCTACCCTCGATCCGACCAACGCGGATTTCGCCTACCAGCTCGGGCGCGTGTACGAGCAGTCGAAAGCGGGCGCGAACGCCGCCGCGGAGTACTGCCGGTTTCTCGTTTTGGCGCCGAACGCGCTCGAGGCGGTCGAGGTGCGCGATCGAATCCTGACCATCATCCCGCCGCGAACGGACCCGACGGCCGCGGCGGCACAGCGAGAATTCCAAGCCGGGATCGCCGCGTACAACGCGGGTCAATTCCTGCAGGCGGATTTGCATTTTTCCGGCGCGTTGAAGGGCGATTCGACGTGGGCCGACGCCTACTACGATCGCGCGCTGGTTCGCATGGCCCTCTCCCAGCGTGTGAACGCCATGAACGACTTCGAGAGCTACTTACGCTTCAAGCCGGAGGCGACCGATCGCCTGCAAGTCGTGGCGCGAATCGACAACCTGCGCCGCGCCCAGTTGTCGCAAGGCCAGGCGCTCGTCCTCGGTCTGGTCGTGCCGGGCGGCGGTCAGATGTACACGCGACGGCCCGTCCGGGGGGCAGTCCTCTTTGGTCTCGCCGCCGCCGCGCTCGGCGTCGGCGCGAAGGGCCAGACGAAGACGACGTTAGTGGAGCAGACTGGAACGGATCCATTCGGCCATCAATACACGTTCACGACGACGAAGACGACGACCGAGCACCCCTACCTCGCCCCGGGCATCGCCCTCGCGAGCGGCATCGCGATCGTCAGCGCCGTCGAAGCATTCCACTACGCCGCGCGAGTGAATGCCGGGAGCGAGCGGTTGTCATTCTCTCTCGGCCCCGCCGGCGACCGACTGCTCGCCCGCATCGAGATCCGGTAAGCCGACAGCGATTAGTATTTACTAATCGCTCAGAAGGGAAGCTGGTGAGCCACTGGTGTGCCTTGGGTCTGGACGGGCGCGGCGACCGACGCTGGCACCGTCGGTGGCGTTGACGTCGCGGGTTGACGAGTCGCGGCGACGAACTTGATCGGATCGACGGGCGTGCCTTTGACGAGCACCTCGAAATGCAGGTGGGGCGCCGTGGCAAGACCACTCGACCCGACGGCTCCGATCAGCGCACCCGCTTCGACTTGTTGCCCCGGCTTCACATTCGCCGAGCGGAGGTGCGCGTACCGCGTGGCAATGCCGCCGGTGTGCACCAGCTCGATCGTCAATCCGTATCCAAAACGCCGTCCAACGGACTTCACCGTGCCTGCCGCCGGTGCGACGATCGGCGTTCCGGCCGGAGCCGACAGATCCACACCCTCGTGGGCGCGGAAAATTTGAAGAATTGGATGGAAGCGCGAATGAGAGAAGCGGCTCGACACCGCGGCACCGCTCACCGGCATGATCATGTCGACGGGCGGACTATTGCGAATCCGTTCGGCCATCGATGCAGTGCGCAGCGTTTGCATCGTGTCACGCAGCGCGAGAATCTCGATGCGCGCCTCGGACAACCGTTCAGCCGCGAGCGCCGCGGCTTCCGACCGTCCCGTCTCCCAAATCACGAGACAGGCCGCGGCCGTTGCCACGTACATCACGAGCATGCGAATGGTGCGCATCTTCACGCCGAGGCGCTTGGGAGCCGCGCTCGGCGTCGGCGGGACGACGATGACCGTCCACGCCGGAGTGCCGCCTCCGATCACCATCGATTACGCGCTCTCGACGGCGGGCAGTCCGCGGGAGGCCATCTCCAATCTGCCGTCGGGGTCGAGCTGCGCCGCTTCACCAACCGGGTGTATCGCCACATGGCCGTGAACCGTTCCACCTTCGTGAAGCAAAACGGCTTCGGCGCGAATGTCGCCTTGGACCGTCGCTGACGCCTGGACTTCGACGCGGCCGGCGACCGTCAGCGTTCCGACCAACGTTCCACCGACGATGACTTCCCGCGCTTCGACGTCGCCGACGACAGTTCCGTTCACCCCGACGATGAGCGTGTCGGCCCGGTGAAGGGTGCCCTCGACGCGACCGTCGACGCGGACCGTACCTTCCGTATTCAGGTCACCGGCGATCGATAACTGATCGTCGATGACAGAGTAGCCGGTCGCGTTCGCGGGGCGGGAAGACTTTCGGGGGACGAGACGCATCGACAACTCCTCCAAAGGGGTGCATCACACTCTGGAGGAATGACGCGTCAGGACGGCCTATGGTATCGCGTGGATTGGTGCGGTGGCGCACAGCGCCGGCACGGTCCTCAGGGCGCCAACATCATGTCTTTCCACGCTTTGGCCACACGTTCCGTGACGAGCCACACTGACGGGTAGTTGGGAACTCCCTTCCCCGTTGGCGGCGGTCCGAAATCGTGTGTTTTGAAATCGCCGACCAGACCGTTGGCTTCGCCGAGCGACTTGAGCGTTCCGTCCGGGCTCAGTCGAGCCGCAAGAACGTCCTCGAAGAAAAGCATCGACACGTCGCGCGATTTTCCAACCACGTGTCCAACACCCGGTTCCTCGGCGAGCGTCCAGAGCGCTCCGCCACGCCGGTTCAACGCGAATAACCCGGTGATCGTGTGGATTCTCTGCTCGAGATCCTTGCCGCCGATGAAGAGCATGGCCGGAATTGCGCGCGTTTCACGCGGAGTCAACGCCGTGTAGTAGATGCCGCCCTTATTGACGATGAATGCCGCGACACGCTGCGGCTTCCACACCGCCATCTCGTAATCGAATTGTCCGCCGGCGGACATTCCCCAGAGCAATAGCGGAATCGACGCGATCTCACCGTGACCCGAGCGCGCCGCAAAATGATTGATCGCGTCGAGAAGCGCCTGGCCGCTGCCGTGCGACACGTTCACGTAGTCTTCGATGTAGCCCTGATCATGCTTCTTGTCCGTAAAGCGACAGGCAACGATGGCGAGCTTGTTCTTCGATGCGTACGCCTGCCAAACAGTGTCCTGGGCCATGTTGCGTCCGTCGCCGTTCGACCCGGGCACGAGGACGAGCACTGCGCGCAACTTGTCGTTGGTGTGCGGCGTCCAGAGTCGAAACTGCGCGGTATCGAAGTTCGCGCCGGACGGGATCGAATCGTCGATCGTCTGAGCGCGTAGTCGGTGCGCGGCGACGAGCGCGAACGCCGCGATGAGGATTCGGCGGGACGGTGGCATGCCGTACAACATGGTAGTGACGCGCTACGACCGATAGGCGCTCCTGCGGCTATGCCGCGGCCGTTCGCCGTTTGACGTCCGGCACGATCTCTCGCGCGGTCTGTTTGAGGTAGCCAACGACCTCAGGATTCCGCTCCGGATCCCAGTCCTCGGCGAGTTCCTCGAGATGCGCTCGCCGAGCGGCGATCAGGCGCGTCAATGCGTCGCAGCCCGCAACCGTCAGCGATAAGTGCGGCGCGTTCCCTTCGATCAGTCGCCGGTCGCGCAGCTCATCGATCGCGCTGCGCACACGGGCGTCGTCAATCTGATGCTTCCGTCCGAGAGCAAGAGGGTCGCATGATGGCTCGCGGTCGATTTGCACGAGGAGCCAAGCGGCGAGCGGCGAGACGGTCTCGCCCGCGCGCTCGACGATCCGCCGAATGTGCTCGCGCTGAACGTCGCGGTCGGCGAGCCGTGAGAGCGCGGCGTACATCTGCGCCGCGACCACTTCCACATCCAGCGGCCGCGCAAACGCCTGGCCGGCTTCTTCGCCGGGGTTCCCCGCCGACGACGCAACTGTCGCACGCAACGGTCGCTCGGGCATCAGCCAGGTGATGAGAAATCCGAGCGCACACACCACGGACGCCACGAGGAACACCCGGTCGGACGCACCGGTGATCGCCGCCGCATACCGCGCGCGAATGCCGGGCGGCAAATGCGCGATCGCGTCGAGGTTGAGTCCTGCTCCTCCGCCGGCCCCCGCACTATTCAACGCTCCGAGCAGCGAATCAAACCGGTTGGCGAACACCGCGCCGAGCACCGCCGTTCCGAGCGAGCCACCGATGAACCGGAACAGCGTCGCACCGGACGTGGCGACGCCGAGGTCCTGGTAGTCCGCGTCATTCTGCACGGCGATCACGAGCACCTGCATGACCATCCCGAGACCTGCCCCGAGAATGAGCACACGCGCCGCTGCCGAGGTGACGCTACTCTCCGGCGTCAGCCTCGAGAGAGTGACGAGGCCGACCGTCATCACCGCGGTGCCGACGATCGGAAAGATCCGAAATCGCCCGAGACGACTGATCAGCTGGCCGGAAAGGATCGACGTCGTCAGCATCCCGCCCATCATCGGCAGCATTTCCATTCCCGACGCGGTCGGACTCACACCCTTCACGGCTTGGAGGAAGAGCGGGAAATAGGTGACCGACCCAAAGAGCGCAAAGCCGACGACCAGGCCGACGAGCGTCGAAACGACGAAAGTTCGGCGTTGAAAGAGCCGAAGGGGAAGAACCGGCTCGGCGGCGCGCCGCTCGACAAATGCGAAGACCACGGCGGCGACGATCGCGACGACGATCAGTCCGATCACCAACGCGGATCCCCACGGGTACGCCGTTCCGCCCAGGTCCGCGAGCAACGTGACGACGCTGAGCGCGACGGCGAGCAAGGCCGCGCCCGCATAGTCGATCGCGTGCTTCGTGCGCAGCGTTTGCGCCGGCAGCGTGATCGCGAGCACGACGACGGCGATGATCCCCAGCGGCAGATTGATGAAAAAGATCCATCGCCAACTGAGATGCGTCGTGAAGTAGCCGCCGAGCAACGGGCCGGCCACGCTCGCCAGACCGAACACCGCACCGAAGATTCCCTGATACCGTCCGCGGTCGCGGGGGGCGACGATGTCGCCAACGACGGCTTGTGTCGTGACGTTCAGTCCTCCACCGCCGAGCCCCTGCACCGCGCGGAAGAGAATGAGCTGGAACATGCTCTGGCTGACGCCACACAATGCGGAGCCGACAAGAAAGATCGCGATTCCCGATTGGAGGACGACCTTGCGTCCATAGAGATCGCCGAGCTTTCCGTAAATCGGCGTGACAATCGTCTGCGCGAGCAAATAGCCGGTCACGACCCAGGCGAGGTGTTCCAGTCCGCCGAGCTCGCCGACGATCGTTGGCAGCGCGGTGGAGACGATCGTCGAGTCCAGCGCCGCGAGCAGCATGGCGAGGACGAGCCCGCTGAACACCACGAGGACCTGTCGGTGCGACAGGCGGCCGGGGAGCGTCGAATTTTCGAGGGTCTGCGCGGTGGTCGCGCTCATGTCAGCGAGTCGTGCTGCATGACTCGCCGACATTCGCACGATGCAGGCCGCTTTACTCGCCCCGAATCGCGATCACCGGGTCGACTCGGCTGGCGCGACGCGCCGGCAGCAGAGACGCGACGACAGCCACCGCCGAGAGCGTGATCGCAACCGTGGCGAACGTCGCCGGATCGTTCGGCCGTATTTGATACAAGATCGTTCGCACGAAGCGCGTCAAGCCAAGGGCTGCGACAAGGCCGGCGATTACGCCACTCGCAACCATTGGTGCCGTCTCGCGCGCGACGAGCCACAACACGTCGGCGCGTTGCGCGCCGAGCGCGAGGCGAATCCCGAGCTCTCGCGTACGCTGCGCCATGGCGTACGAGAGGACGCCGAAGATCCCGATCGCCGCGAGCACCAGGGCGAGCGTGGCGAAAGCTCCAAGGAGAACAGCGATCAGACGGTCGCTCGCCATTGAACGATCCATCGCGTCATCCATCGTGGCGACGTTGGCGAGGGCGATGCCGCCGTCGAGCACCCGGAGCTCCGTCTTCAGTGTAGGCAACGCCGCCGCGGGGTTGCCGCGCGTGCGCACGGTGATGATCCCCTGCCGCCACGCGTTGTTCTGCGCGTAGGGAACCCAAACGAGCGCGCGGGTCGAGTCGGCGGCGCCGTAAAACTTCACATCGCCGACGACGCCGACGATCGCCCGTTCGACTTTCTCGTCGCGCGACGACATGGCGCGCTTGCCGATCGGATTCTCGTTGCCGAACATCCGCTTCGCGAACGTTTCGTTCACGATCATCACAGGCGGACTCGCCGTATCGTCGTGCGTGGTGAAATCGCGGCCGCGCAGCATCGGAATTCGAAGTGCGGCGAAATAGCCGGGCGTCGTCACGTTCCAGTTGATCGTGATCTCGTTCGCCGCGATGGGGTCGCGTCCCTCGGCGACCATCGAGCGACCGAGGTAGAAACCTCCGCCGCCCAACGGGCTGGCGGTGACAATTCCGGCCGCCTCGATGCCAGGCGCCGCGGCGATTCGATCGCGGAGCTGGTAATGAAACGCAACGACTTTGGCCTTCGTGTCGTACCGAATTCCGGGCAGCGAGATGGACGCGGTCAGCACGTTGCGCCGATCAAAGCCGGTGTTGACGCCGCGGAGGCGCTGAACGCTCCGCAACGCCAGGCCGGCACCGGCCAACAACACGACGGAGAGCGCCAGCTCGACTGTGACGAGGGCGCGCCGAGTGCGCGTTGTCGCGCGGCTGGTGCCTCCGCGGGCGCCGCCATCCTGCAACGACTGGCGGCCCCCGCCCTGGCGGGCGGAATGTACCGCCGGCGCGAGACCAAAGAGCAGCGCGACCGCGATCGATACCAAAAATGTAAATGCCAGGACTTTCAAATCGACGTGTGCCGTCTCGATCCGCGGGACGTCGGTCGGGGCGACGGCAACGATCATCCTCACCATCCAGATCGACAACACCGCGCCAAGCGTCCCGCCGGCCAGGCCGAGGGCTCCACTTTCGACAAGGCTCTGTCGCACGAGCCTGAAGCGACTCGCACCGAGGGCAGTCCTCACGGCAAGCTCGCGCCGCCGCGCCGCCGCCCGCGCGAGCTGCAGGTTCGCGACGTTCACGCAGCCGATGAGCAGTAGTAATCCCACCGCGCCGAGCAAGGTCCAAAGCGCACGCGGTGTGGTCTCGCCGAGCATCGCGTTGAGAACGGGGATCGGCACCATCGTGACATCCTTTCGGATGTTGGGCTGCGCGACGCTGACGCGTTTCGCCAATCCCGCCATGATGGTACTTGTGCCTTCGATCGTCGCGCCGGGTTTGAGGCGCGCGATTCCTTGAAAAATGAAATTGTCGCGCCGCTGCAGGTCGGGGTCCTGCTCGGTCGTGAAACGAAGCGGCACCCACATGTCGGCGTCGAGCGGCCAGCGTGCATTCGGCGGAAGCACCCCGACGATCGCGCGCTTGATGCCGTTGATCTCGACGGTGAGTCCCGCGATGTCGGATCGCGATCCGAATTGCGTCCGCCACAACCGGTCGGAGATGACGACGGCTCTCGGCGCGTCGACCGGGAAGTCGGCCGGCATCAGCGCGCGTCCCGAAGTCGCGCGTACACCGAGCGCTCCGAAGAATTGCGCCGACACGGCCGCAGCCTGCACGCGCACAGGCTCACCCGAACCGGTGATGTCCATCTGCGTGCCTTGATAGACCGCAACCTGCCCGAACACCTGATTGTCCCGCCAGTCCATGAAGTCCGCGTAGCTCATCGACGATCCCGTTTCACCCGTGGAGACAGTTCGGGATTCGGGCACGACGATCCGATCGGGCTCCGGAAACGGCAGCGGCGACAGCAACAC
>JAICJQ010000014.1 GCA_025928335.1 Gemmatimonadaceae bacterium
CCCACGGCAATCGCGACGCGCCTTGGTTTCGAACCGCGGGAGACGCTACGGACTGGTCTGGCGCGGACGGTGGACTGGTACCTGGAGCGCGAGAGCTGGTGGCGGGGCGTGATGGACGGGAGCTACCGCCGGTGGATCGAGCGACAATACGGAACGGCATGAGCGAGTGGACGATCAATGGTGAATGAATTCATCGGCCTGCTCCCAAAGCCGCCGGAGCCGTACCGCTACGATTTTCCGGGTGACGATCCGCAGGACCCGCATCTTTTGCTGGCGCATTGGGTGCCCGAGGGCGCGAGAGTCCTCGACATCGGCGCCGGAACCGGAACCCTGGCAAAGAGGCTGCGCGACGCCCGCGGCGCGATGATAGTCTGCGTCGAGCCGGACAGCGACCGCGCCCTGCTCGCCCGCGATCGCGGTCTCGAAGTTCATATGATGGATCTCGATACGTTCGCGGCGACGAATCCGGAGCCGTTCGATGTCGCGATTCTCGCCGACGTTATCGAGCATCTTTCGTATCCGGGTCCGGTGCTGGCAACAGCTCGGCACCTTCTTAAACCGTCAGGACACCTACTCGTCTCTGTCCCGAACGTCGCCCATTGGACTCTTCGGACGGCGCTCGTGCGCGGCCGGTTCGATTATGAGCCGACTGGGTTGATGGACGCGACGCATCTCCGCTGGTTTACGCTCGACTCGCTACGGAGGATGCTCGAGGACTGCGGCTTTGAGGTCGAGGAGAACGTGGGCAGTCTCGGCGCCTGGCATCCCGCGTACGCGAGGTTTCCCTGGAACCTCATCCCGCTTCGGTACAGGACCAGTGTGATTAGGCGACTAGTCCGGCGTTTGCCCACCGTCTTTGGCGTGCAGAATGTCGTGAGGGCGAGCGTCGCGAGCGGGCGTTAAGCATCAAGGCGTGATTGAATGCGGGATGATAGTCTGCCGGGTACAGAGGCTGATGACTATGGGCTCCCGCGAGCCTTGCTCGTGAACTCAGTGCGCGAGCTCGTCAGCGCGCATTTCTGAGACTTAGAAATCAATATTTCTGACGCTGCTCTGCAGCCAGATCTGATTCTTTATACATTGCTTTGCGCGCACCCTCCTGATGCGGGTTCAAAACGCTTATGTGGTGGCGGCGCAACACCTGAACGACCGCCGAGAGAGGTGGGGACGGTTTTTAGAGGGTCAGAAAACAATCTCACGTCCGCTACCAGATTGGCGGAAAACAGATTGCGTGTTCTCCAGAAAACGCTCCAAATCCCGTCTTGGACTGGAAAGAGTCTTGCAATCCCGCAGCTGTTCCACGGGCCATGCAGCCGGTCTCGGAGTCCTTTCCCCATTGGAGTGTCTATGCGTCGATTAATCGCCCCGTCTCTATCCGTTGGTGCTGCCGCGTGCGCGCTAGTGCTCGCGGCATGTTCCGACACCAGCACTAGCCCGCGTCGGCTTTCGCCGGATGCCGCTGCGTTTACGCTCGGTCCGTCGGCCAACGTTGGTCCGGTGCAGCTCTCATTTGCCAGCGGCGCCACGACGCAATACTGCGCCGTTAGCGGGTACCCGGCCATCCACACCTACACGGTTCCGGGCTCCCTGGGCCCGCTCACTGGCTGCGGGACGGCGTTCGACCTTATGACCAATCTCACGACCAGCTATAACCCCGGCTGGAGCGCTCCGATTACCGGAAGCGACTGGATTGGACCAAACGCTACGTCGAACGAGTACCGGACCGCTCCGGGAAGCTACGTTTTCCAGACGACGTTCAGCGTTCCGTCTGGTGTGACGAGCCCCGTCCTGAACGACACGTTGATGTCTGACAACGCCGTCGCCGTGTATCTCAACGGTCATCAGTTGGCGACACAGGTCATTCAGGACTGCCCGTCGGCAGACCGACTCGCCGGCACCTGCAATTGGCAAACGAAGTACGTCGTCAGCGACGCCAACGCAGCCGACTTCAATATCGGCGGAGTGAACACGATCACGGTTCTTCTGGTTGACACGCCGAATGGCGGCAACGCGGGCAACAGCTACGCTTGCACGACGACGTTCCAGCCGAACGGCGAGCTGGGCTTCGGAACGGCTTTCAACGTGCCGACGTCACCGAATCACGTCGTGGCAAACTGGACGACCACGATGACGGCGACGACGGGTTGCGAAAACCCGACCGGCCTCGATTTCCATGGCAACGTCAGCTGGGTTGTTCCGGTGGTCACCACGTGGTGCTCGCCGGGGTATTGGAAGAACCATCTCGGTTCGTGGCCGGTCAGCCTGCAAAACACCGGGTACAACACGTACAGCGCCCAGTACGTCCGCGACCCGAAGATGATCGCCGGCAATCCGACGCTCGTGCAAGTAATTTCGAACCCGAGCATCTATAAGGGCCCGGCGACGAACAATGTGGCGGACGTCATCAGCAACTTCCTGTTCGGCACGGGGTTTGGGAACGGCGTCGAGAGCTGCCCGCTCAACTAACGGCACTCTCGCATGATTTGCAGAAAGGAGCCCGGCAGAGATGCCGGGCTCCTTTCACATTTGCGCGCCGTAAGGTTCCCCCCGCTATTTTCGCCTAGGTTGTCTTTTGATCCGAGGCCCGCGTCGCAACCGACGACGCCGAACGGCGTCTATCTAGCGTTCATCGCCTTCCGGATCGATTCGTCCCGTAACCCGCGCCGATGCCCGATTCAGCCATCCGAGCGATAGCCTATTACCTGCCGCAGTTCCATCCGATTCCGGAGAACGATGGGTGGTGGGGAAAGGGCTTCACCGAGTGGACCAACGTCACGAAGGCGGTTCCGCTTTTCCGCGGCCACGAACAACCGAAGCTTCCGTCCGACCTCGGCTATTACGATCTCCGGGTTCCGGAGGTCCGGGAGGCACAGGCCGAGCTTGCCCGGCAGTATGGCATCGAGGGTTTTTGCTACTGGCACTACTGGTTCAACGGGAAGCGCCTGCTGAACCGGCCCCTCGACGAGGTGCTCGCGAGCGGCCGTCCCGACCTGCCGTTCTGCGTTGGCTGGGCGAACGAATCCTGGACGCGCCGGTGGACGGGTGAGGAGAAGGAAGTCCTTTTGCAGCAGACGTATTCCGTCGAAGACGACCTCGCCCATGCACGCTGGTTGGCGCAGGTGTTCGCGGATCCTCGCTACATCCGCGTCGATGGCCGGCCGCTCTTCATTCTGTATCGCCCTCCCGCGTTACCGGATCCGCGGCGTACGACCGACACGATCCGCGCGGAAACGGTTCGGCTCGGCCTCCCGGAGCCATTCATCGTCGGCCGAGATACACACAACCCGCGCTCGGATATGCGCCCCTACGGATGCGACATCTCCGAGTACTCTTCACCCGCTCTGGGCGCGCTTCCGCTCGTCTCCAGTCCTCTCAGCATTCACGACCTGTTTCGAAACCTGCGCCTCGGCGTACCCGCCTCCGACCTGAAGATCTATGATTACGCCGAAGGTTGCCGCTTGATGGAAGCAGAGCGACCGACACACCCGCACCTGCGCGGTTTTTTCGTCGGTTGGGACAACACACCGCGTCGCGGTCGGAAGGCGATCATTCTCATCAATGCGACGCCTGAGGCATTCGCGCAGGGACTCCGCACCGTCATCAACTCAATGCGAGATGAACCGGCGAATCGTCGCATCCTGTTCATCAACGCGTGGAACGAATGGGCCGAGGGAATGTGCCTCGAGCCGGGCCGCCAGTACGGACACGGATTCCTGCAAGCGCTCCAGGCTGAGTTGACGCGCGCGGCGGTATCGCTTGCCTAGCGCGAGCGAAATGCGAGTGTGTTTTGTCGGTCACGGCGCGACGCTCGAGGGTGCCGCGCGCTATCTGCTCGATCAAGCGCGCTATCTCACCGAAAAGGGCGCGACCGTTTTTTGCATCTTGCCGCGACGCGGACCGCTCGTGGATCGTTTGACCGAGTGCGGCGTCGAGGTTCGCTATGCACCGCACCCGTGGTGGACCTTGCCGACAAGAGTTGACGCCGGCGTCATGGCCCATACGGCGAGCGCTGCGGCCCTGATGTCGACCTTCATCCAGGACTGGAAGGTCGATGTAGTCTATTCTCAGACGGTCGTTGCTCCGACGGGCGCAATTGCCGCGGCGCTGGTCGGCGTGCCGCACATTTGGCATATCCACGAATTCGCGTTCAATCCCGGTGCGATCGAAATGGGCGTCTCCAAAGAGTCGCTCGCGGCGCTGATGGATCAAACGTCGAACGCGATCCTTTTCAACTCGAAGGCGGTCGAGCGAGAATGGCTCGGACGCTTCAGCGCGACAAAAACCCGAGTTGTCTATAACTGGGCTCGTCAGCGAACCGCAGCCGCAGATTTGCCGCCGGAGCTTGCCACCTTCGTGAATGACGATAGCTGCGTCATCGCGATTGTGGGCTCAATTCAGCGTTGGAAGCGCCAACTCGACGCGGTCCGTGCGGTCGACATCCTTCGTGGTCGCGAGTTGCCCATACGACTCGCCGTGATCGGCCCCTTTGTTGAACGGGATTACCAAGGCGAGATCGAGCGATTCATCCTGGGGCGAAATCTTGGCGAGCATGTTCGATTGCTCGGATACGTAGAAGATCCAGGGAGAGTGGTGGCGCGGGCTCACGCCAGCGTGTTGTGCTCCGATCGCGAACCGTTTGGGCGTGTTACTATCGACTCGATGGCCCTCGGCGTCCCGGTCGTCGCCACGAATTCCGGTGGTACGCCCGAAATCATCGCGAACGGAGAGAGTGGGCTGTTGTTCGAGACCGGAGATGTGGAAACGCTCGCCAATCACCTCGAGCGATTGTGGCGAGAACCCGCACTTCGCGATCGACTCGCCGCTGCAGGTAAGAGTCGCGCGGCCATCTTCTCCGATCCTGACAGCGCAATGCGGCCAGTGCTCGAGGTGATCGAGACAGTCGGAAAGGAGCGGAATCCTTGCTGGTCGCTCGGAGAGGCTTTGCGTCCCGCAATTTTGCCGCTGCCCGAGGAACCCCACGACGCGGTCACATGGAGAAGCCGGGCTGCGCGAGTCAGGTCCGCGATCCGGCGTTTTTGGGCAGCCGGCAAATCTCACACTGTCTGAGTCGCGAGACCTAAATGGGAGATGCACTCGCTCGCCTGATCGCGTTCTACTTGCCGCAGTTTCACCCCATACGCGAGAACGATGAGTGGTGGGGCAAAGGCTTTACCGAATGGACTAACGCTGCCAAGGCGAAACCGCTTTTTCGCGGACACTACCAACCGCACCTGCCCGCGGACCTTGGGTTCTATGACTTACGTCTTCCCGAAACTCGTGCTGAACAAGCAGCGATGGCTCGGGAATACGGTATCGAAGGATTCTGCTACTACCATTATTGGTTCGCCGGCAAACGAATTCTCGAGCGGCCATTCAATGAAGTCTTGGAATCGGACAATCCCGACTTCCCATTTTGCCTCTGTTGGGCGAACCAGACCTGGACAGGTGTCTGGCACGGAGCTCCGAACCGCGTTCTCATCGAGCAGACCTATCCCGGGCCGCAGGATCACCAGCATCACTTTGAAACGCTACTCCCGGCCTTTCGCGACGCTCGATACATCCGCGTCGACAACAAGCCGCTATTCCTGATATACGATCCGTCCGACATTCCCGAGCCCAAGGCTACTCTGCAGCTTTGGCGCGACATGGCACGTTCAGCCGGCCTGGCCGGACTCTTCCTTGTTGGGAGTCACATGGGAGACCGGAAGCCAGCCGAGCTCGGGCTGGACGCGTCGACGAATTACCATCTACCGCCGCGTCGTCCGTGGGTGTCGAAGCGCCATCCCGTGAAGTGGTTGAAACGACAATTCGATCTGCGCGCCGGGCGACCTACCGTTTACACCTACAAGGACTTACTCGCCGAGCTTTTGCCGCCCGAGCAACCTGGGATCCTGAGTTATCCATGCTTGGTCCCGAATTGGGACAACACGCCCCGTAGTGGGCCGAATGGTCTTGTGCTTCATGACTCGACCCCAGAGTACTTTCGCGTCCATGCATCTGAAGCGTGGCGCCGGGTGCGCGACCGGGACGCAGAGCATCGGATCGTTTTTATAAAGTCCTGGAACGAGTGGGCGGAAGGAAACTACCTGGAGCCGGACCGCCGCTTCGGTCACCAGTATCTAGAAGTCGTCCGCGATGTATTCCGCGCCGCGGAATAGCCGCGTCGCGATTCAACGGCCCGTCGAGACCTGCTCCACGACCGTGCTCGCGACGCACTTCGCCAACGCCATCACCGTGATCATCGGATTCACCCCGCTCGAGGCCGGGAAGAGGCTTGCGTCCGCGACGTAAAGTCCCTTTACGCCGTACACCGCGCCGTTCTCGTCGCACACCGAAACCCTTCGCTCGCGGCCCATCCGGCACGTTCCCATCTGATGCGCGCTGAACACGGTGCAACGGTTTGCCGCGACAGGCTCGGCGAGGATCCGTCGCGCGAATGCTTCGACATCAGGCGCGCTTCGCTTCAACACGGGGCCAGACGCATGCAAGGTATGCACTTCCTCGGCACCGGCGGCGAACTGGACGCGCGTTGCGCTCTCGATGCCACGCGCCAGCAACGCTTGCTCGCGACGCCCGATCGCATAGTCGATCGTCACACCACCGTCGCGACGCGAGCGCACACGACCGCCCGTCGCGTCACGCGTCAGCGCGATCGTCGCGCTGACATGCGCTGCCCGCTGCATCAGCATCCGGTGTGACCTCGCGTTTGTCCACGGCGCGGCGAGCGCCAAGAGTCCCGGATGTGCCGGCGCGGCCTCCAGCCGATAACCAAAATTGCCGTCGACCCGCGAAAAATGACCGCTGAGAATTGTCTGCGGCGGTCCGTTCCACGGCTCGATCCGATTGGGGTACAGTCCGGCGACTGCGCTCGTCGGATGTAGATAGAGGTTTTCGCCAAGCGCCGAATGCGACAGCCCTGATCGTTGCAGTAGTGCGGGCGACTCCAGTCCGCCGGCGCAGACGACGACGGTCGGCGCGCGGATTTCGATGTTCTCGATCACACCGTCCAACGCCTTCGTCGCCGCCAACACGCCGACGGCTCGTCCGCGCTCGATCAGGATTCGCTCGGCGCGGCATTTCGTGATGATCGACGACGTGCGCCCGCGTTGCATCACCGGGAGATAGGTCGCCACAGTCGACTGCTTTCCGCCGATGCGACAGCCGAACGTGCAGTAGCCGCACTGCGTGCAGTCGCAGCCGCGCGAGTTCCTCTCGATCACTTCCCACGAGTACCCGAGTGCCTCGCACCCGCGCCGGATCGGTTCGTTGTTTGGATTCACGTCGCTCTCATCGGATGAGACGCCGAGTCGCCGGCAGACGTGATCCAACGCCTGGGTGAATCGCTCGCTCGTGAACAGCTCGCATTTCGACCGTTCTGCCCACTCGTCGCGTATGTAGTCCGGCGTACGAAGACAGGTCTGCCAGTTCACGGTCGTGCCGCCGCCGAGGCACGCGCCGGCGAGAATCGCGACGCTCAAATCACTCGACGCCGCGAGGCCGGCCTGATAGTACAGGCTCTGGACACCTTCGAGCTCGCGTTGGGTGAACTGCGGCGCCTGATCCCCGGGGCCGGCTTCGAGCAACACCGTTCGGAAACCGCGAGTTGCGAGCTCCCCGGCGACCGTCCCGCCCCCCGCGCCGGAACCGACGATGCAAACGTCGCAATCGATCGTCGTCGACGCGTCGTATTTGAGGACACGAATCGTCGAGGCGCCCGCGGGCGGCTGACTCGACGGCGCGTAGCCGATCGCGGGCCAGATCGGATTTTCGCCGCGCGTATCGACGACGCTGTAATACAAGAAGCTCGACAGTCGTTTGAGCGCCTGGAATCCCTGACGAAGCCGGCCGATGCGATGGACCGAGAGTGCCCGCAGAAGTCGCTCGCGCTCCTCCACGTTCATCTTCGTGACGCCGGCAGCCTTCCCAATCACGAGCCCGCCGACGGCGCTGTCGAGCAGCCGCAGCAGGCGGCGCAGCTCGCCGCGTTCCTCTCGAGGCAGAAGACCTATCGCGCGCTCGGCGGCGCGAGGCACGCCGAGCGCGCTCGCGCTCGTCGAGAAGAGCAGCGGATCGTCGCCATTGCGGGAGTCGGCGGACAACGATGGGTGGAATGCGTCGCAAAGAACCGCGAGGGTCGCGCGCTCCCGCTCGGTGAGCACTGCTTCGGCGTTCGGCATCGCCTTCAACTTGCAGTGTCCGAGGCTCGAACGGCAGCGCCGGATGAGGAGGCCGCATGAGTCGGAAGGCCAATAACGATCGGGGCTCGACTGACAGCATCGATGCGTACATTCGGCGGTCGGCGCGGCCGCTGACAAAGTCTGCCGACCTCGACCCGTTGCTCGATCGGATCGGGGACGCGCGCTTCGTCTTGCTGGGTGAAGCAACCCACGGCACGTCGGAGTTTTACACCTGGCGTGCCGAGCTCTCCAAACGGCTCATTCTCGAGCGCGGATTCAGGTTCATCGCTGTCGAGGGCGACTGGCCCGATTGCTATCGCGTCAACCGATACATAAAAGGCATACCCGACAGCGGCGGTGACGCCGAATCGGTGTTGCATGCCTTCGAGCGCTGGCCGACGTGGATGTGGGCGAATCGTGAGATCGTGTCGCTCGCCGAATGGCTCCGACACCACAACGAGCGCGTTTCCGACGCGCGAAAGGTCGGTTTCTACGGTCTCGACGTGTACTCGCTCTGGGATTCCATGCGTGCGGTAACGGCGTATCTCACGCGCATCGATCCGTCGCTCGCCGCCGCGGCACGGCGGGCCTACAACTGCTTCGAGCCCTATGCCGAAGACGTGCAAGAATACGCGCGCGCGACAGCCCTCGTGTCGACGTCGTGCGAAGATGAGGCCGTCTCCGTGCTCCGCGCTCTTCGCACCAATGCGACGAGCTTTCGCGAGGACGGCCGGGAAGGGTATTTCGACGCGGAGCAGAACGCACTGGTCGCGCGCAATGCCGAGCGCTACTACCGCACGATGATCCGCGGCGGTCCCGCATCATGGAACGTGCGCGATCACCACATGGTCGAAACGCTCGACCGTCTCGTCGAGCATCACGGTCCGACGGCGAACGCGATCGTCTGGGAGCACAACACGCACATCGGCGACGCGCGGTTCACGGACATGGCGCGCGCCGGAATGGTGAACGTCGGTCAACTCGTACGCGAGTCGCGCGGCGACGGCGACACGGTGCTCGTCGGCTTCGGAACGCATCGCGGCACGGTGATCGCCGCCGACGAATGGGGCGCGCCGATGGAGCGGATGCGGGTGCCCGCGGCGCGGAACGACAGCTTCGAGCACGCGGTGCACGACGCGGCGGTCGGTGACGCGCTCTTCGTGTTTGGTGACGTTGATTTCTCGGGGCTCGATCAGCCGGTCGCCCATCGGGCGATCGGCGTGGTCTACGATCCCGATCACGAACGTTGGGGCAACTACGTCCCGACGATCATCCCACACCGATACGACGCATTCCTGTACATCGACGAGACGCGCGCGGTCGATCCACTTCACATGCCCATCCGCGTCGGCGGGGATGAGCCCGAAACGTTTCCGAGCGGGATGTAAACCGCCGAGTCGCCGAGTCGCCGAGCCTCTACTCGTACAGGTCGTCGAGATCGAGCGACGCGAGCTCGACGAGAAACCCGGCGATCCGTTCGACGGCGGCTGCGACATAGGCTTCTCCCTTCGCCGCGGTCGCCTTCGCGGGATTTCCGATGCCGGTGTCGGCCGTGACCTGAGTCCATCGGCGTGGCGCCCAGGCCCAACCTTCGCGCACACCTCGCAGCCGGGACGGCCGCGCGCGGCCCGGCCCCGCTTCGCCCAGTGGGCGGACGAGCCCCGGTGCGAGATGCATCATCGCACTCGTTTCCGCTTCCCCTGCGTGATCGCCCGGCTCCTCGACGAACGCATTCATGTCGACGCACGACCACCAGTTGATCGCGCCGAGAAAGACGCGCGTTTTTGGCTGCAGCTCGCGAATGATCTGCCGAAAATCATTCCCGCCGTGGCCGTTCACGATCACCAGCTTGTGCACGCCCTGTCCGTCGAGCGACGACACGATGTCGCTGAGGAGCGCGAGCTGCGTGCTCGGATTGATGTTGATCGTGAGCTTGATGTCGAGCTGGGTCGTGTTGACGCCAAATGGAATCGTAGGAAGAACAACGACGCGCGCTCCTCGGTCCCAGGCCGCTGCCGCGGCACGAACGGCTACTTGCTCCGATTGGATGTTGTCCGTTGCGTACGGCAGATGGTAGTTGTGGGCCTCGGTCGCGCCCCACGGAAGAATCGCGACCGTGTACGGCGTCGGGTCAACTTGCTTCCAAGTGGTCTCGGCGAGGACGTATGGCCGGGATGTCGTCATTTCGAGCGGGCGTCTCTGATGGGCGCGCCCGCGATCGTCCGATGAGCGAATCCACACTCCACGGACCGGCGCCGGCGAACACGAGATAGAGGAAGAGGAAGCAGAACAGCACGACGTTGTCACCCATGTTGTTGATGGGGAACAACGAGCGATGAATGTGCACCTTGAAGTAGGCGACCGCCATCTCGCCGGATGACAAGAATGCCGCGCCGCGCGTGAACAGGCCGATGAGGATCAGGAAGCCGCATACCGTCTCGATCAGACCGGCCACGCCGGGCGAAAGCGTCAGGAAGTGATATGGAACGGGCCCTCGTGCCGACGGCGGAAAGTTGAAAACCTTCTGCAGCCCATGCTCGACGTAGAGCAAGCCGACGACGATGCGAAGCACGCTCAGCATTCGGCCCGTCCATGGCGAGCTCGACGCACTGAAAAACGACAATGCTGCCTCCAGATCTTCCTGAAATCCGACGGGTGTTCAACGAGTTCGGACGCAAGGTCGGCATGCGCCGTGCGATCATCCTTGGACCCTCTCGAGGAGCAGTGCCGTGGCCGATCAAGATTCGAACCGCAACCCCAAGACCGATCCGAAGCAGAACGAAGAAAACAACGAGTGGCTACGCGATCAGGTCGGCGAAGACCACAACCTCAGCGGCTCGAGCACATACCGAACGCTGCCCGACCAGCCGGAAGGGGACGCGAAGACCGAGGGCGACCAGGACGCTCGTTCGCGCCAGTCGAATCGCTAGGCGCTTCTGAAAACGGCGGCCGCGCTCGGGGGAAGCGATTGCAGCTGCATCACGTGATGCTTCACCCCGAGCGCGATCGCGATCGCCTAGACGCCGTCGGCGAGCGATACGGCGTGCCGGATCCCTATTTCAGGGACTTCCGCCCCGCACGGTACAAAACGCCGAAGCGCAGCTCGTGAAAGTTCAGGTTCTGATTGCAGAGCGGATCGAAGTCACTGCTCGCGCACGCGCCGAATTTTCCCGTCCGGTGGTAAGCGTACGTCGCTTCGAGTGTGACGGGCAGGCGCCGCCAACCCGGTCGTGCGAACACACCTCCCGACAACAGCACTCCGGCCGCCGAGCTCGAGCGTTGCGCCGAGAAGATGCTGTCGCGATCCGTGCGAATCTCGTTCGTCACGTTGAGCCAGGTCGGCCCGGCGCCTACCTCAACCCCGAAGCTGCGGCCAGGTAGCGCTCCACGAAGCATCAAGAGTCCGTCGAGCTGTGGAAACCAGCTGCGGCTCGCAAGCTGAGTCGACGTGCAAACGACCGCCTCGGCATCGCCGCGATGACAGATCGGCGCAAGTCGGTGTTCGAGCGTCCAGTAGTATGCCGCCGTTCCGCGTACGCCGATCCAATCGCCGAAGAGCATCGTGGCCGTCGCGCCGCCTCCGAAGGGGCGTCGTACGTCTCGAATTCCGCCCACGCCTCCACCGACGAAGGGCCCAAGCTCCTGCGCCGTCGCCGCCGGAGCGCACGCCGCGAGCGTGACGAACGCGGCCACGAGCATTCTCGAATCGCGTATCATGCGCCGCGATCGTTCAACTTGGGTGCCATCGCATGCGCATCACACGAAATGGCTGAGGTCACCTCACGGCGGTCGCGCCCAGCGATTGTTCGACCGATCCACGTCTGGAAAGACCTGCTCGGGGTCGATCTCGACGCGTGTCACGGTCCGCGGATTGTCGAGCGTGATTTGTTGACGGTGCGCCCCCGCAAGCCATGGGTCGACGGGTAGCTCCCGCCGCTCGACCCGACCGTCGCTTCGCGTCACCGCAAGACGGACTGGCATCGGCGCCAAGCCGCGATCTTCGATCGTCACGACCATCTTGTCGCCGACGACGGTCGCCGAGGCGATCGCCTGGTCGAGCGTCCACGTCTCGTACCACCACGTCCGCCAGAACCATGAGAGGTCGCGGCCGGCGAGCGAGTTGAAAGTATTGAAGAAGTCGTACGGCGTTGGATGCTTGTATTGCCAGCGCAGTCCGTACGTGCGATACGCGGACAGAAAGGCTTCGTCTCCGAGCAGCGCACGTAAGGCGGTCATGTTCGTCGACATCTTGTCGTACGACGCGATGCTGTATGCCGGGGTCCCGAACGGATATTCGTCGCCCGGACGCATGAGGGCGACTTCACCGTCCGTTCGCGCCAAGTCGATGTAGTTCTCGCGTGAGACGCGTTCGCGGTCGTATCCCTTGAAGAACGCCTGCATTCCTTGCGCTTGGTTGAAGCGCGTCAGCCCTTCGTCCTGCCAAGCGTATCGTCGCTCGTCGGAGCCCACTTGCATCGGAAACCACATGTGCGCCGTCTCGTGCACCTGCACCGAGTACAGCAGCAGCGTGTCCCGTGGGCCGCCGATGCAGGTGAGCATCGGATACTCCATTCCCGAGCACGACGTCGGTCCCTCGAGTGCCGTCATCTGCGGCCAAGGATACGGCCAGAGATAATTCGACAAGAATTCGACGACGTTCCGCTCGTACTCTCCCGATCTGTCCCACGCCCATTTCCGCGCGTCCGGCCGATAGAACGTGTTGATCAGTGTCGTGTCCGGCTTGTGGTCGCCGTCCCGGTCGCCGACCGTGGCGATCGTCGCATCCCACAAATACTTCGATGAGATTCCCCAATCGAAGTCCCGGACATTCCTGGCGCGAAAGCGCCACGTGAGCACGCCATCGAACCCGGTATTCGTCGCCTTGTTGCGACCGGCGCCGCGATCCGCATCGCGCACCACGTGCACCACGCCCGCGCCGCGCCGAGCCTCTGCCAGCCGATCCCTCGTCTGCTGCGACAAAATCTCCTGCGCGTTCGTCAGCTCCCCGGTTGCCGCGACAAGCCAGCCCTGCGGCACGCTCAGGTTCACATCGTAGTCGGCGTACCCCATGTAAAATTCGGCGCCGCCCAGGTACGGGTCCTTCTGCCATCCATTGACGTCGTCGTACACGGCGAGCTGGGGATACCAGTAGGCAACCATCAGCACGTCGCCCGTGCTTCCCTCGCGCGGTGCGCCGTCCGGCGGAAGTTGAAAGGCCCAGGCAATGTCGAGGTCGAGCGAATCACTCGGCGGTAGCGGTTTCGGCAAGCCGATCCACATCGTCGTTCCTTCAACCACGTAGCCCGCTCCGGAATCGGCTTTGGTGAGGAGCTTGCCGCCCGCGGCGACACGCAGGATCTCCATCCCCCCTGTGACCGGCGTGGGCACGACGCGCGGCGAGGTCGGCGCGAACAGGTTCTGATTGAGGAAGACCCAGACCGACCGGAGCGTGTCCGGTGAGTGATTGAAATAGCGAACCGACTCGCGCCCTGTGATCTGGCTCGTCGATGGTACCAACTCCGCGTCGATGCGGTAGCGCGCGAACTGCTGCCAATAGTTCGGGCCCGGTTCGCCGGTGCGTGTCCGCGTTCCGCGCGCGACGGCGCGAGCGAACGCCTTCGTCTCGAACACAGGATATGGAACAGGCCGCGTCGGCGCGGCGGCGGCTGGCGGCGTCGGCGCTGGTGCGTGGCGCAACTGACGCAGCGGCCCACACCCAGCGACGAGAACACTGGCGATGACGAGAAGGCGCATGGCCGAGAATACGAAGCTTTTGCGCGCTGGCAAGCGGCGTGCAGCGAATTTGCCGTTTGCGATCAACTCTTGACCGGGGGAGGAGTAATCATGGCCAGAAGCAGTCGTAGCGATTCGAGCCGAGACACCACATCGCGTCAGGCAAACTCACGGCGACCGTCGAACAGCTCTGCGAGCACTCGCAACGCGTCGACCAACTCCGCGAGTACTCGGAACGCGACAACGGGCGGGACACAGAGTACGAACCGTGGTAGCCAGACTCGAGCAACATCGAGCACCGCGGAGCCGACGACTCGCGGAACTGCGACGTCGCCGACCAGCAGCGTGACGGGGCAGGGGAATCAAGCGAGCCAATCCGGTGTGCAGGATCAGGAACGCTCGATCGAAACGAGGAACGAAACGGACCGCAGCCAAGGAAACCAGCGCGATACCAGCGACGGCGGACTTTCGCGGCGGCAGGATACGTCTCCTGTATTCGGCGGCTCGAGCGGGATGGGGATGAATCCGTTCGCCGCGATGCGACGGTGGTCCGAGGACATGGATCGGCTGTTCCAGGACTTTGGATTTGGCCAACTCGGTTTCGGATCTTCGCCATTCCGCGACATCGGTTCGTTCGGCGGCGGCCGTGGGTCCGGCCAAAGCGAAAGCAGCGGCTGGTCTCCGCAGGTGGAAGCGTTTCAGCGCGGCGATAATTTCGTCATCCGTGCCGATCTTCCCGGGATGAAGAAGGACGATGTCACGGTCGAGGTCGAGAACAACGTTCTCACCATCTCCGGTGAGCGAAACGACGAGCGCGAAGAAAATCGCGACGGCTTCTACCGGAGCGAACGCAGCTACGGGCAGTTCTATCGGGCGATACCGCTTCCAGAAGGGGTGAGCGCGGATCAGTGCGACGCGACCTTCCAGAACGGCGTGCTCGAGGTCTCGCTGAAAGCGCCGAAGCAACGCGAGAAGTCGAGGCAGATCCCGATTCGCTGACCGACCGTCTTTTAGCGACGCGCCGCGCGCCGCGGCGTGTCGCTAGTCGAGGCGGCCGTGTCGATAGCGCGAATCGTCGCGCGGGCCCACTCGCGGGCTCGATCCACGTAGTCGTCGACTTCCGGAATGCTGTCAGGCACGAAGACACTTTGAATCGCCAGGGGCCAGCTCACCGGCCACCAGGCGGGCGGGGTCGCGCCCGGCTCGCGGACGCGCTTCGATCCTTCGAAGGTCTTGCCGGAAAACTCACGCAGGTCGCGAATGCTCGCGCCGGCCAGCGCCCTGCCGATGACTTCGCGCCAATGGTCGAGCGCTTCGTGCGTGTAGCCGGCGGGATGCTGGAGGTAGTAGCTCGCGACCGTGATGTGATGGACGGCGCCGAACGCCGCTGGGCGCTCGTTCTCGTAGGCGAGCAGCGCGTGAAAGCAACTCTCGCAGTCGGCGCCGTCCTCGTAGACGGCGTGGCAGTGCTTACAGCTTTGGGTCAAACGAGGGTCCGTCGAGCAGCACCATGTCCGTATCCGCGCACGACTGGCGCAGCTTTTTTGCTTCGGCGTATTCGGGCGAATCCCACCAGCGTCGTGCCGTGTCGGCGTCGGCGAATTCGAGAATCACGAAGCGCTGGGGCTTCCACGATCCCTCGAGCGTCGTCGTCGTACCGCCGCGCACGAGGTAACGTCCGCCGTACTTGGCGATCGACGGCGGTGCCATGTCTTTGTAGCGGTCGTAGGTGGCGGGATCGTTGATGTTGATGTCGACGGCGATGTAGGCGGGCATTGGCGTTGGGCTAGAAGAGCAGGGAAGCTAACGAAACTCGTGCGCGCGGTGGGTAAGGTCGCCGACCTCGAGCTCCTTGAACCGCTTTCCGACGACGGAAATTGAAGCGCCGTCGTTCTCGACTCGGCCCTGAACGAGAACAAACGGTGCCCGCTTCACGACTTCCTCGTTCGGCGCGACGAGCGGTTGCGGGACGACCACGTTCACGTAGCCGTGCTCGTCCTCCAGCAGCAGGAAAATCGTTCCACCCGCCGTGGCCGGCCGCTGTCGTACGGTCACGAGGCCGGCCACAGTCACGACTCGGCCGTTTTGCATCTGCTCGAGCTGCTTGCTGTCGATGGCGCCGCCTTTTTTGAGCCGCTCGCGCGCTGATTCCATCGGATGGCCGTGGATGCTCATGCCCACGGCGTGATAGTCGAGGAAGATGAGCTGTTCGCGATTGATCGGGACCGGGTCGTGATGCGAGATGGACGCCGGGGCCAGCGGAAGCACGTCGCCGCAAGCGCGCAGTGCTTCCCACGCGGCGTGCCGGCGATCCGGCGCCCACGCGGCGAACGCGTCGGCCTGGGCGAAAGCGAGGACGTCCCCGCGATTCAACCCGCCACGCTCCACGACGTCGGCGATCGACGTGAACGGAGCTCGCGCGTGCGCCTCCTTCATTCGGTCGATGACTTTATCGCCGATCCCTCGAACAAATCGCCAACCGACACGCAAGGCGCCGGCGGCGCGATTGGGCGATTGGGCGACGGCAGAGGAGTTCTCTTCATAGGTACAGTCCCAACTACCCGTGCGAAGGCAGGGCGGGCGGACCTCCACACCGTGTCGCTTTGCGTCGTGCACGAGCGTGGAGACGGGATAGAAGCCCATCGGCTGCGCGTTGAGCAGGCCGATGAAAAATTCGGTGGGATTGTGGGCTTTGAGATACGCCGTTACGTAGGCGATCAGTGCGAAGCTCCAGGCGTGCGACTCGGGGAATCCGTAGTTCGCGAAGCTCACGAGATCGTCGCAGATCTTGGTCGCCGTCTCGTCGCTCAGCGGCTTGATCGCGCCCGACGCCGAGCGCGCGAGCATCGCCTTCCTCATCTCTCCGAGCGCCGCTTCCAGTCGTCCCTTTTTGCGAATGTTGCCCATCGTACGTCGTAAGGCATCCGCTTGCGCACCAGTGTAGCCGCCGAGCTTCATCGCGATCGCCATTGCCTGCTCCTGGAAGATCGGGATGCCTTGCGTGCGCGATAGAATCTCCTCGAGATCAGGATGCGGATACACGACCGGTGCGCGGCCGAGCCGTCGCTCGGTGTAGGGGTGCACGAACGCCGCCTGGATCGGGCCGGGCCGGATGAGCGCAACCTGCACGACGATGTCGTACAAGTGGTCCGGTTTGGTGTGCAAGATGGAGTTGATCTGCGCGCGGCTCTCGATCTGGAATGTGCCGATCGTCTCGCCGCGCTGAATCAGCTCGTACGTTTTGGCGTCACTGGTGTCGACGTCGTACATGTTCGGCCGCGTGCCGGTCTGCTGTTCGATCACGTCGTACGCGATGCGCACCATCGCCAGCGCGCCGAGTCCGAGGAAGTCGAACTTGGGCACGCCGATCATGTCGAGATCGTCTTTGTCGAACTGGACGATCGTGCGGCCCATCGTCGTCTGCTCGACGGGCAGATAAGTCCCGAGCGGCACCGCCGAGAGCACGAATCCGCCGACGTGCGTCGATCGCAGCCGAGCGAGACCGTCGTATCCCTCGAGCGCCATGAGCAACGCTCGGCCGCGCGCATTTCCGAGATCGATGCCGCGTACCTGCGCGAGCTCGCGTACAAGCTCGATGCACGTTGCCGGCTCGTCGCCGTGTACGCGCTTCGAGATCTCGAGCGCCGTCGCGGCGGGGAAACCCAACGCGCGCATCGCGTCTTGCACCGCGGTCGGTGCATGGAAGCACTGCGTCACCGCCGTGATCGCCGCGTGCGCGCGATGATACGTGTCGTACATGTAGTCGAGCACTTCTTCGCGTCGCTCGTGCTCGAAGTCGACATCGATGTCCGGCGGCTCGGCTTTGCCGTCGACGCGCGCCTCGGACAGAAAGCGCTCGAACAATAGCCCGTGTTTTACCGGATCGACCGCGGTGATGCCAAGGCAGAACGCGACGGCCGAGTTGGCGGCGCTGCCGCGTCCCTGACAGAGAATACCTTTGCTGCGCGCGAAGCGCACCGCGTCGGCCATGACGAGGAAGAAGCCGGGGAACTTGAGATTGGCGATCAGCTCGAGCTCGTGTTCGATCTGCTCCCGTTGGCGCGGCGTGGGATCGCCCCATCGTTCGCGCATCCCGTCTTCGGTCCAGCGGCGCAATGCGTGGTTGTCATCGACGTCGCTCATGCCGGCGCTGAGCTTCGTCTTCTGAAAGTCGGGGAGCGGCGGCCGCATCCAGTCGAGGTCGAATCCGGTGCATCGCTCGGCGATTCGCACGCTTTCGCGCAGGCCTTCCTCACGCCCGCGCCAACGCGCCGCCATCTCGCGCGGCGAGAGCAAGCGCCATTCGCCATTCGGGTGCAGCAATCCACGCTCGGCGGCGACGTCGATCGTGAGATCGTAGCGGAGCGCGGTGAGCATGTCGTGCACGAGCCGGCCGCGCTCGTCGACGTAACGCGGGTCTTGTGTCGCGAACCAGGGCAGGCCTTCGCTGTTCGCGAGCTCGATCAACTCACTGGCGAGCGCTGCCTCGTGGCCGCCGGTGTAATGCAGCTGCACTTCGACCGAGAGCGCATCGGGTTCGAACGCTTCACGCCACCGTCTCAGAAGTTGGGTTGCTTCGTTCGTGCGTCCGCCGCGGACGAATGACGCCAGCTCTCCCGATGCGGGGCCGGTCATCGCGTGCAGACCACGTGTGTGCGCGGCGACGTGTTCCCATCGCACTTTCGGTCGGCCGCGACGTTTGCCTTGGACTTTCTTGTCCCATTCTTCCCACTGGCCGACGCGCGCCAGCGTAACGAGCGCGGCGAGGTTGCAGTAGCCCTCCTTGTTTCGCGCGAGGAATGCCATCGGATGTCCGTCGACGTTCAGCTCCGCGCCGACGAGTGGCCGCACGGGATACTGACATGTTTTGCAATACTCAGCCTCGTGCTGCTCAGCGTCCGGACAGGTCGGATCTTTGAGCGGCGACATCGCCTCGACGGCGAATTTCGCCAAGCCGCCGAGGTCCGCGGTGTCGGTGATGCCGAGGTGGGTGTAGCCGAGCTGTCGCGCGTGCTTCGCGAGCGCTTCCGCCGAGATCGCGCCGTCGGAGAAAGAAAAACAGGTGTGAGCGCGGAGCTCGACGTAGTGAGACATAACGGACAACTCGTCTTCACTCGTCACGCCGTCTCCGTGCCTTTCCGCGAAGATCAGTACTCTTCATCCGTGTCAAAAACGGGACAGAGTAGTGGCTTGGATGCCGCGAGCTCCGGCTGGTCTTCGGTCTGGACACGGCCAACTTCACGGATGTGCGCGGAAAGGCGCGGAGACAGCGTGACAAGGGAACGGCAGTGAATGAAAGGGGATGCTTCAATCCCACCATCCGTGCAAAAACCAATCGGTGGCTTGCTGTTGGGGATGACGAAACAGCCAGACCATCATTCCATCCTCGCGCACACAACGGAAATACTCGCGCGAGTATGATCCAACCCAATGGCCGCCTGACACACGATCGGGCCCGGCCGCTTCGACGATGTCGTGCCATTCATTGTTGTCGAGATAGCGCGTCGGCACGACGTGATCGCGACGCGGCTGCGTGTCCACGGTGACGGTCTTCGGCGTCGGCAACAGTTGGAGTGTGAGCTTGAGATCGAGATCGCGCTGCTTGGCGCCGGCGGCCGGAACATCCACCGATTCGCGCCGCTTCCACGTCGTGCGCATCTCGAGCAGCGGGTGTTGCGAGTTGGCGGGTGCGACGACGACATCGCCTTGGTCGTCGGTGAGCTGAACGATTGCATCTTCTACCGCTGGAGCGCTGGCGAAGCCGCGGTCGAAGAGATCGCCCTGCGCACCTTCGTTCCCCGTCACCGACTCGACGCGGAGCGTCACGCCCATCACCGCGTCTGGCAGCGTGATCGTGTCGAGCGCTTCGCGCACCAGGCGCATCCAGCGCTTTTGCTCCGCGCTCGGCCGCGATGAACGAATGACATGGGTGCGCTGCGTGCGATTGCCGAGCGAGAAGACGAGCGCCATCTCGCGCGCACGTTCGCCGCGCTGCACGAGCGACGTACAGACCGTGCCGGCGAGCGAGTTGATGACGAAGAGCAGGCGTTCGGGATCCTTCAAGCCGTATTCCACCCACTCGAGCGATGCGTTCGGCAACGGGCGCGGCAGCGATTTGAATAGCCAGCGGTCGTCCTCGGCTCGCGCACGCTGCCAGAGCCGGACACCTTCGACGCCGAGGCGCACTTCGATCGACTCGGCATCGAGCGAACCGAGCGCACCGCAGGTTTCGATGCCGAGCCCCTGAAGCAGCGCGGCGATGTGTTCTGGAGGAGAGAGCACGGCGAACTTCCGCGGCGCGATGAACGACGCGTCGGTGCCGGGTTTGACCATGATGAACGGGACGTCCGCCTCAGCGGCGCTGTGCACGGCCGCCACTTCGGCGGCGACGGGCGTCATCGCGACGCCGGCGTGGGTGTCGTCGTAGCCGTAGTCGCTCGCTACGCGCAGCAACGCCTCGGCGAGCAGGCCGCCATGAAGACCGCGTGCGTCTCCCCAGACGAGTCCTCGCTCACCGATGGCGATGCGCGGCGCGACCGCGAGCAGGCTGGCGACGAGATCAGCGGGGAAGTCCGCGCCGGTCGGCCAGCTCGGACTCCAGAGACAGACGTAGCTCATGATGCGAGACCGGAATGGGAAACACCGCGTGCGAGTTCACGCCGATCGCTCGGGCGTCGACGCGCACGGTGACGTCGACGGCGTCGGCCGGATCGCCGAACGGCGTCCGTCGCCAACGCCAGCGCAGCAGGCGCGACGCGAGCTTGAGGCTCGCCATCGACGCCGAGTTGCCGACGGACACGAGCGCCGTCCCGCCTTCGCGCGCGGCGCGCGTGAGGCGGACCGTCTCGGTGCCCTGAGGTTCAGTACCTGCTAATATGAGGAGTGAAAAGCCACCGGAGCGCAGCAGCTCTTCGGCCGCGCGCATGGCGTGGATGCGTGATTTTGGACGGATGAGGTAGAGGCCACCCGGATCCTGGCTCCAGAAATCGCCGGCGAGCGTGTTGTCGCCGTCGATCCAGCCCGCGCGCTCACCGCCGGCGACGACGGAGTGGCAGGCGGCGCGCAGGATCGCGGTGGCCCCACCGTGCGGCGCCCACACGGAGAGCCGCGCGCGTGGCAGTCCGCCGTTCGGCAGGATCTTGTCGAGTGCGCCGATCCCTGTGGCCACCTGCTCCGTAGTCTGCGACCCGCCGGTGAGCGGGGTCGCATCCGGAAAGCGCTGCTCGATGAGAGCGCGGAGCGCGGCGATAGAGGATCGAGACATTCCGAACGCGACAACGGTGTTCGTGAGCCAAAGAACGGGGGGAAGAAGCTATACCGAACATATCCCGAAAGCAAGAAGTAATCCACAGATTTCGGTGTTGATCGGAGTTCATGGAATATTTGTGATGTCTGTGGGTCCCATTCGCGTTTGGTACTGGCCTTACGAGCTCATGCTGGCCGTTCCAGCGTTAGACCGTCGCGCCCGTACCAAGCATCGAGTCGAACGAGAGCTCCAACTGCTCCGCCCCCGCAAACTTCTCCTCGATCGCGTCCTCTTCAGCGCCACGGCCGTAATAGCCGTATGCCACGCCGTACGTCTCGCACAACGCGCGCATCGTCTGCCGCAACGTTTCGGCGTACGTCTCGCTCACCTTGTGATCGAACGCGTACGTTGCCCAATAGCGTTTGGCGAGATGAGGAAACTCTTTCTCGATGAACGGCAGATAGCGCGCGCGAGCCGATGATCGCAACCGCAGCGCGCATGCGTTGACATACGACGCGCCTCGCTCGGCCACAGCCTTCACCAACGTTTCGAGCGCCACCGGATGATCGGTGATCGCCGGCAACACGGGCATCACGTTGATCCCCACCTCAATTCCCGCTTCGCGCAAACGCCCCAGCGCTCGCAACCGCGCGTCAGGTGTCGGCGCCCGCGGCTCGATCTTTCGCGCGAGATCGCGATCGGTCGAGATCAGCGAGAGATGAATCGATAGCGACGAATGCCGGTTGATCCGACTCAATACGTCGATGTCGCGCGTGATCAACGGGCTCTTCGTGATGATCGCCACCGACAGTCCCGGATGCTCGGCGAGCACCTCGAGCACCGAGCGCGTGATGCGAAAGCGCCGCTCGGCCGGCTGAAACGGATCAGTCGCCGTGCCGATGACGATCGTTTCGCCCTCGAGTAGCGCCTTGAGCTTGTCGGAGCCATGTCGCAGCGTTCGGCGCAGCACGTCCGCCGCGTTCTGCTTCACGAAGATGCGACGCTCGAAGGCCAGCCACGGTGGCATGGCGTCGCGCGCGTTGGCGAGATCGGAGCGGTCAGGATTCGCCGTCGCCGACCGGTCGAGCACCCAACGATGCGTGTAGCGCGCATAGCAGTAGGCGCAGCCGAACGCGCACCCGACGTATGGATTGATCGACCAGAAGCCCATTTGGGTCGTTTCCGGATCGTTCAGAACCGACCGCGCGGCGCTCCCGAAGTACTGAATGTCCTTCTGCTCGCCGACCACCGGGAGCGCGCGCCCAAGCGTTCCGGCGTCGAAGAGCGCGCCCTGCTGGAATTTCGTTGCGGTTCCTACCGCCATCGCCAACTCGGCCTTCGGTTCGGTTCCGTAGGCTACCGAACATACACCGAAGTCGCAACCCTCCCACCGCCGACGAGGTTCAATTCGCGCTAAATGGGGTCAGACCCCAATTAGAATCCTCTAATTGGGGTCTGACCCCATTTAAAGCGAATAAAATGAATCGCTTAGCTACCTACGGAACGCCGAATTGGATACCGACTTCGGCGCGGCCGTCAGGGCGGCCGCGGGCGAAGAAGTTGGCGTAGTTGGGATCGCGAGAGATCCGAAACGCGTGCAGCGCCGCGACGCTGCCGTAGATGAGCGTGACTTGAGTTTTCGTCAGCGCGTGCGTTCGCGCCATGAAGTCGACGTCGCTCACCGAGCCCTGCCGCCCGATCGTGAGATAAAAGACAGTCGTGCCTATTCCCCCTCCCAGCAGACCTCGTTCGAACGCACTACCACGCGCGTGCGGAATGTCGAGGATCGCCTCGTCGAGCGCTGTTTGCGCCGTCAATCCGGCCGCGGAGAATAGAAACTGCTTGTGAGGTGCGATATGGGAATCGATCCCCGAGAAGATCGTCGGCCGAAGCTTGTCGAATCCAAAACTCGGATGTCCGCCGACGGCCATCGCCGTCGCGATGTGAGCGGCCTCATGGAAGAGGATGCTCGCGGCGACACCGTAGGTGAAATGCCTCCAGTAGTACCTCGGCGACGAAATCGTGTCGGCGCTTTGAGCTCGGGCGGTACTCGCTACGGAGAGCAGCGTAATCGCCGTGAGAAGCCGCCGGATAGCCTGATGTCCTCGAAGGCGATAAGATCCGTATCGTCGCTCTCGCACTCGAACTCCCTCACATCGATGCGGCAAAAACTGTCCGACCTCGAGATTCAACGTGCCCTTGGCGGCCTCGCCGGCTGGGCGCGGCGCGGCGACGCACTCAGCAAAACATTCATCTTCGAGCGATTCGCCGACGGGATTGCCTTCGTCGATCGTGTCGCCAAAGTCGCCGACGAAATGGATCACCATCCCGACATCGACATCCGATATACCAAGGTGACGATGGTGCTCTCGACGCACGACGCCGGCGGAATCACGTCATCCGACCTCAAGCTCGCCGAGCGCATCGAGTCCGTCACGACCTGACGTCGAGTCCCGCGAACACATCGTCGATAATCGGCGCCGGCTGGGCCACACCGGCGGCCAAGGCAAGATACTCGACGTCGAAGAAGGCGCCCGAATAAAAAACCGGGGCCGAGCCCTGTTGGGTAACGTGCGCGCGAAAAGCGGCGTCCTTGCGGCCCTTCCAGGGCGTGACATCGATCTGCACCGTCGCCGGAACGCTCTCCAGCTTCAGCTTGGGATCGGGAAAGGGAAACGTCCACGCCTGGTAGTAGAGGCGGAGCGGACGGTGCGGCGGCACCTGTTGGTCGGGATATGCCGTCGCGAGCTGGGCGAGGAAGAATGCCGCCGTCGCGGCACGTGACACGGCGCGATGATCCGAGTGGCCCGTCGGCGCGCCTTCCGGGCCGAAGGTCAGCACGACGGTCGGACGCGTCCGTCGAATGAAGCCGACAATGTCGCCGATGAGCCGCGACGAGTCGGCCTGAGCGAGCTCGCCATCGCGATACCCCGGCATCTCGATCGTACCGATTCCGAGGATGCTCGCGGCGGCGCGGAGCTCGCGCCGCCTGATCTCCGCCAACTCTTCACGAGACGAAACGGGGACGCCGGCACTCTTGCCGGCGTCCCCGTTGGTCGCGCAAAAAAGATCGATTGGTACTCCTGCCGCGGCGTATTTGGCGACGATCCCGCCAACGCAAAACGTCTCGTCGTCAGGATGCGCGAAGACGCACGCGATACGGTGCGTCAACTAGCGACGACGCCCCCCGAGCAGGCTGAGGATGAACATGAACAAGTTCAGCAGGTCGAGGTAAATCGTCACCGCCGCAAACACGTAGTCATCCTGGCCGTAGGCGCCGGAGCGCACAATTCGCCAGGTGTCGAACACGAGCAGGCCGCTAAAGACGAATACACCGATCGCCGACAAGAACAGACCGACGGCGACGCTCTGCAAGAAGAAGTTCAAGAGTGAGGCGACGAGCAGCACGATCAAGCCGACGAAGAAGAACGCGCCCCACGCGCTGAAATCTCGGCGGCTGAACACCGCATAGAGCGAGAGCGCGCCGAACGCCGCGAACGTCAACGCGCCGGCCTGCATCACAACCCCCGGCACCGAGCGCTCGGCGATGTACATCCCCGGCGCGATCATCACGCCCATCACGAACGTGAAGAGGAACGTGAGGATGATGTTCTTGGGATACTCACGTGCCGAACGCTGCACCATGATCAGCGGGATGAACGTCGCGATCATGGTGATGAAAGGATGCGCGACGACGGCGCCGAGGAGCGCCGGCTGAGCAAGCGTGAAGGCCGTGCCCGCGATCGTCGCGAGGACGCCGAGACACACCAGGCCGTAGGTCCGGCGAACGAGCGTCGCGCGCTCAGCGCCCGACCGGACTTGAACTGCCGGTGCGTACGAGATGCCCATAGTGAGCGATAGCTCCGTTGGAGAGTGGTACGTCGTGAATTATACCCCGGCGTCTCAGGCCGGTGCCAGCGGCGGAGGCCGCTATTGCGTGGCTGGCACCCCGCGGGTCGTCACCGAAACGACGCCGTTCATGGTATGGAGACGCACGAGCCGGTCGAGGGTACCGACCTGCCCTTGGACGTGGCGCGTCGATCGGCCGGACTGCGCGCTCGGGAGCGGCAAATTGCTATGCACCATCCCGTTCGAGGCAGCCAAGTCGAAGCGCCCTTGTAGCGCCGGCGGCAGCTCCGCGCGGATGTTGCCATTGGTCGTCGACACGCGAATCGAGTCGGCGTCAGAGACGGAGTCCACCGACAGCCCGACGTTGCCGTTCGTCGTCATGAGCGCGACCGGTCCGGAGACGTTCATGGCGCTGACGTTGCCGTTCGTGCTGCGTGCGATCACACCCGCGGCGATGCCGCTGATGTCGACTGAACCGTTGTTCGTCCGCGCATCCACCGCCACGTTCGCCGGCAACTCAGCGACGAAATCCGCGCTGGCGTCACTGCCACGATGGAAGAGGCTGAACATGGTAAGGAAGCCGCCGGTCGACCGGCCTTTGTAGCCGGACGCGCCGCACTTTCCGCTTCCAGTCCACATCGCGCAGACGTAGTACTCGTTGCCGGCGCGCGACACTATGAACCGCACATCCTTGGCGCGGCCACGGCGCCACTGCCGGCTCCCGGTCACCGTGATCTGCTGGCCAGCCGCGGCGGCGCGGCGAACGGTGATGTTTCCGGCACCGTCGCGAAAATGAACGACCGTTCCGGCGGGGACTTCGGTCGTCCAACGAAACGCGTGGTCGTCGGAACCGGCGTGGTTACAGCCGACGACGACCAGCGTGGCGACGAGCGCGCCAAAGCGGCGGTGGCGCATGAAGGCTCCTGTCAGTTCGCGTGCTGTGTTGAAATACGCGTTGCGCAGGAGGAAAGTTACCGCGGGCGGGCTATCGCTTTCGCAGCTCGACGTTTCCGTTGACGGTCTCGAGCTTGAGGCGGGGTCCACCCGGCTTGCCGATATGTGCGCGGAGATGCTTGGGATCCAAGCGCCCGCTCACCGTCATCTCGAAGTTCGTGAACAATGAGCCGTTCACCGTCTCGAGGTCGACGTCGCCACCGAAATCACCGGTGAAGTCGACGATCACACTGCCGTTTACCGTCTCGAACTTCATGTTCGAATCGAAGTCGACCCGACCCATCCGAGCGCGGACGTTGCCGTTGACGTTGGTCGCGTTGACCGGACCCCCGGTGGTGCTCACGTCGACTTCGCCGTTGACGGTGCTTGCGTTCACCTCCGACGTCGCTCCCGCGACGCTCACCGCGCCATTCACGGTCTCGACCCAGACTTTGACACCGCGTGGGACTTTGACCTGAAAGTCGACGGTCACGTCATTGTTGCGCGTCGAGCGGTCGCCGTGAGACTCGTAGTTTTTTTCGTCGCAGCTCGACCGCTCACCCCACAGGGCGCAGATGACGACGCTCTCACCGCTCGGACCGAACTTCTTCGTCTCGAAGCGCACAACGGACGGATCGCCTTTTCGCCAACGCTTCGTGCCCGTGACTTCGACGTCGTTGCCGCTCGTCTGATCGACCGTGATGCCGCCGTTGAGGTTCTTGACCCTGATCCAACCGCTTGCCGGAATGTGCCCGGACCAGTTGAAGGTGTCGCCGCTCTGCGAGGGGCGTGGCTGCCCGGCGGCGGGCAGCGCAAGGGTAGCGAAGAGCAAGAACGACAGACGGTATCGCATTGTCATGAGAAGTTGTGAATGACCCGTGTGGATCAGCGGATGATCCGAAGCTTGAGGTCGCCGCTCACCGTTCCAACATCCAGACGGCGGCCACCATTGCCGATTCGTGCCTGGACGCTGTGGCGGTTCATGCGGCCGTTGCCCAGGGTAAGCGAGAAGTCGCTGTCGATGTCGCCGCTCACCGTGGACATCGAGAGATCCGCTTCGAACGTCTTCGGAACCTCGAGCGTTACGTTGCCACTCACGCTCTTGAACGACAGGTCGCCCCGGCCGGTCAATTCGTCCGCCTGAACGAGCACATCGCCGCTCACCGTATGCGCGCTGATCGTCGAGGCGTGGAGATGCTCCAGCCGCACGTCACCGCTCACGCTGTTCGCGTCGATGTCGCCGCGCGCGCCGTTGACGAAGACGTCTCCACTCACTGAAGCCGCGGACAGCGCGGCGAGGTTGGCGGGAACGGCGATCTCCAGATCCATGCTCGCGTGGCCGTTGTCGCGATCGCCATCCGAGTGCATGTGAATTCCGCGCTCGTCGCACGACGAGTCGGTGTCGTCGTAGAGGACGCAGACGTCGATCCCGCGCGACGACTCGTGCACTTCGGCGTGGATGCGATCGAAGTACCGGCTGTTGCCGCGCTTGATCCCGTTCACCTCGACGTGTCCGCTCGTCGACGTCGTGACGCGGACGTCGCCGGTGATATTGTGAATGGCAACCGAGCTACCCGCCGCGACCGCCTTGTCCCAATGGAAATCGCTGCGCTGCCCCTGAAGCGATGCGGCGAGCGTGGTGGTCGCGAAAATGGTGGGAAGAAGACGCATGATCATTCCTGGTGAGGGGTCAGGGTCGGCGTTCGGGTGAGGCCCCGTGCCCATTCGATGCGATCGTGACGTCGCCGCTGAAGGTGACGGCGGTGATGCGCGCCGCCCCCCCGCCGATCTCGAAGGTGAATTGCTTGCTGTTCGACGAACCGATGCCGTGCTGACCCGGCCGAAGGGTGATCGGGAACTGGCTGTCGATACCACCGTTCCAGGTCGAGACGGTGAGCTGCGCGCTCGCTTCACGCTGGATGTGGAGATTCACGTCGCCGGAGTGCGCGGTGAGCTCGTAGCGGCCGGCCGGATCGATCAGGCCGTCGAAGGTGACGTCGCCGCTCGTCGTCTTGGCGCGGACGACTTTCGCCGTCACACCGCGCAATTCGATCTCTCCGCTCACCGTGTTCACATCCGCGTTGCCGCGAATGTCGGAGATCTTGACGCCCCCGCTCGTCGTGCCGACGACGGCGTCGCCGACCACGTTCCGAACGGTGATCTCGCCGGACAACGTGTTCACGTCGAGACGATTGGCGACGTCATCGACCTTGATGTCGCCGCTCTGCGCGTGCACCTCGACCTCGCCGCGGGTGCCATGGACGTCGATGTCGCCGGACTGCGTGCGCGCGATCACACGCGTGCCGACGGGCACGCTGATCTCGATATGCGAGTCATCAGACCGGCGGCCGCTGACCTCCAGCATCACGCGCGATGGAGACGCATCGAGTCGAAGGTTGCTGCCTTCGCTCGACGCGCGAATGTGCATCTGTGTGCCGGAGGCGCCGGTGACGACGACATCGCCGTTCGTCGCGGTCACCGTGAGCGTGCCGCTCTTGTCGAACGCAAAGGTGGTGTCGATGCGAGAGCGATCGTCCGACGCGAAGCGCGCGCGTCGTTGCGCGCCGGCAGAGTGCACCGCCGAGAGGGTAACGGCGACGACGAGGGGAAAGGCTGCGATTCGGGAAGTCGAAAGTGACATTAGCGTGCTCACATCCGCGACGCCGGCAGCGCCGCCGCCGTGCGGAGCAATTGAACCTTGGTATCCAGGGCATCGCTGAGCGACTGTATCAAGTAGCCGCTCGCCGGATCGCGGCGCAACGCGATCCGACACTGCGCGATCGCCGAGTCGATGATCGCCATATTCTTGGCCACCACCGCGACGGTGGACGAATCCAGATCGCGCTGCTTGAACTTGTAGACCGCGAGCAGGCGTCCGATCTCGTGATCGTAGGTTTGTTCCGCGGTCAGCTTGTTGGAAACCGCTCGCACGGGCGTCGCGGCTTGGTTGTTCTTGGCAGGCTGCGGCTCAGGGCGAGCGGACGAGTCAGCCGACGGGCTACCGATTGTCGCAACCGGCTGCATGGGCGCCGAGACTGTATTCGCTGCGACGCTCGTCACGCGCGCGCTCTCGATCGAGCGCCGCGTGACTTCATGCGTGACAGTCGCCGTGACGCCAATGAGCGCGGCAGCCGCGAGCCCAAACCATAGTCGGCGGCTCCGGCCCGGAGCGGCGTCGCCGCTCCCTAGGAGCGCGACAACCGGTGTCTCGATGCGTTTGGCAATGCCAGCCCACAAATCGTGACTGGGCGAGAGGTCCGTCAGATTCGCCGCGTCGATGCGAAGGCGGCGGAGATCGGCGAGGAGCGGGCCACAGTCGTCGCACTCCAAGGCGTGCGCCTCCATCGCGGCGCGCGCGCGCTCGCCCACGTCGCGCTCGAGGAAATCCGCCAGCGTGTCGGCGAACTCGTTGCAGTTCATCGCCAGATCGGTCATCGGTTCAGTGCCTCCCTCAACAGGAGCCTCGCGCGATGCAGCTGCGCTTTCGTCGCTCCCGATGTCACGCCGAGCATCTCGGCGATCTCTTCATGCTTGTATCCTTCGACGTCATGCAGTACGAACACCCGCCGCGCGCCTGGTGGTAGCCGAGTGATGGCCTCCTCCAGATCCAGCAGGTCACCGGGAGCGAGCGGCATTCCGACGACACCGGGCATCGAATCCATTCCCGCGTCATCGTCGCTCTCTTCGTAGCGCGAGCGTTGTCGGCCTTCGACTTTGCGCGCGTTCAGGACCACGTTGACCGTCAATCGGTGCAGCCAGGTCGCGAACGAGCTCTCGCCACGAAAGAGGTGCAGCTTCTCCCAGGCTCGAACGAAGACGTCCTGTGTCAGCTCCTCGGCGCGGGCACGGTCACTGACCATGCGAGCGCAGAGGGAGAAGACCCGGTTGACGTGTTGCCGGTAGACCCGCTCGAATGCACCCCGATCACCGGCCGCCGCTCGCGCGACGTCCGAATCGCTGTCACTGACACGATTCACGGATGCTTCGATGATGGCCACTGCGGCTGCCATAGACCCCGGGAACTCTCCGTCCTTGCAACGAGTTGGACGGCCCCAGGCGATGGAAGGTTTGAACGTGGAGGCACTGAATCGAACGAGGGGCCAGGCTCAACCCGAATCGGTCAGCTGGTCGCGGCGAGCAGGGAGGGAAGTTGGGAAATGCTTTCGAGCCAGGCACTTGGGAAGCCGGGCTCGAGGTCCTGTCGTTTGAAGGCACCCCAAAGGGCGGCAAAAGTCCTAACTCCGGCGGCGTTCCCGGCCAGCACGTCGTGGACGGAATCGCCAACGAAGACGGCCTCGTTCGGAGCTCGGCCCAGCCGTTGGAGCGCTAACCGTACGGGCTCGGGATCGGGCTTGTGTCGCGTCGTGGCGTCGCACCCAACGATCGTGTCCACGTGCCTGGCAAGCCCGACCAGTGCCAGGGCGCGAAGCGCGAGGTATTCGGATTTGCTGGTGACGATCGCGATTTCGTGGCCGCGCGAGCGGAGGGCCGTGACGGTGTCGACGACTTCGTCGTAGCAACGCACCAATCGGTCGTGGTGTTCCATCTGGTACTCGCGATATGCGGCGATGAGGGCCGCCCGATCGGCATCGTCGCGGGCGTATCGGCCGAACATCGTGAAGAGCGGAATCCCGATCCCGGCAGACCACTCCTCGTCCGGCGGAGCTATTCGCCCAAGCTTCTCGAAGGCATAGCGTGCCGAGTTGAGTATGAGCTCGATGGAATCGATGAGCGTTCCGTCGAGGTCAAAGAGAACGGCCGCGGGTGCGCTTTGGACGCGAGACATGGATACGAACGAACTTAGCAGCTAGGATGGATCACATGCCCGGACCGGTCACGCGCGAGGTCAAGAAGTACCTGATCCAGCTCATCGTCGGCGTCGTGGTGCTCGACGCGATCATGTTGGGATTGTATTACGGGTTTTCGGTGTCGCTGCGGCCCGAACGTACACAGCAGTCGTTCGTTGCTGTCTGGGTCGTGCTGACGCTGATCGTCGTGGCGACGCGAATGAGGAAGATCAGGCAGGCGAGGATACGCCGATCAGGTTGAGAAGGCATAGACTGCGCAAGTAGACGGCGCGAGTAGACGGCGCTTGTGGACGACGCTGGGGAACGCCGCAGGTGAACGGCGCTTTGAAAACGTCGCTGTTAGACAGCGCTTGTGAACAGCGCCCTATAAACGGCGCCGGTGAACAGCGCCCTATAAACGGCGCCGGTGAACAGCGCCCCTATAAACGGCGCCGGTGAACAGCGCGGCGCTGCCGGCGAAAAAAATGCTACGCGTTTTTCTTCCGCCGCCGCGTTTCGAGGCCCGACATCCCATGCGCAGCACTCGTGAGCCGCCGTATTCGGCCCATGAGCTTTGCGAACAACTCTCTCGGCCGCCCGATAGTGCCGCCCGGGCGAGTCACTCGCGAGCTCCGCACCGCGCGGCGCCTTCAGAGCGTGGTTCACAAGCGCTGTCTATATGCGCCTTTTCCGAGGCGCGGTGCACTAGCGCCGTTCCTCAGCGTCGTCCCCAAGCGCTGTCTACTCGCGCCTTTTATGTGCGCCGTCTATGACGTAAAGCGCCTCCTTACCGCCGAAAGAAGCGTCGAAACAAAAAAGCGCCGGTCCACAAGAGTGGACCGGCGCCTTCTTTCGAAGTCAGCCTTTAGCGGCCGATCTTGACGACGTTCTCGGCCGCGGGGCCCTTGGCACCCTGGACGATGTCGAACTCAACGCGCTCACCCTCGGCGAGCGTGCGGAAGCCACCGCCCTGAATCGCGGAATGATGGACGAAGCAGTCCTTCTGACCACCTTCGGGCGTAATAAAGCCAAAGCCCTTCGCGTCATTGAACCACTTCACGGTGCCGGTCGTACGAGCCATGTCGAACTCCTAAGATTGTTGTGTGTCGTCGGAGTAGCGGAACATGCCGTACACACCGACCCACAGTTACTCGTGAACTCCCTCACGACGGGAACGTTTCGACGATCAACCTCGACCGCCGGCGCGACTCGAAACTAAAAAGAGGCTCTCGCGCATGCGAAAGCCCCTGTATTCGTCTCGGAACGTATTCGCGCAATCCTGCTTATCGCTGCACCAAGCTAATGACCTGCCAGCTGGTTCGCAAATCTTATTTTGATATTGACGGGCTGTTGAGGCGGACGGGACCGTTTTACCTTCGGCCTCCATGCCAGCGTTGAGCCCGCCCGCATCTGCCGGTGCCATCAAAGGTATGTCGCCTGCACTGACTGCGTACGGGAGAGTAGAGAGAGAGAATTCATTCATGTCGCGCGCGTTTGTAAATGAAGATGCCGGATCCCCCGGCCCGTCTCGGCGGTTCGTGCTTCCAGCCCGAGACGATCCCGGTTTCAACGCGGCCGCCGCCGAGGCGCTGCTGGAGGCGGCGCGTGAGGGCGAAACGTCGAGCGCCGAGCAGGCGACCGGGTTTTACTGGGGTGAGCCGACCCTGCGCGACGAAGTGCGGCGTATCATGGCGCGCGCTCAGAAATCGGGCGACGACCGGCTCGAGCAACTCGCCCGCCGTTTCCTCCGTTGATGGCTCGCTGGGTGATCGGGCTCGTACTCGGTGTCATCATGGTCGCGATCGGATTGTTCGTCGCGGTCAGACCACTCTGGACGCACGACGGCGTGTTGCTCGGCTCGCGCGCCTTGGATTTCCTGTTCGCGATCGTGTTTATGGTGCGCGGAGCCGTGAATGTGAGGACCGCGCTGAACCGGCGAGCGAACGCGCTTGCGGCGAGCCGATGAGCCCGGGCCGTTTGCTAGATTGTCCGCGACTCGAATCCCGCCAATGGTGTTTTTCAAGCGAAAAGAGAAAGCCCCCACCGAACCCCAACGACTCGATTGGCGACTCCTCGAGCGCGGCGCAATCGCGCTCTACTTCAAGTCGTCTATCCTGTCGGCAGACCTGGGTTGGTTTCGTCAAGCGAAATACGTTGTCCACGAGATGAACGGTGCCGGTTGGGAGACGCCGGCGTCGTTTCACGCCGACGTCCAGCGCGCGTTGTCGTTTCCGGATTACTACGCGAAGAACCTCGCCTCCTGGATCGATTGTCTGGCGGAACTTCCCGTTCCGGACGACGGCGGCACAGCGCTCGTTTTTCGCCGCTACGATGTTTTCGCCAAGGCGCAGCCGCAGCTGGCGCAGACGGTTCTGGACAGCATAGAGAGCGCATCACGTCGGTTCTTGCTCACCGGTCGACGATTGCTCGCGCTCGTCCAGTCAGACGACCCTCGGATCCGGTTCGAGCGGGTCGGCGCCATGCCTGTGACTTGGAACCCGCGAGAATGGCTGGATTCCGAGCGAATCGGCGGACGCGACTGACCGGCTCAGCTCAAAACGAGGTCTTCCAGCTCAGTCTGAAGCCACCGCCGCCGGGAGCAAGATAAAGTCCGTCCGGTGTCGCCGCAGGGACCGGCGACGCCGTTCGATCCGCGCGGTGGGAGGAGCGCACCGCGAACTGTTTTCCGACCGCATAGCCAAAGGCAATCCCCATCGCTTGATCTGAAAGCCAGTGCCGACGGTCGAGCATCCTCGCCATGCTGACGCCTCCGACGACCGCCCAGGGAAGGGCTGCGGCGGCGCCCATCGAGTAGCGGTTCGTCAGGAACTCAGCGCAGGCGGTCACGTTCGCGACGTGTCCGCCGGGAAAGGAGTGTCGCCCCCAGGTGCGGCTACCCGGGACGTTCATCCCGTACTGGTCTCCGAATGCAGCGGGCGGCGTTTGAACGTCGTGCGAGCTGTCCGGGCGTGTGCGGGCGAGCGCGGGATAAATGATGTAGGTCCGTACGGCGCTCGACGCGGCGTACGCCGCGCCGCAGCCAAGCAAGCCCTCCTGAAGCCGGTAGTTTCGCGTAACGACACTTACCGCGAGCGCCCCGAGAGCCACGGGAGTGATGAGCTGGCCCGAAAAGGCAATGCCGCCTTCGCGAAAGGGCTTTAGAAACGCCCAGGTCCGGTTGTTAGTCTGTTTTACGGCCCAACGGTCCATGGCAGGGTCGGCGAGGGAGACGCCGGCCGACCCAGCGAAAAGGCCGATGCCGTAAAGCCAATCATCAGGGCGCCCGCGAAATGGCGATGTCCAGACGTTCCAGGCATCTCCAGCGGAGTTCTTGATGTTTGTACCCAGCGTGTTGAGCGGCGATTGGGCGCGAATCGGCTGTGCCAGCGCCGAAACAAAAACGAGCGCAGCGACGCAGGGAGTAATTGAAGTTCGCATTGGGTTGCCGGCCGCTGTTGGCGGCAGCAGCCTCACCGCGTGAAATTGCCAACGTCGGCGCCGATGGCGCACTGGACGAAGGACCAACCTGAATCAGCGCGGCTTCGCCACGGGGACGGGAGAAAGAGGCTTATGCATCATGGTTACATGTACGGCGGCGCTTTCGAGCTCAACTACGACGGATTGAATTCAGGAACTCAGACCTACCGGTCGACTTCCGGTGAGTCGCAGCCCCTGCCGACGTGGCCGGAGTCGGTGGACGGCGTTCGAGTCTGGTACATGGAGAAGTCTGGCAAGAAGTTTTACGCCGTTCGCCTTCAGTTCGAATCGCATGACATCGTGTTGACTCATCCGGTGGCGATCGACCCGCTCCGGCATATGAACAACCGCCGTTTCTCGGCGCAGCCGACTCTGGTTCGCGACGACCAGATGACGACGCTGCTGGACGACATCATCCGGGAGAATCCGGAGACCCAACCCGAGCTGGCCATGCTGATCAACCGGGTGAATCAGGTCAGGCGGGCAGGCCGAGCCGAAAAGGCGGTATGAGGCACGAGGCATAGGCCGAAGGTCGTCTTTCGGCAACGAAAGTGGCTCGCCGGAGCCAGCTCCGGTCGCTAGATTACGTTCATCCCGAAAAGCCACTCAGAACCTTTGGCCCCCTTACAAATGGACGGCTCGGCAGCCCTTGCACTCTATCGTGAAGAGAAGGCACGCGCGCTCCAGGAGCGTCGCATCTCTCACGCGCAGCTCATGGCGGAAGCCAAAGAGGCTTTCGCCAAGATGTTGGCAGATGCTCAGTTAGCGCGAAAGGGCGGTCGTCCTCGGACTAACCCGCAGACGCCGGCGCAGGCTGCAGCCGCTGCCGCGGCGAAGGCCAAGCAACTCGCCGCCGCCGCAACCCCGACGGCCGCCGCACCGGCCGCGAAGAAGTCCGCGCCAGTGGCTGCGCCGCCAAAGTCGGCGGGCGCCAAGGCCGCGCCGGTCAAGAAGGCGGCGTCGCGAAAGGTTCGGGTAGCAGCCAAGCGCGCCCAGCCCGCGCGCGCGAAGGTGGCGGCGGCCAAGAAGACGACTGGAGCGACCAAGAAGCGCGCGCCGGCGCCCGCAAAGCGGCCGGCGGTGCGCGGCAAATCGACGAAGCGGCGATAGTCGTCCCGGCCGATGCGCGCACGTCGCGTAGTCGTCGGCCTTATCACGGGTTTGATCATTGGAAGCGCGATCGGCGGCCACCAGGGTCCGATCGCGCTACGTCTTGTATCGATCATCGAACCGATCGGCCAATTGTGGGTGGGCGCGATTCGCATGACCGTGGTGCCGCTCGTCATCTCGCTCCTCTTCGTCGGCGTCGCCGGGCACGACGCGACTGAGCGTCTCGGACGAATGGGCGCGATCACGGTGGTGACGTTCTTCGCCCTCCTTGTGTTCGCGGCAATCGTTGCGCTCCTCCTCGCGCCGCCGCTGATGGCCGACATGAAACTCTCCACCGAAGCGGTTGCGAACCTCCGGGCCGCCGCGGGCGCCGGCGCAGCGAAGACAACGGCGCAAGCCGCCCAGCTCCCGGGCTTCGCGTCGTGGGTGACGTCGCTCGTGCCGGCGAACATTATGAAGGCGGCGGCGGACGGTGCGCTGCTCCCGGTCATCGTGTTCACACTGCTGTTCGGTCTTGCGACGCGACGGATCGAGCCATCGCTCCAAGCGTCGCTCCTGCACTTTTTCGGCGCCGTGGCGACCGCGATGACGACGGTCGTCGACTGGATCATCTGGGCGGCGCCGGTTGGGATCTTTTCGCTCGTTGTGGTCGCGGCCAGTCGAGCCGGGCTCGGGCTCGCCGGAGCGATGGCGTATTACATCATTTCCATCTCGGCGCTGTTGGCGTTGTTCGCGTTGCTCATGTATCCGGTCGCGGCGATGGTCGGACGGGTGCCGCTCGGGTGGTTCACGAGGGCGGCCGTGCCGCCTCAGGCCGTGGCGCTGAGCTCCAGTTCGTCGCTTGCATCGCTGCCGGCGCTGGTCGAGAGCGCGCGGGCGCTCGGGCTTCCGACCGCGGTCACCGGATTTGTTCTGCCACTCTCGGTTTCGAGCTTCAAGGTTGCGACGCCGATCACCTGGATGATGGGACTGCTGTTTCTCGCGCGGTTGTACGGCGTCGAGCTCCCAACACCGGCGCTGATCTCCGTCGCCATAACCGCGGCGGCCCTCAGCCTGACGCTGCCGGGAGTTCCGCAGGGTGCGCTGCTCCTGCTTACGCCGGTGCTTACCAGTTACGGAATTCCCGCCGAGGGGGTGGGCTTGCTGCTTGCGGCAGACACCATTCCCGATCTGATGGGCACGATGACGAACGTGACCGGAGATCTCGTGGTCGGCACTGTCGTGGGTGGTTGGGGCGTTGCGGAGCCGGCGCTCGAGGCGGCATCATCCGTCGATGCGTGACAGTGCTCTTCGCGCGTTGACGGTCGCCGCGGCCTTCGCGCTCGTCGCGTGCGAGAAGACCGCCAACGAGTCGAGACCGGCGGAAACGAAGTCGGTGACGCCGGCTCCGGCGGCGATAATGCCCGGCGACTCGCGATGTCCGGCGACGGGTCTCTGGGCGGAATGTTCGGTCCTTTACCGATTGGAGCGATCCGGACTCGCCCCGCACGTCGATTCCACCGGCAAGGCGGAAGAGAAGGCTCTCGCCGGCAGGCCGCTGCTCGTCAAGTTCGGAACGACGTCTCGCCTCGAGGTCTTTCTGTACGCTGATTCGACCGCGCGAATCGCCGACGGGCAAAAGCTGGATCGGAAGACGTTCGTCGATGCGACCGGTCAGCAGACGCTCCGTCGCGAGCGTACGTTGATCGAGAATGGGAACCTGATTGGATTGTTGAGCAGCATCAATGATCGGCTGCGGGAGCGGGTGTCCGACGCGCTGACCGCGGGCGCTCCGCAACCCACCCAACCCGTGAAGCTGGACGGAGAAACTCGGCGATGAAGACTGTCCGCCGCATGACGCTACTCGTCCTCGTGATCGGGGCGGCGTCGTGCCACTACTCGTCGCCGTTCGGTTGCCGGCCGGAATCACCGGACCCGAAGCAACCGGCCCCGGACAGCTTCCGCGTGGCGTTCGAGACGAGCAAGGGCAGGTTCGACGTCATGGCGCGCAAGTCGTGGGCGCCGATCGGGGTGGCCCACTTCTACACTGTCCTGCAGAACAAGTATTACGACGACGCGCGTTTTTTCCGCGTCGTGAAGGGCTTCGTTGCGCAATTCGGAATGTCCGGAGAGCCGAAGAAAACGGAGGAATGGCAGCGCCGGTGCATCGCGGACGAGCCGGTTCATCACACGAACTCGCGCGGCACCGTCGCGTTTGCGCGCGGCGATCCGAATACGAGGTCGGTCCAGCTGTTCGTGAACCTCGCCGACAACCCCGTCTTGGACAACTTGAGCGGGTTCGGATTTCCGCCGATCGGCGAGGTCGTCTCCGGAATGGACGTCGTCGATTCGCTGTACTCGGGATATGGCGACTCAGCGCCGCGCAGTGGGCCGCAGTATGGACGCGAGGGTCCGGATCAGGATTCGATCGCCGCCCGCGGCAACGCGTATCTCAACGCGGGTTGGCCGAAGCTCGATTTCATCAAGACCGCGCGCATCGTTCAAGAGTGGCCGCCGCGATGAGCGAGATCGGGCGCGCGGTTGCCGCGTTCGTCCTCGGCGCGACGTGCGTCGTCGGGATCGCGCGCGCCCAGGATACGAGCGCGACACGCGCTGCCGACGCCCGGTGTGATTCCGTTGTCGCCGCGTCGCGCGCGGATACCGTCGGAAGTGGATTGTTCCTCGCGCTCAAGCGCGTCGACGGTGGGGATCTGGCGACGGGTCAGATCACGGACATGCTGCTTCTCACCGGCGCGGCGTTCGTTCCACCGACGCCATTCCGGCTCACGGTGTTTTCCGGGCCGGCGCTGATCCCGAGCTTTCGACGCGTTGGCGGAAGCGCCGAAGCGGTGCTTCGCCGGCCGACGCTCACCGGTGCTTACCGGCTGAAGGTGGATGCGAACGAGGTGTTCACGAGCCTCGAAACGATTCGATCGTCGCTCATGCCCGGCTTCGACTCGGCGGCAATCAGCGCGATCAGGGCAGCTGGCACGAGCAAGGGACTGTTCGCACCGAGAGACGGAACCCGGTCCGCGACGATTGATTTTCGCTTCGCGACGGACTCGATCGTCGAGCCAGGGTGGACGGTCCAGCGACTCGTCAGCGCGACCTTCCCGCGAATGCCGGTGACCGACGTCGTCGTGCAGCCGAGCGCTTCAAACGCGGACCTTCCGGAGGCGGAGCGACGCGAGGGACAGCCGGCGGAAACGGTGCTCCGATTTGTCGTCGACCGTACTGGGCAGCCGATCATGGAGACGCTCGAGATCGTGCGCGGGACGTCGGTCGACTTTGTGCGTGCCGCGCTGACGGTGCTGGGCAAGCAGCGTTTCATGCCGGCAACGATTCACGGATGCAACGTTGCTCAGCAGGTTGAATTTCCGTTCACCTTGCCCCCGCTGAGTCCGAGGGGGTCACCGCCGGCAAACAATGCGCAAATCCGATATTGACTGTCGGTTGCGGGCGAAGTCCATTACCCGCGCCGAGCGGAACGAATTCCGCGCCATCTCTTCTTCAGCCCCGACATTTCCGACATGACTCATGCACCGCTTCCGCTTCTTCACCGCGGCTTCGGTGAAACGCAGCGGCGCGACGCATGGTGGCTACAGCCACTCGTCGTCTTCACGATCCTCAGCGGTTTCGTGGTATACGCCACTTGGGCCGCGTTTCAGAACGCGCACTACACGTACGGTCCGTATCTCTCGCCCTTCTATTCGCCCGAGATCTTCGGCGATTCGCCGCATTCGTGGTTTGGGCCCAAGCCGTCGTGGTGGCCGGGGTTCGCGCCCTTCTCACCGGCGCTGATCATCCTGCCATTCCCGGGACTGTTCCGATTCACCTGCTACTACTATCGGGGCGCGTACTACAAGGCGTTCTGGGCTGATCCGTCCAACTGCGCCGTGGGTGAGCCGCGAAAGGGCTACCTCGGGGAGCGCTACTTCCCGCTGATCCTTCAGAACGTCCACCGCTATTTCCTGTATATCGCGGTGCTGTTCCTGTTCTTCCTGGGGCACGACGTCTGGAAGGCGC
>JAICJQ010000110.1 GCA_025928335.1 Gemmatimonadaceae bacterium
AGCTACTACTCCACTCGTATTGGAACGCGAACGAGCAAAGCGTGATTCCCGCCGTTCGCGCGCACCTCGAGCCGTAGCACGCCGGGGGCCGTCGGCGTGTACGCGAAATCGTACGTCTCTCCGACGGCGACGATCTGGTCGGCGAGTCGCGGTCTGGGGCGACGGCCACCGAATCCGTCGCGGTCACGCGATCCGGTCCGCGTGCACGGCCGCCGGCACTTCGAATGTCAGCGGCCTGGAAAGCAAGTTGCGAATCGTCAGTCGCAACTCTGCGCCCGCAGGTACCCGCACCAACGGGCCTGGCATCAGCGGCGGCCTGCCGGGTTCGGAGAAGGCCTCGATCGCTGCGGCGCAGCGAAGGCCTCCACCCGATAGTAGAAGCCGTGCAGATGCATTGGGTGCGGCCGCGATGCGCGACGTTCGCCGCCGCGGTGAGGCAGAGGACGAGTCCCGCGAGGCCGACGACCGCGTGCCAACCGGGTCGTCGGGACCGTTGCTCGGTTCAATTCAGATCTCTCATCCCACTTCTCGACTTGTTCGGGTCCGGTCAGTTGCGATGACGGATGCCGCCGAGAGGGCGATTGAGCATTATTCGACGCGAATCGGCACGGTCATGAGCAGCGGACCCAGGCGTCTCGTCGGTGCCTGGAACGGCGACATCGATATCTCGAGACGGAGAATTCCCGTTTTGTCCGGCGTGACTTCGACGTCGTAGGTCTCGCCCATAGCGACGATGACACGCGCGGTCCGCGGGGCCCGAGCGGCGTCGGGGAGCGGATAGCCATCCTTCGCGAGCACGCGCCAACGCAAGGGCGCTCCTCCGGGCGCTCCGGGTTCTTCGGACGGCGAATCGACGATCTGCAGCGTCGGCGCAATCGTGTTGTGATGCTGCGTCGCGAGATTGACGAAGCGGAGTCGCGCCGGACGACCGGCCCGCAGCACCAACGTGTCCGGCTCCAGCCGACCGTTGATCTCGAGCGGGAACTGCTGGCCGGCGTAGCGAGACGACTTGAGGAAAATCACATGCTCGTCGGGCGACGGAGCCTCGCCCGGCTCGCGAACGACGATCGGCCCGATCAAGCCGCCCGTCTGCTCGCGCATCTCGTCGGCATGTGCGTGGTACATGAACGTACCGGAGCGCGGCGGCGTGAACCGCGCGACGAACGAGTCGCCGGGCGCGATCGCCGGAGACAGGTGGTTGCCCGACCCGCTGAATCCCGGCACGCCGTCCATGTAGCTGTCGTCGACCTCGATCGCGTGCCAGTGGACGCTCGTCGCTTCGCGCAAATGATTCACGACGGTAATCGACACCGGTTCCCCGCGCGTGAGATCGATCTCGGGGCTGATGTCGCGATCGCCTCGCGTGAGACGCCCTCGATCCTCGAGGGCGAAGTGCATCGACGGCGTCATCATTTTCGATCGCTGTTCGCCGATCGCAGCACTGTCTTCGACGGCAATGAGCCGCAATCGATGCCGCGGTACCGGTTCGCCCGCCGGCCGAACGCCAGGGCGCGGAACGACGATCGTGCCCAGCACCAGCCCCGTCATGTCGCGCATGTCGGAATCGACCGGCTCCGCGGAAAGGGAATCAGGCTCCAGGTGCAGCGCGTAATGGCAATGGAAGAGCCAGTTGCCTGGCCGATCGGCGACCCACGTCATCGACATGGCGGAACCGGCCGTCATGAGCTGCGTGGCGACGAACTGGCCCGGCGCAGGAGCATCCTGGTTGTGGGCCATCGGACCCGCGAACTGGTCGACGCGAAAATACGTGCCGTGCAGATGCATCGGATGGAGGTCGCCGGATCCGTTCAGAACGCGCCAGTGAATGGAGTCGCCGACCGTCGCATGGATTCGTTCCGTCCGCGGCCACGAAAGACCGTTGATCGTGAAATCGTAGTGGCCGCCCGCTGCGATTGCCGCTGGATCGTGATCTCGGGCAGCAGCCGCCGCGGAATCAGGTGTCTCCATCAACACGAACACGCGATCGTGCGGCGGTCCACTCGCGCCGGTGGTGTCGACGATCAGGGCGCCTGCCAGCAATCCGGACACGGGGATCGCGTCGAAGCGTGCGTGATACACGTAGTTTCCGGCGACGGTTGCGCGCGATGTCAGCGTCTGCGTCGCTCCGGGGCGGACCACGATGGAATCCATCGTATCCAGGCGGTCAGGCGCACCGTGGATCGTGCCCGGCACGAAGAAAGTCAAGGGCACGGTCAGCGAGTTGCGAACCGACACGTGAAGCGTCGTCCCGACCGGCACTCGGAGCAGCGGCCCCGGGGCAACCGGCGCCTTGCCGAGCTCTGAGAACGCTTGAATGTGCGAGGGACGATGACTCGGACCGTTCGCGGTCCAGGCGGCTTCCTGCGCGTCGAGCGTCACGGACAACACACCGTTCCGCAGCACACCCGCCGGCGCCGTGTTTGGACTGGGGTGCACCGATGGCGGGGCATGCGGAACTGCGCCGCTCGCGCCAACTGCCAGGACGAAAACCCCGCATAGCAAACGCCGAGACAACGACAACCTCCTATCGTCGATGGAACTTCCATCTCGACTCTAGCAGCGGCTCATCACTTGGCCGTTATGAGACCGTTAGCGGTTCACTAACGTCTGCGATCAGGCCGGTCTATCGAGAGCGTTTCTGTCCGTTCGGCGCTCCACGATGCGGCGGGTGCGGTTCGTCGACCTCCAAACGGCTCTCCGCATGGAGGACCGCCGAGCGAAACTGCGGGTCGGCATCGTGCCACGCGCGGACGACATCTGTATAGTAGGTCGCTGCGCTGTCGGTCATACCGGCTATGTCGTAGGCGCGCGCCAACTCGGATTGCACTTCCGTGCGCGTCACGTACGAATTGCCTGCGTCGATCGGGCCGGCAAGGGAGTGTTCGAGGACCGGAATCGCCTCACGGGGACGTCCGAGGAGAATGGAGGCCCTGGCGCGCTCCAGGTTCACCCGGCTGAACCCGTCCGTCTGAGAGACCGTCACCGCGCGGAAGAACGAAAGCGCGCTGTCCGGTCGGTCTCGCGCCATCCAAAGCAAGCCGCGCAAATACAGATAGAGCTGCCGATCTCGCCCGAGCCCGCTCCTTTGCCCCCAGGCGCGAACCGAGTCCGCGATGTGAGCCAGGGCGGTCGTGTCGCCTTCCGCGGCCAGGCACGCACCGGCCTGCGTGAACATCCATGCGCGCTGCCTCGCCACCGTGGCCGGGCTCGCGATCATGAGGGAGTCCCGCAAATGCGCCTCTCGTGAGAAGAGTTCCGCGGCGCGAGCGTCGTCGCCGAGCTCCAAGAGCGCCTCTGCCTCCGCGATGTATGAAATTGTAATTTCGCTTCGCAAAGTCGCTTCGGCCTCTCTGAGCGGGCCGGTGGCGACGTCGAGCGCTTCGTGAACGCGCCCTTGGGTGCGAAGACTGATGGTGAGGATCCAGTACGCGTCGACTTTCTCCTGCGGGTTTCCGGTCTGGGCCAATGCCCGAAGAATCTCATCGGCGGTCGCAAAATTTCCCGCGCGGATCTCGACGTCGGCGTGCTCGAGCAGATCGTCATCCGTGCCGCCGGCATATCGCGTACTGCTATCGAGCGCGGCACGCGCCTCGTCGAATCGGCCGGACCTCGACAGAACGTGCGACAATAGCATCCACACCGTCCGCGACTTTTTTTGCCGCGCGACGAGCGCACGCGCCGCGCGTAACGCCGCCGGCAGCGAGTCCCCGACCACGTAAGCGTTGACGAGCATCACGGCGGCGGCGGTGGCGACGCTGTTTGGCGCCGGCGCCGAGCCGGTCGCGGGAGCATCGGCAATCGCGCGACGAAGGTGGTCAATGGCCCCAGACGCGTCTCCGTCCATCATCACCGCTTCGCCCGCCGCCATCTGCGCTTCGGCCCACTTCGGATATCTCGTGACCAGCGACTCGGCCGCGGCGCGCCGAGCCGGACTGTTTTGGGCGTCGGCCCAGCCGAAGTGGATGAGCAACCGCTCCGGTTCAGACACGCGGTCGGAGAGCCGCATCGCGACCTGCAGCGTCCGCCGCGCGCGGCTGTTGTCCACGATTTCGTCGGCTCTGCCGGCGTAGTAGGCACACATCGCACACGTGCTGTCGTCGGCGAGTGCCGCGCTGAGGAGCCGGACTCCCTCGCGATTGTCACCGGCGCGATATCTGTCCATCCCGGCCTTGAAGAGTCGCCACGTTCCCGGCGACGACATCGTGATCGGTGGCGAGTCGGGCGACTCCCGCTCGACCGCTCGCCTTATTCCGTCGGCCCGCGCGCGTGCAACCCAAACTGCGCCGACGCTCACCGCGACGAACAACATCGCAGCCAGAGATGCTCTCCAATGCGCAAATGCTCGAGCATCGGATGCGACCGGGCTACCCTGCGCAAGATCGTCGCGCACGAGGCGCCTCGTGTCGTTCACATTCTCGACGGCCGGGGCTGCGACGGCCTCGGCCGTCGTTGGCGACAATGGACGGCTGTCGCTCACCGGCGGGGGCGCAGACCGTGGACTGCGAATCGATGCAACGAGCGATTGCGTCTCGACAGACGGCGCCGACGCGAATTCGCGCTCGAGCCTTCGCGCGAACTCGTCGGCGGCTCGGAGCGCTCCTGCACGATCCCCAAACGCGGTCAGAATTGCGATTAGCCGCCGGAGCGCAATTTCATCGTCGGGAAAGAGATCGACGGCAGCACGAGCCCAGCGCGCTGCGTCCAAGCCGTTTCGGCTCTGCTCCGCCTCGTCGGCGAGCGCGCAGCACGCAAGAAACGCCTTGCGCGCGACGCGAGACCGCTGCGCGTCGATCCACGTCTCCATCTCGGCTGACATGTCGTCGACGAAGAAGCCGTCGAGCAGCGGTCCTTTGTAGGCCTCGAGAGCCGCCGCGCGATCTCCGTGCGCGAGTAACCGCTCGAACGCGCCGACGTCGGACTCGACGATGGCCGGATCGAGAGCGACCGTATCGCGGTCCGTAACGAGCGCGTTCTCCCCGACGACCCGGCGGAGCTGAAAGAGCATCTGACGGAGCGCGGCTCGCGCGTTTTGCGTGGACAGCTCGGGCCAGAAAAGCGCGAGCAGTACGTCGCGACGGATGGGTATGTCATCGGCGGTCGCCACCGCCAAATACGCCAGCAGCGCCATAGGCTTGGGCGGCAACGTCAATCGGCGCGCGCTGCCGTCCTCGTACGTCGAAAGCTGGACACCTCCAAAGAGTCGGAGGTGGATGGTCGGCATTGCGGGTCCTCAGGCGAAGCGACTGCGAAGGTACTTCTCGGACTGCACGGGAACAATTGGGGTCGCGTACCCCTACTCGTCACAGCCTCGGGCGGTAGCTACCGCGGTTATGCCGAACTCGTCGAGCTCGTTCGTCCACGTCTAGCGGTCGATCGTTGCTTGTGCCGCTGGTCCGTAGCGCGGACCTGAGATCTTCTCCGGCGCGAGCGACGAGTCGAGCGTGGCCATCTCGTCGCTCGTGAGCTTCACGTCCGCGGCCGCGACGTTCTCCTCGAGATACGTTCGACGCTTGGTACCGGGAATGGGAACGATGTCGTCGCCCTTGTGCAGCAGCCAGGCGAGGGCAATCTGTGCGGGCTTCGCGCCTTTGCTTCGCGCCAGGTCCTGCACCACAGCCGCGGCGCGCACGTTCTTGTCGAAGTTCTCGCCTTGGTAGCGTGGGTCGCCGTGCCGAAAGTCGCTCGGCGGATACTCTTCGGCGCGTTTGACGTTGCCGGTAAGAAATCCTCGGCCGAGCGGCGCGAATGCCACCAGGCCGATTCCGAGCTCCCGGAGAAGTGGAATGATCTCCTCTTCCAGATTCCGCTCCCATAGCGAGTATTCGCTCTGCAGCGCGGAGATCGGATGCACGGCGTGCGCGCGGCGGATGTTCTTTACGCCCGCCTCCGAGAGGCCGAGATACCGCACCTTGCCTTCGCGCACCAGCTCGGCCATCACACCGACAACGTCCTCGATCGGCACGTTTGGATCGACGCGATGCTGATACAGGAGATCGATGTGGTCGGTCTGCAGCCGGCGGAGTGAGCCTTCTACTGCCTCGCGAACGTGCGCGGGCTGGCTGTTCACGCCGGACTGTTTCCCGTTCACGATGTTGAAGCCGAACTTCGTCGCGATCACCGCGCGGTCACGCGCGCTGTTGCCGAGCGCCTTCAATGCACGCGCCAATAGCTCTTCATTGGCATAGGGTCCGTACACTTCCGCCGTGTCGAGGAACGTGCACCCGAGCTCGATGGCGCGGTGAATCGTCGCGATCGACTCGCGCTCGTCGCGCTGTTCAGCGGTGCCATAGGACTGGCTCATTCCCATGAGTCCGAGACCGATCTCGGAGACGGTAAGCCCCTGCGTGCCGAGTTGGCGTTGATCCAGCATTCCCGTGTCTCGTTGAGGCTCCGCGGAGGCTGTCTTCTCCGCTCCAGTACACTTCGTCGATCACACTCACTCTGCAGACTTTGCTCCATGAAGAAGATCGGCTTTCTATCGTTTGGCCATTGGATGGCCTCGCACCAGTCGGCCGCGCGCTCCGCGCGCGATGTACTTCAGCAGTCGATCGAGCTGGCCGTGGCCGCGGAGGAACTCGGTGCGGACGGCGCGTACTTCCGCGTCCATCACTTCGCCCGCCAGCTCGCGTCTCCCTTCCCTCTTCTTGCGGCCGTCGGCGCTCGCACGAGACGCATCGAGATTGGAACGGCCGTTATCGACATGCGGTACGAGAATCCGTTTTACATGGTCGAGGATGCGGGTGCGGCCGACCTAATCAGCAATGGGCGGCTGCAGCTGGGGATCAGCCGTGGATCGCCGGAGCAAGTCATCGAAGGGTGGCGTCATTTCGGATATGCGCCGCCCGAAGGCGGAACTGATGCGGACATCGGCCGCCGCCACGCCGAGGTCTTTCTCGAGTTGTTGAAGGGAGACGGATTCGCCAAACCCAATCCCAGGCCGATGTTTGCAAACCCTCCCGGCCTGCTTCGGCTCGAGCCCCATTCCGAAGGATTGCGCGATCGCATCTGGTGGGGCTCGGCGTCCAATGCGACGGCGGTTTGGGCGGCGCAACACGGGATGAATTTGCAAAGCTCCACGCTCAAGGCAGATGAATCGGGCGAGCCCTTTCACGTCCAGCAGGCTCGCCAGATTCGTGTCTTTCGGCAGGCATGGAAAGACGCCGGGCATTCGCGTGAGCCGCGCGTCTCCGTGTCTCGATCGATCTTCGCGCTGATGGACGATCGCGACCGGCTTTATTTCGGACGCGATGAAAGCGCGGATCATGTGGGAATCATCGACAACATGCGCGCTGTATTCGGTCGAACCTATGCCGCTGAACCGGACGTGCTGATCGAGGAGTTGCGGAAGGACGAGGGCATCGCGGAAGCGGACACACTCCTTCTCACGGTGCCCAACACGCTCGGCGTCGAATACAACGCGCACGTGCTCGAGTCGATCCTGACGCACGTGGCGCCCGCTTTGGGCTGGCGATAGGGCAGTCGACGCGCACGCTCGGATCGCGCGCGCAGGAGGTCATCAGCTGCTGAGGTGATGACCGGCGCTTATCAGGATTCTCGTATGCCGGCCACGCCGCGCGACGAGTCCATCGCGAGCGCGTCACCGCCCAGATGACCGAAATATTCTTCGACGCACCAGAGAATCACGCGGCGACTCAGCGCCTCTCGCGCGGCCAGCGGCGTGATGTTCGCGTTGTCGATCAGGTCGGTCAACCGGGTGATGACGAGCGCCGGCGGAACCCCGGCGCGGCGCTCCGTCCCAACGAAACTCCACACCGCGCAGCGAAGCGCGTGGTCGTCGATGGGCGTGTTGGCGAGCGCCGCCGCGATGACGGACCGAAGATCCTTGGCGTCAGCGAGATCCGCGACGCTGCGCAGGTGAACCGGATTTCGAGTGCTCATAAAGCCTCCGACAGAACTCCGCGAGCGGCTGACCAGAAGGGCTCGGGGATCCGGCGCGCAGGGCACGCGATGCGGAGGCCAAAGGGAGCGGGATGGACCCGCTCACCAGCTGTAAGCGAAATATAGTCGAAGTGGCTCGATGCCGTTCGAAGCCGCAGCCGATAGGTTCGAGGCGAACATAAGCGCGATGACTCACGTCCCAAAGCGACCAGCGAGCCAGCCCACGGCAGCGCCACCGAGCGCCCCGAATACAAAGATCGGCGCGTACGCTTTCGTGATGACTGCGTCGGCAGCACTCAGCAGCACGCCAATCGCCAGACCAACGAGCCAGGGCGGCAGTCCAAGCGCGTCGATTTGCGGCGAACCGATGACGGCGCCAATCACCACGCCGATGGCGAGACGGTTCAGGAATGCACCGAAAAGGGCCGCCCGTTTGTCGGGGAACTGGAGCGGGAGCATCGAGGCCGCGGAGAGCAGGCCGTAGATCACACCTGCCAAAACACCGAGCGGGAGGCGTTGCATAAGTGACGGTGGGGGGGGGCCGCGACAATGTTTCATCGACTGACGCACCTGCACAAGCTCCGACCGCCGACCCTCGGCGCCGGGCCGGGCCGGGCCGGGCCGGGCGCGTCCTACACCTCGTGGACGGATCCGTGCTAACGAAAATCGGTGACATCAAATCGCTGCTTCTCGAAGGACGGTCCGACCCAGTCGCCGTATTGCCTCGCCTTCGTGCTCTTGCCGCGAGCGCGTCCTGGCAAGAGCGGGAAGTCGCCGCCACAGGCCTTGCTGCCAAGTGGAGCTCATCCATCCGATGGGCCACGCGTGCACAAATTCTTGACAATTCCCGCACGGTCCGAGAATAGAATGAGAGGGCGCGCCTGATACTCTAGCTGAGGCCAGGGGCGTCGCCGTGGCGCCCCTTTTTTCCTCTTCGACTATGCTCGAGCTCTTCGCGTGGATAACGCCTCGCCGGCGCTAATCGGTCCCGCCGCCGCACCACTCGTCTCGCCATTTCGATCCCGTGCGCGGCGGGTCCAGTGGCCCCTCGTCGTGCTCCTCCTCAGCATTGCGCTGACGGCCATCGCGGCGATCGACGCGCAGCGCTCCGTTCGCAATCAGCGCCGACTGGCGGACCGGGCGCTGCGCGAATACGCGAGCTTTGCCGCGTGGAGCTACGCGCAGCACCTCGCGCTGGCGCTCGACGGCATCGGCCGCGAAGTGCTCGGTGCCGTGAACCATGGCGACAACATGCACACGTCGTCGCCCGTGCCAACGGCTCAGGATTTGGCGAGCTATCTGCGATGGGACGAGGCGTGCCGCTGTCGCCGAACGTTCGTCGGTCCCAGCCCCGAAGCGTTCTTCGCCATCGACCTTCGCGAGCGCTCCATCGGTGTGGACGTGAACGGGGCCGCGACCTCGGCCGAGCCGATAGGTTTGTACCGGAGCGCCGCGAGCCCGGCGAACCGTGTGTCGCCGGAAGTCGAGCCGCCTTCCGGGGCCGTGCTCACGTCCGCGTTCCGCGACTGGTTGCTCGACTCCCTGTCGGTTCGCGTACGAAGCCGGCCCGGACTCAACCGCGGATTCCGATTCGTCATCGAGCGGCATACCGGCGCCCCGCGCATCGTTGCGTACACGCTCATGCTGCTCGCGGGCGACACGATGGTTTACGGATCGGTGTACTCGGCGTCATCGTTCACTCGCATTCTCGCGAATGCCCTCGACAGCCCCGGTCTCCTTCCGGACGCATTCTCCGAGGGGCGCGCGAACCGCGACGTCATCAACCTCGCCGTTGCCGATCGCTTCGGGCATTCGCTCTTCGCGACGCGCACATCGCCATCGGCCGGGCTCTCGGCTCGGGTCGCGACGCCGTTCGCGTCGGACTCGCTTCAGGTCGACGCGGCGGTTCGACCGGAGGCCGCCGGCAGCATGCTCATCGGCGGTTTGCCGGCGACTGGACTTCCCTTCCCACTCGGGCTGTTGGCGCTCGCCGCCGCGCTCTCGGTGATTGCGGTGGTGCAGATTCGGCGCGAGGGCGAGCTCGCGAGATTGCGGGCCGGATTCGTGTCGAGCGTTTCGCACGAGTTGCGGACGCCGGTGGCGCAAATCCGATTGTATCTCGAGACGCTTCGATTTGGCCGCGCGAGCACGCCGGCGCAGCGCGAATGGGCGCTCGGCCACATCGAGCGCGAATCTCGGCGGCTCGTGTTCCTGGTGGAGAACGTACTGCGCTTCTCGACACTCGAGCAGCGGCAGCCGATCGTGGGAGAGGCGGTCGATCCGGTTGCCGCCGCGCGCGAGATCATCGCCGAATTCGAGCCGCTCGCGCATTCGCGCCGAGTCCTCATCGAGCTGCACGCCGTCCCAACGCCAGTCGTCTTCGTTCGAAAAGATGCGCTGCGGCACATTCTCGTGAACCTCCTCGACAACGCGGTGAAGTATGGGCCGCCCGAGCAGACGATCAGCGTGGCCGTGTTCACCGATGGTGATCGCGTCACGCTGAGCGTGCAGGACGAGGGCTCGGGCATCCCGGTGTCGGAGCGTGAAGCAATCTGGCGCGCGTTCTCGCGCGGCAGCACGTCGGCCGCCAGCGGCGGAAGCGGCATTGGTCTCACAATCGTGCGCGAGCTCGCGCGCGCGCACGGCGGGGATGCGCACGTCGACGCCACGGCAGGCCATGGAACGCGCTTCCTCGTCTCGCTGCCCACCGCCCCATCGTCGGCGACGCGTCTCCAATGACGCGCATTCTCGTCGTCGAAGACAATCCGGATCTTGCCGCCGGCGTCGAGTACAACTTGCAGCTCGAAGGCTACGAGGTGCGCGTCGGTGCCACCGGACCAGAAGGCATCAACATCGCATCGGAGTGGCATCCGGACCTCGTCATCCTCGACCTCATGCTACCGGGCGCCGACGGCTTCCAGGTGCTCAAGAGCATTCGGCGTGATGCAGCGCGTATTCCGGTGATCATTCTCTCGGCCAAGAGCGAGCAGCAAGACAAGATTCGCGGCTTCCGGCTCGACGCCGACCAGTACGTGACGAAACCGTTCAGTGTGATGGAGCTCCTCGAGCGCGTCGCCGCTCTGCTTCGCCGAGAGGCAAACGATCAGCAGTCGAACGCCGCCGATACTCTGGAGTTCGGAGAGGTTTGCGTGAATCTGGATGCGCACAGCGTCCAGCGAGCCGGTGAGCCAGTCACGCTCACGCCAAAAGCGTTCGATCTCTTGCTTGCCCTCGCGCGGCGCAACGGCAAAGTCGCGAACCGCGCGGAGCTGTTGCGCGAGGTGTGGGGCTACGGGCCTTTCATCATGACGCGCACCGTGGATTCGCACGTGGCCGAGCTCCGCCGAAAGCTCGACGATCCCGAGAACCCGCGGCACATCGTCACGGTTTGGAAGGTCGGTTATCGATTCGTTCCTTGAGGTCGCGACGCGGCGTCACGAACGGCGGCAGCGCCATGGAGGCGATGCAGCTCGTGTCGACCGCTTTGGGGTCCGCCGCGTCGAGAAACGCCCGCTCCATGCTGTCGATACAGGGTCCGCGAGGAACATGACCGCCGGGAGCAATCGCGTGAATGCTATTCGGTAGATACCTCGCCGCGTCCGCGGTGAACGACGCGGGCGCCACGGGGTCGACCGTTCCCGAAAGAAGAAACACCGGGACGTTCGACCGCACGGGATCGCCATAGTTCTTCGGCAACTCACCGCGCGGCCATCCGTTGCATGCCGCGATCTGCTCGCGCACGCGCGTGTCGCCCAGATACGTATGGTCCGTCGCCGGCCCGATCATCTGTGGTTCAATGCGCGACACATCCTCGGTGCACGTGATGGCCAGCAAGAATCCGAAGCGGATGGTCGAGCGGGTCTCCCGATTCGATTGAATCGCGGCGTTGGCAAATCCAGTGTAGTCCCCCTGGAACGCGCGGTGCACGAGATACGGCACGCGCCGCGATCGCGGTGGGCTGTACGTCATGAGGCGCAGTGCTTCCGCGAACTGCGGCCACGTGAACGCCACACTGACACTGTCGCCTCCGACCGACGGGACACGGACGTTCGCCGGCGCATGCTTGAGACGTGTGAGCACCGAGTCGAGCTCGGCGCGGCCGTTCGAAAAGCTCGCCGCGCAAGCGGGCTGGCGCCGACATTCGGCGTACAGCGAATCGATCGCGTTCTGCGCCGCTCGGGCGTGCGACAGCGGGTTGAGAAGCGACACGGGCGCTGTTCCCTCCAGGATGGCACTGCGCACCGTCTCGGGATGCATCCTCAGCCAGAGGTATTCGATGCGCGTCCCCCACGACACGGCAAAGAGATTCACCTTGCCGTAGCCAAGCGCGCGGCGAACGGCATCGAAATCCTGGACGATGAGCGGAGTCGTGTAATAGCGAAGGTCCACCTTTCGCGACAAGGCACGCCGGCACTCGGCGATCCGGTCCGGAGGAAACAGCGTGCTCAGATACCCGGCCGCGCCACGTGACGGATTCGACAGATCGCAATCGAGACGATTGAGGCCGCTCGTGCCGCGAAGATCGACCAGGACGATGTCGCGTTTGTCACGCATCCAACTGAACCACGCGGCGGCGACGAAGCCCTCGGAGTTCGTCGTGCCCGGACCGCCCGGTGACACGAAGAACACAGGATCGGGCAGCGGCGTCGGCGAGCGTGATGGGACGATCATCACTTTGAGCGGCAGGGCGCGGCTTGCGCGATCGTTTGGATTCTCGCGCACGGTGAATGTCCCGCACTTGATCTCGGCGTCGACGTAGGGGACGCGGCATGGCGACAGGGCAATCTGCTGCGCGGGCGCGGCGGCGCGCATGCCAACGAGCAGCAGTGTCGCGAGCAGCAGTGTCGCGAGCAGCAGTGTCGCGAGCAGCATTGCCCGTATCGACGCATTCATGGACGATCCCCCGATTTACACTTTTCGCACATACTTGCCACACATCCGCGATCCTCGACCGGTTCCTCCGAAATAGCATTCGGCACATTTCTCTGGAGCAACCGATGCGCGTGTTTGGCCTGGCTCTCGCCCTGCTTCCGTTCTTGCCGGCAACAGCCTCGGCGCAACTCATGAATACTGGCGGCGGGCGGCCATCCGTATCGCGCGACGGACGATGGATCACCTACAGCGCGGCGCGAGACGGTCGCTGGGATGTCTACGTCATTCATCCCGATGGCAGCGGCGGCCGTCAAGTCACCAACATCGCCGAACCAAACTTCGTCAATCTCGGACCGCCGACCTGGGTTGGCGAGCAGGTACTTGTTTTCCGCCGCATCACTGACACCACGCGTCTGGCGCTCGTCAACCCGTCGAGCCCGCCGACCGAAATGCCCTTACTCCTGAGCAGCGCCGCTCGATGGCTGCTCGACGCTCTCCAGCTGCGTCCCTCCCCCGACGGCAAGCGGCTTGTATTTCTGCATGGCGATCGCCGGCGGCCACGTGTCGCAGTCGCGAATATGGACGGCACGGGCTTCCACGATCTGACCGACAGCACGGTGATCGGGATCAACCCAGACTGGTCGCCCGACAGCAAACAGATTGCATTCACGGTCGTCGACTCGGCGTCGCATGGGCAGATCGCCGTCGTCGACGCCGACGGCACGAATTATCGCGTCATCACCCGATTCGATCCGGGCAACGGATTGCCGCAGTGGGCGAGTTGGGCGCCGGACGGCAAGCGGCTCGCGATCCAGGCCGGCGTCTACAATCGTCAGAAGATCGAAGAAAGCAACGCGCACCTGTGGTTGATCGACGTCGCGACCGGCCAGACGACGAAGCTCGCGCCGCATGCCGGAATGTCGCTCGATGAAACGCCGAGTTGGTTTCCCGATGGAAAGCGCATCGCCTTTCAAAGCAATCGGAGCGGCGTCATGCAGGTATGGACGATGAACGCCGACGGGACCGACCCGCGGCAAGTGACGGGTCGCTCACCTGACCCATCCCGGCACCGTCCTTTTCGTCTTGTCTTGATCGGCGAACGAATCGAGTTGCTTGCCGGTCCGCGCGTCGAGAAGGACGTTGCGTCCGGCGAAGTGCAGACCGCCGTAGTTCACTCCGATCTTGCGGCCGCTGTCGACGAGCCACGTGTGACGGACGAATTGCCCGTTGGCGGAATACTCACGCCGGCGCCCGTCGCGGTACCAGCCGATGCGATACGACACCGTCTCGACTCGATTGCTGTCGCGCAGCTCGGACGTCGCGAGCCACAGGACCGTGCGCTTGTCGTCGGACAGTCGAACGTCGGCATAACGACCCACGGGCGCAATCCACACGACGTCCCCGGCGGTCGTGATTCCCGCGATGCGGTGATAGACGTCCTGCTGCGCGCGCGTGAAGCGTTGGGCCGATGCCGTCCCGGCGGACAGGAGCAGGGCCAGCACCGCGCGCCTCATCACCGGGGCGACGTGACGACGAAAGCCAATTCGTGCTCGACGATGACAATCTGAGGTTGGGCTCATCGCTCGGAAATTAGCGCAGCTCGACGAGGCCGCGGGGGCTGTCGATGACCGCGACAACTGCTGAGGGTCCATGAGAGTCTTACGCCGTCGCCGCGCTGCCGCTGAATGCGGAAGTCGAAATCGAGATGATCGCCAGTTCATGGGCGTGCGCCTGACCGTGGACAGCCGGTCCGGACGAACAGCGCTACTGCTACCGAACCTGGCACGGCCGCAACAACGCCGCGAGCGTCACCCTGACTAAGAGTCCCTGTCCGGGACCCGTCTCGATCGCCATGTCACCGGCGAGCGCGTGATCGAGCGACAAGCGAGCGCGCAGCGTGCGCAGCCCGGTACCGCGTGACGCCTCGATCATCTGTGGCTCCGCGCCAGCACCGTCGTCCGATACGACCATCTCGATGCGATTTGCGATTCGCCGCACGCTCATGCGCAGATGTCCGCCAGCGACCAACGGCCCGATGCCATGACGGATCGCGTTTTCCACCAGCGGCTGCAGGATGAACGGAGGGATTTCGCACTCCGTGGCTGACGGATCGAGGTTCAGCTCCATCGAGAGCCTGGCGCCGAGCCGCATCTGCTCGACCAGAAGATAGTCCCGCACGAATCGCCATTCGTCCTCGACACGCACGCGCAACTTCTCGGACTGTTCGAGGGAGTAGCGAAAGAGGTCGCCAACCCGGTCGAGCGCTTCCTCGGCCGCTTCGGGATCGGTCACGATAAGCGCGGACACCGAGTGAAGCGCGTTCGAGAGAAAGTGAGGGTTGAGCCTTGCCTGGATCGCCGCGAGGCCCGCGCGCGTCGCGGCCACCTCGGCCTGCGCCATGCGGAGCTGAGAATCTGCGAGTGACTTTTCCGCGGCGCGAAGCCGACGGTTGCGGGCGGTCCGTCCCACCAGCAGCACACCGACGCATAGGGGAAGCGCGATCAGCGCGGTGGCCGCGTGGAGCCACGCCTCGCGCGCATCGACGAGCGTCTCCGACGCGGCACGTGGAATCCCGAGCTGAAAGTGCATCGTGTCGGGAAGAGTGCCGCTCACGACGATGAGCGATGAATCCATCATCGACCAGCCGTCTTCTGGCCGGCCGATCGTCGGCTCTCCCGATGTGCCGGTCCACCGCGCGCCGACGAAACCGCTCGTGTACGGGAAAGTGATCGCCGTGCGCCCCAGGTGGCCCGCCAGTGCGAAGCTCGGCAGGTGGCGCCGCAGGCGGTCGGCCGCGCCAACGTCGAGAACGGCCACG
>JAICJQ010000142.1 GCA_025928335.1 Gemmatimonadaceae bacterium
GGCGGCGGTCGGATGGTGATCTCGGTTTGCGCGGAAGACACGGGCATAGTGCTCGCCTTCCCGCCCGGCCACCGCACCCAGATCGAATCCACGTTGCTCGGCGTCGCGATAACAGCCGTCGCGCCATCCATCGACCAGTAGCCACTGCCCGCGTGAATCTCGCGAACCGGCCCGCGCATTGAGCCCGCGAGTGCCCGCAGTTGCGCGCCGATGCCAAGCGGATTGTCGGGGCCTGCGTCGATCCGAACCCGCAACCCCGGCTTGGCCGTTTTGTTGTGCCAAAGCATCGTCCGATCACCGTTCTGCCCCACCGCGATATCGACGCGACCGTCGGCATCGTAATCGGCTGCGGCGGCGCCACGCTGATCGCCGGACATCGCGATGCCGGACGCTCTGACCGTGAGTGGTCGAAACCCGCCCTTCCCGTCTCCGAGCAATACCAACCCCACACCGGCGTCGAAGCGCTGCGTCTCGAGCTCCGTCGGAAAGAAATTCTGCGCGAGAAACACATCCTCGTGACCGTCGCCGTCGAAGTCGGCGACGACGACACCCGACGCCGGAGCCTCTTGAGCGATCGTCGGGAGCGGACGCACATCGAAATGATCGCCGCGATTCAGCAAAACGATGTGGTCGAAGGACGTCGCTCCCACGCGTACCGCGCCGCCCGCCATCGGTCCGAGAAGTTGATCGACCGTCGACTTCGAGTATTCCGCGAACGTCGGAATGCGGTCGTGGATCGCCGGAATTGCCGCGCTGAGATGCGTGAACGGCTGCAGGGGCATCTCGCGACCGCTCACCGAATCGCGTCGGGCGAAAATGAGTCCCATCCCGGCCCCGCCAAAATTCCCCACCACCAGCTCGTACGGTCGATCGCTCGTCGCCTGCCACGGCGTATTGCGCCCCCAGCTCGTCGCGATGAGATCCATGCGTCCGTCGCCATCGAAATCTCCCGCAGCGAGACCGATCCAACGGCTCGTGCGCTCGGACAAGCCATACTGCTTGGTGACATCGCGAAATCGTCCGCCTTCGTTGTGCAGCAGCCGGATCGGGCCCCACTCCGCCGCCACCACGAGATCTGGCCGGCCGTCGCCATCGAAATCGGTGAAAATCGCCGAGGAAAGCAGGCCGAGACGCGACAACACCGCCGCGTTCAGCGTGTCGAGCGCCCAGCCGCCGGTGGCCGTGCGCAGGTACAAATGCGACGCCGCGGGCAGCGGCCACGCGCCCGGCACGATGCGGGCGCCGACAAAGAGATCGAGACGACCATCGCCGTTCACATCGGCCAACGCCAGTGGACCGACGCTCGCCGTTTCCGGCGGGGCCAATGCGATCGGAGGCTGGCCTCGTCCGCCCGGCCTGAATCCAATCACCGATGGAACCGACAACGCCTCCGCCGGTGAGCCTGTCTCGTAGTTCGACTGTCCCACCGCGAGACGTGAGGCGTTCCCGCTCGGAACTGGCAGTACCGTCGTCAAATCGAACCACGCCGGCGGCGTACCCGATTCGAGATCTCTAAACGACTTCCCATCGTTGTGAAGCACCGCCAGTCGGCCACCGCGGCCCGTCCCGACGATCAGGTCCTCTCTGCCGTCGCCGTCCACGTCGATCCAACTCACCCCCGGCCCGAGCTGGCTGAATCGGTTCGGCAGCAGCGGTTGCCGCACGAAATCGTCGAACAGCGAATCGGTGTGAACATGTCCTCCGAGGAGCCGGGACGCGTCCTCGAACAGCGGTTGTGTCGTGTCGGACTGCATGCCTGCCTGACGCACTGGCGCGACCGCCGCTGTTTCGGCGATCTCGTACAGGCGATCGGGATGTGCACCCGCCACCATGCTCGTATGTCCGTCGCGCCACCGCACCTCGATCGTGACCGTGGTGTCCTTCCCTGTCGCGAACGCCAACTCCGCGTCGCTTCCCGAGAGATAATATCCGCCCGCCGTCATCTCTCGCGTTTGAACCGGAAGTGTCGGCGCGCGCACGGTGACTTTGGCGCCCACGCCTCGCGTGTTCGGCGCGGTGCCCTTGAGGCGCACAGCGATTCGCGGCGCGCCCGCCTCGTTGTGATAGATCACCGCGGGTTCGTCGAGACGCGTCGCCACGATGTCGAGCGCCCCGTCGCCGTCCAGATCGGCGAGGGCGATGCCTTGCGAGATCGCCTCCTCCGTTCCGACACCCCAGGCCTGGCTCATGTCCGCGAAGCGGAGATCACCGCGATTTCGCAACACGACGCTGCGCGCCGAGAGGCGCGGAAACTCTTTCTGCTCGGCGTTCCACGCGATGCGTGGAAAGCTGTTGCGAATGCGGTCGAAGGTGTCCGCATCACGGACGTCCCACCGGTGACCGTTCAGCGCGACGAGATCCTCGAACCCATCGAGATCCACGTCGATGAATGCGGAGCCCCACGTCCAGTCCGTTGCAGAAACGCCGGCCATCTCGCCGATTTCAGCCCACGAACCATCGCCGCGGCCCACCTGAAGTGCGTTGCGCATCCACTGCGCGCGGTCATTGACGAGACCGACCGGTTTGGCGAGCGGTGTGTTCGTCGGAAGCTGTCGCAAGCGCGACCCCGCGCGCGGGCTGAGCATATCGGCCGTGAAGAAGTCGACGATGCCGTCGCGGTTGATGTCCGCGAAATCCACCGACATGCACGTGTTGCTCGTCTGCCGCACCGCTGTCCACGGCGCCATCCGGAAGTTTCCGTGGCCGTCATTGATCCAGAACTGGTCGGGATCCTCGAAGTCGTTGCACACATACAGGTCGGGGGCGCCATCGCCGTTCACGTCATAGAAACGCGCCGCGAGGGTGAAGTAGTCGGGATCTTCGCTGAGCGGCTTGCCGTCCGCATCGAGAAATCGCGCGCCGGAAATTGGCGCACGCGTGAAGCGTCCCTTGCCGTCGTTGATGAAGAACAGGTCCGGGTCCGCGCGTTGCGAGCGCATCACGCCGCCCAGATCGGGCCGGTCCTCGACCCGGTATTCCTTCTTCCACGCGTCGGCGACGACGTATTTGCCGTCCACCTTCTTCACGACGTTGTCGAAGGCGCGCGCCTGCGGCGGGTATGCGTCGAGCGCGTTCTTCACTTTGTATGTCCCGACGTACAAATCGAGATCGCCGTCGCCATCCACGTCGGCAAAGGTCAGCGCGGTCGCCGCATAGCCGCCGGTAAGGCCGCTTTCGTTCGTCGCGTCCCGGAAGTGCCCTTTGCCGTCCCCGAGCCAGAGTTTGATTGGCCCGCCAAGCGTGCCGACGACGAGATCGACGTTGCCGTCGCCATCCACGTCGGCGAAGGCGGCGCATGTCGTGGCCAGGCCGCGCGTGTCGATGCCGCTCGACGCCGTGACGTCGGTGAAGTGCATGCCGCCGTCGTTGTGATACAGCGCCGCCGGTTGCTCGACGGATGCCAGGAAAATCTCCGGCAGTCCATCGCCGTCGACGTCGGCAACGGCGGCCCCCGCGCCGATCAGCAGGTTGCGATTCGCCAACGCATGGGCGTCGTCGACCATGTTGGCGTGCGTGATCCCCGTGGCGCCGGACTTGAGCAGCCTGAATCCGCTGCGCTCGCGATGAGAAACGGACAGTGATCGCCAGCGGTAGCCCGGCCCGTCGTGCCAACCGGTGTCGACCTTCGCGGCGCACCCGTAAAGGGCGAGCACCGCGACGAGCACCGCGGGCGGGAACGCGGCGCGCAGCTTAACTACCGACGGATCGCCGCGAGCCGCTGGGTGGCCTCGCGCATCGCGCTCGAATCCGACAGGGCCGTGGCGAGATCCACCTCCATGCTCAGACCGGCGCTGCGATAGCGTGGCCATCCGCGCATGTATGACCGCCGCTGGATCGCCGCCAGCGCCCGCGAACTGTCGCCAAGCGATGCGTAACCGCGCGCGATCACGAGATTCGCGTATCGCATCAAGTCCCCGAGTGCTGGGCCGCTCAGCATCAGCGAATCCAGGTGCGCCAGGCGCTCCCTCCCGACCTTTCGATTGCTCATCGCCGTCAGCGATGCGTCGATCAGTTCCGCGCACACCGACGGGTTGGAACCGACGGGAATCGGGAACGGCGCCGTCGTTCCCGACCGAAGGGCGCGCACCGCGGCACGAGCGCCGGCAGTGTCCCGCCCGCTCAGCTTCCATTGGGCGATCACACAAAGATCCGCGGCGCGGACCGCGTTGTCCGCCGACATCCCCGTGCCCTTCGAGAGGGCCAGATCCTCGAGCGACGCGACGGCCTTCGTGGCAGCCATCTGGCTGCCGCCACCGTACAACGCGTCGAGGACGCGGAGACGATAGTGCGGATGCGTTCCCGGGTCGATCACGCCCAGCTCGTTGGTGATCGCCAGAGCAGCGACCGTATCCCCGCGGTTGAGCGCCCGACTGTGTCGGGCAAGCGCGGCGTCGATCTGCTCGCCGTCGCTCACGGCGCGCTTGTGAAGGATCTCGATTGCTCGGTCGCCATCGGCCAGGCCGACGCCATCGACCTGACCGGTCATCGCGATCGCGCGAAGTGCCGCGCTGGGCGCCGATTCAAGCCCCGCACGCACCTGCTCGAGCGATGAGCGGTCGTTGAACTCTTGCGCCGTGCGCCAACGAACGAAGAGACCTGTTGCATCGACAGCGCGTAGCGATGCGCCGTTCCCGACGAGCCGACGAAGGCCCGTCGTGTCGTGCTGCCGCGCGAGAACGAGAGCAAGCATGCGCTGCGACGGTGCGAACGACGGATCGAGTCCCAGCGCTTGGCGGAACGCCGCGGCGGCCTGCGGCAATGCGTCTCGCATACCGAGGACTTCACCGTCGTAGTAGAAGCGCTCGCCCAACTCATGCCACGCATCGGGGCGGTCCGGCGCCAGCTGAACGACTTTCTCCCAAGCCGTCAACGCTTCGGATGCCGATGACGGCGCCGGATAGCGCGGACCGCCAAGCGCCTGGAGATAGCTACGGTCAGTCGTCGGCAGCTCGCTCTGCCGAGACCATGCGATTGCGAGACCGCGATCCCGCTGATCCGCGGCGTTGAGCTTGTCCGCGGCGAGTGACAATCCCAACGCGGCAAGCGCAAACCGCGGCTCCTCGATCAAACTTTGATTGAAGTTCCGCATCGCCGCGTCATAGTCGCCTAGACGGTATGCGGCGCGACCCATCAGGAACACCCGCAGGGCAGCCGGTGAGACGCTCGGCGGATCGATCGCGCCGGCATCCGGGTCGGACTCGGAAAGAACGAGCCCCGCGATGATGCGATCGACGATCGTCGTCAGACTGTCAGCCTGGCCGCGGACCGCCACGCTCGTTTTCACGCGTCCGCGACTCGCATCGATCAGGGTCGCCGTGACTTTCACTCCCTCCTCGGCCGGCTCGATGGATCCGACCACGATCTCGTCGGCGTCGAGCGACTTCGCCAACTTGAGCGCACCCGGCAAGGGCGCTCCGGAATCGGACGGAAATCCAATCGACCGCGCTGCCTGAAGCACGACACCGGGATCGGAGGCGCGCTTCATTTCGGCGTTCGCGATCCGAGTCCCCAAGAGGTCGAGCAGTCCCTGCCGAACATAGTTCGCCGAAGGATCCGACGACCGCACTCGGAAAGGCGCCACCGCAATCGTCGATCGACGGCCCGACTCACCGGTTGGCGGAGAATCCGACGCCCGTAAGTCGGAGAGCAGAGAAACGACGGCGATCGCTGTCGCCATCCCCATCCAGAGTTGCGGATTCCGCGTGAGACGCGTCGGCGGCGGATCTGGGGCTTGTGGACCAAATCCCAAGACTCGTTTGAGCTTCGCGGAGCGAGTGTCCGGCTCGGAGGCTGCGAGCGGAAGCCGCGTCTCAGGAATGCCCAGTGGCGCGGCCGGCGTTCCTCGACGCAGCACCGCCGCCAGCTCCGCGACGCCGATGTCGGGCGGCAGGTCGAGCTCTTTCCGCATCCGCTCTTCGTGGTTGCGCGCCAACTGCAGGGCCGTCGCCCGGTCACCAGTCGCGGCAAGACAGTTCATCGCCGCCACAACGGCCAGACCGTTGAGCGGGTTGTGATCGGCCAGTCGGACGCGCCACGTCACCTCGGCCGAACGATCCGCACGCTCCGCTGCCTGCCGCGCCAGGCTCTCCAGCGCGTCGCCGTACTGCTGAGCGAATTTTGTGCGTTGCGTCGATACCCAGAACTCGAACTCGGCATCGCCATTGACGTAGAATCCGTCGAGGAACGGTCCCTCGTAGAGGGCAACGGCTTCGTCGGGCTTCCCTTCATTTATGGCGCGCTGGAAGTCGCACACGTCAGCGGTGATTTCACTGAAGTCCAAGCGCACGTCGGCAGTCCCGAGGAACAGCCGATCGACCCCGAGAACCTTTCGAATATGGTATAACGACTGCGTCAGCGCGTGCCGAGACTTTTCCGGGTCACCGTCGGCCCAAAGCAGCGAGAGCAATTTGTCGCGCGTGACACCGCGTTCGCCCGCTGCCGCAAGAATGGACAGGATCGCGAGCAGCCGACGCTGCCCCGCGGCGCCCGACAGCACCTCACCATTGCGTGTGAGATGGACTCTGCCGAAAGTGTGTAGTCGTAAGGTCATTGACGCGGTCTGGACTTCTGATTCGGGGCTGATTGGCGGGCCTTATTAATGGCACTCGAAACCGTCTGACGCAACAAAAAAACGTGTCTGAGGCGAACCCAGCGATCGGTTTCGGCTTTTCTTCCGTGCGCGACCACACTGAGGGCTCGAATTTCGAGGCTGAGAGTGGTGGCGCGACCGCTGTCGCAAGGGTTCCCATCGCAGTAACGGCCGTAATTCCCACGCTGAATGAATCGGCGCAGATCGTAGCCGTGATCGAGGCGTTGGGCTGGGCTGAACGGGTAATCATGGTCGACGGCGGCTCGACGGACGACACGGTTGCGCGCGCCAAATCTGCGGGTGCGTGCGTTCTGACGCTCTCTGGTTCGACCATTGGGAGCCAGCGAAACGTCGGAATCGAGATGGCGAGGACGCGGTGGGTCCTGGCCATCGACGCCGACGAGCGGGTGGATTCAACCCTGCGAAATGAGATCGCCCGCGTTGTCGATCTGGGCGACGGACCACCGGCGTACGGCTTTCACTTCCGAAACGAGTACTTAGGCCGTGAGCTGAAGCACGGTCCGTGGGGCCGGGATTGGCATGTGCGGCTCTTTGTGCGCGACCTGCGCTACAGCACGACCAAGGTGCACGAGGGATTGGAAGTTCAGGGCGCGGTGGGACATCTCGACGGCGCCGTGATTCACCGTCCCTATCGCGACATCGCTCACCACGCCGCCAAAATCATGAAGTACGCGCGGTGGGGCGCGGACGATCTCCGCGCAAAGGGCCGCCGGCCATCGGTCTGGGCGCTTGCGACGCGTCCGGCGTGGCGGTTCGTGCGCGACTACTTCCTATATTCCGGCTGGCGCGATGGAATTCAGGGATTCATCGCCGCGGTCCTCAGCGCCTTCGCGTCGTTCATGAAGTACGCCTTCCTCTTCGATCAGGGCGCCGGCAAGCCTGTGTGAAGCTCACGATCTTGATGTACCACAAGATTGACGAGGTGCCACCGGACGCGCGGTACCCGGGCAACTACGTCTCGCCGGACCAATTCGCGCAGCAACTGGACGCGCTCCTCGAGTGGGGCTACCAGACGATCACCTTCGAAGAGTGGCTGCGGTATCGATCGGGGGGATCGTGGCGCTTCCGCGCCCGGCCCGTGATCATCACGTTCGATGACGGCTACACCTGCTTCGACCGCAATGCATGGCCCGCGCTCCGTCAGCGCGACATGACCGCGACGGTTTTTCTCGTTGCTGGGCAAATTGGCGGAACGAATGCCTGGGATTCCGACGAGCGCCAGGAGCCGCTGCTCGATGCGAAGCGCATTCGCGAATTGCAGAACGAAGGCGTGCGCTTCGGTTCACACAGCCTGACGCACGTCCCCCTCGCGCGCGTTCCCGAGCGACACGCGATGCGCGAGCTCTCGGAATCGCGCTCGCAGCTCGGCGACTTGCTCGATGCGCCTCCCGACGTCTTCGCCTTTCCGTTCAGCAATCAGAGCGCCGACGTCCGCCGATTGGCGCGTGAGGCGGGATATCTCGCCGCGGTCCGCGGAGGCGGACGGATGAACGCGCGACGGACCGATCCCTACGGTCTCCGCCGAATAAAACCGGAGCCGGACATGACGATCGCCCGGCTCCGGCGCGTTCTGTTCTTCGAACGGTACTTCAGTCTTTCATAATTCTACTTCTCTGTACCGAGCGTCTTGTTGACCTTGGCTTCGAGCGCGTCGAGCTCCTTGCGCAGCGTCTGATACCGCTCCACGGCGTCTCGACCGATCCGCTGATCGACCCGCGTCGTCATGCCCGCGAGGTACGTGATCTGCGTTTGCAGTCCCGGCCGGCCGTATCGCACGCCCTCGTCCGGTCCGAACAGCGTCGTCGCGAGCTCTTTCACCGCGGCGGCATCACCGGTGCCGCCGGACTGAAGTCGTGTCCGCGCCTGCCGCACGCGATTCGCGACTCGGCCAACCTCCGTCACCATGTCGCGCATACGCTGATTGTGCTCGAATTGCTCGCGCAGGTCCGCGACCGTGACGTTATCCGCCGCCAGGCGCGGATCGATCTTGAGGGTCAGCGGTTGCACATCGCTCCAGCTTCCCGACGTCATCTTCACCTTGTAAGTCCCCGGCGGCACAGCGAATCCGGCCGTCGAGTTGAAGTCCCAGGTCAGCCGGTTCATTCCCAGGTTCGCCGTCAAGCGGACGGGAGGTGCCGCTCGGCGGAACCCGCCGCCACCCTCTTCGTCATCCGACGGCGGCGCCCCCGGCGAGTCGCCCGCCGCAACCGTCGACGCCTCACTCGAGTAGCTCCGCACGACCTTTCCCGCCGCGTCGCTGATCTCGATCGTCACACGGCCCGACGGTGCGCGGCCAAGGTAGTAATTGATCGCCGCGCCGTACGCCGGAAACTGCGCCTGTCCCGGGGCGGCACCCCCGCCACCACCACCGCCACCAAACCCGCCGCGGCCGCCGCCAAGACGGCCGCGGATCGCATCGCGCGGCTTGAACAGCGCGGCGGCAGCGGTCGCGGTCTGTTGCCCGACCTGCTGAAGCGGCGTGATGTCATCCATGATCCACATCGAGCGACCCTGCGTCGCGACGACGAGATCGTTGTGATGGATCTTGATGTCAGTGATCGGCACCTGCGGCATGTTCCGGTCGAACGATTGCCAATGCGCGCCGTTGTCGAACGAGATGAACAGCCCGAACTCCGTGCCCGCATACAGCAGACCTTCGCGCGTTGGATCCTCGCGCACGACACGCGTCGGCCAGTCGGCGGGGATGCCGTTCTTGCCGTCGGTCAGCTTCTTCCACGTCGCGCCGTAGTCGTCCGTCTTGTAGATGTACGGCTCGAAGTCGCCGAGCAGATAGCGGTACACCGCGTAATACGCCGAGCCTTTGCGGTGCGGCGACGTCTCGATGTACTGCACGCGACCGCCCGTCGGCAGATCCTTCGGCGTGATGTTCTTCCAGGTCTTGCCATTGTCGCGCGTGACGTAGAACGGACCATCGTTCGAGCCCGTCCAGATCACCCCCGGTTCGAGCTTCGATTCGCTGATCGCGTACAGCGTGCTGTAGAACTCTTCACCCGTCACGTCGCGCGTGATCGGCTCGCCGCTTCCACCCTGGCAGCACGCCGGGTGCGCGGTGAGGTCGGGGGAGATCTTTTCCCAATGCACCCCGCCGTCCTTCGAGCGATGCACGTACTGCGAGCCATAATACACGACGCTCGAATCGAACAGCGACACTTCCATCGGTGAGACGCGCTGAAAGCGATAGATCAGATCCTTCGCATCGTTTCCATACAATGACTGGCCACCGACCCAGTAGTTCTGTTCCTGCCGTGTGTTCATGAACATCCGCCCGAACTGGCCTTTGCACGCGCCGTACACGATCTGCGGATTCTTCGGGTGCGGAATGATCGGTCCCGTCTCGCAGCCCGGTCCCGTTTCGAACGGTTCGCTCACGCCGGGGACCGGCATGCTCGGCACGATCACGGTGCTCGCATCTTGCTGCGCGCCGTAGAGACGATACGGGAACTGCTCGTCCATCCACACGCCATAGATCTCAGCCGTCGGCTGGTTCATTTGCGTCGACCACGTGCGGCCGCCGTCCTGCGAGACGTTCGCGCCGCCGTCGTTCGACTGGATCATGATCTTGCCGTCCTTCGGATTGATCCACATGTCGTGGTTGTCGCCGTGCGGCGTCCGCAGCGGCGACCAGTTCGCACCGCCGTCCGTGGACTTATAGAAACTCTCGGCGCCCGCGTAGACGACGTCTGCATTCGTCGGATCGGCAGCAAGTGCGACGTAGTAGAACGGTCGGGTGATCAGCTGTCCGTAACTCGAGATCAGCTTCCACGATTGTCCGGCGTCCTCCGAGCGATACAAGCCGCCGCCGGGCTTCGCTTCGACGAGTGCGTAAACGCGATTCGGATTGGCGGCGGTCACCGCCAGATTCGCCTTGCCGACGAGCTCTGTCGGGAGCCCGGTCGTGATCTTCGAGAAGTGCTCGCCCGCGTCGGTGCTCTTATAGAATCCGACGCCCGTCGAGCTCTCCGCGCCGCTGATGATCGTCCACGGCCTTCGCTCGCCGCGCCACATCCAGGCGTAGATCATGTCGGGATTGGCCGGGTTGAGCTCGAGATCCGCCGCACCGACGCTGTCCGACACGAACAGGACCTTCTTCCACGTCTTGCCGCCATCCGTCGTCTTGAAAACGCCGCGCTCCGAGTTCGGCTTGAACGCGTTGCCGATAGCCGCAACCCAGACGACGTTCGGATTCGTCGGATGAATTCGCACGGCGCCGATCTGTCCGGCGTCGTACAACCCGGCAAAGCTCCACGTGGTGCCGCCGTCAGTCGATTTGTACACGCCGCGGCCAGTAGAGACATTGCTGCGGATGTCGTCGGAGCCGGTGGCCAGGTAGATGGTGTTCGGGTCGGATTCCGAAACCGCGATCGAGCCCGTCGAGGCCACCGGAACCTTTCCGTCCGTGATCGGCACCCAGCTCGTCCCGGCGTCCGTCGTCCGGAACACGCCGCCGCTCGCGACTCCCATATAGAAGGTCCGCGGCTGCGACGGAACGCCGGTTACTGTCGTGACACGGCCTCCGCGCGGCGGGCCAACGACCCGGAACTTCAGCCCGTGGAAGACAGACGTGTCGACTGCGGCGAGCATCGGCGCCGATCGGCTGTTGCTCGACGCTTGTACAAGGGTCTGAGCGCTCGATGCCGTTGCCCCGACCAGGGCGGCAGCGGCCGCGACCGCAAGGGAACGAACCTGCATTATCAACCTCGAGTGGAAGGATCCGGCACGGGCTCTGCGCTTCGTCACTCGACTTACGTCGAGGCGCTTCGCCATGCTGAACATTACGACACGAACAACCTTACTGCTCGCCTCCGCGATGTGCTTTGCCGCCTGCGGACGCGACCGCTCGAACGATAACCAAGCGTCGGCCGCCGGGGCTGTCGACACGACGACCATCGACACCGCGGCGCTCACGACACTGGGCGCCACTCCCGCGACCGGACCCGGGATCCATGTCACACGGACCGACGGCAAGAGCGTCACGCGCGCCATGCGCTACGAGCTCACGTCCGATAACTTTTCGCACTTCCTCGCCGCCGCGGACAGCGTCGTCGCCGTCGCCTCTCGCGATTCCGCCGCGCGCGCCGCGCTTCAGAGCAACCTCACCGACGCGGGCTCGACCGACAACGACGCCGGCCGCAAGTGGCTCGAGGCGAACGCTCCGGTGAACACCGCGATCAATCAGGCGGGCATCTCGGTCAAGGATTACTTCGTCGCCGGGATCGCTATCGCCGCCGCCGAGCGCTTCATGGCCGACCCCAAGGCCGCGCCCCCGACGCCCTCGCTCGCCAAGAACGCCGAGTTCTTGCGGTCGCACGCATCCGACCTACAGCAACTCCACGCTCAGGAAACCTTTCACCCCATCGTGATCTCCAAACCATAGCCGAACCGCACGGCGAAGCGAAATGGTACGGTTGGGGTCAGACCCGGTTTAAAAAGTTTGTAAACAGGGTCTGTCCCCCACCGGCGCCAAAAACCCCGGCCGTCCAACTTCTGAATTCTGACTACTGACTTCTGACTTCTCCCCCAAAAACGGCATCAACATCGGCACAAAAATCCACAACATCACCACCGGAATCCACACCAGCCTTAACACCCGCCCCAACCGCTCCGGCGGCACAAAATTCGCCGCCCGCCCCACCGTCCGCTTCGTCCGCGCCACCAGCTGCATCACCTTCAACCAA
>JAICJQ010000230.1 GCA_025928335.1 Gemmatimonadaceae bacterium
ATCGTCAGAGAATCCAGAACGAGCGGCTGGCCTTCGTTGATGCGAAACGTGACGCGGACTGGCGAGCCCGACGCCGGCGTTACGACCGTGTCGACCTTCGTGTCGTAGAATCCGTTGATCTCGTAGAACGCCTTGAGATTGGCGACGTCCTGCGCCAGGCCTTCGCTCGGATAGCAGCGCTTCGTGCCGAAGATCCGGAAGTGACGACGCGCAAAGGACGACGGCGTCGTGATGACGATGGCCGAGAGCTGTTCGGCGCCGAAGGTGCGATTACCCTCGAACTGAAGCGCCCGAACCTCACGGTCGTTCGACTGGTCGCACTCGACATCCTGCGCGCGAGCCGCCGCGGGCAGAAAACAAGCAAGGAGCGCCGCAAGCGCGAATCGAGCGAGCGGATCGCTCTTTGCAGACATTCGGTCCTCGTGAGTCCCACGGCCACGTCTGGCCCGGGAAGCGCTGATCATTCGTGATACCACCCGACGCTGGCGGTGGACACGCAACGCGCCCGCGCGGGACTACCTCCGGCGGGCGCATCCGATTGACGCTTAACGGCGGGAAACAGTAAGTTCTCGCGCGACTTAGCCACTGTCAATGGAAGACGAACGCCCACCCATCGTGCTTCTGGTGGCTGTCGCGCTGTGCCTCGCCGCCTGCGGGTCGCCAGGCGCGCCATCGCGCCACGAAATCATCGATTCCCGTGACAACTACGACCCGCGCTCGCTCGACCCTGCGCTGTCCACCGATGTCCCCACCGGACGCGCCGTCGGCTACGTCTTCGACGGGCTGACGCGCTTCACCCCAGACGCCCGCGTCGAACCAAACCTCGCCGAGCGATGGGACGTCACGCCGGACGGATTGCGCTACACCTTCCATTTGCGTCGCGGCGTCGCGTTTCAGGATGGCCGGCCCTTCTCGGCACGTACCGTCATCCGCAGTTGGCAGCGCGCCCTCGAGCCGGCGACGAAGAGCGGCGCGGCGTCCTTTCTCTTTCCCATCGCCGGCGCCAGGGACTTCAACGGCGGCAAGGCGGCGAGCATCTCGGGGCTCGCCGCGCCCGACGATTCCACCCTGGTCGTCACGCTCGGCGAGCCGCTCGCCATCTTCACCAAGATGATGGCGATGCCGGTTGCCTCCGTCGTCCCGGACAGCGTGCCTGCGAACTTCGGAGAACACCCCATCGGTACGGGGCCGTGGAAGCTGGTCGAGTGGAAGCATGACGATTACCTGCTATTCGCGAAGAACCCGTCGTACTTCGGTGGGGCTCCCAAGACCGACACCCTCCGCGCACGCATCATCGCCGAGCCGAGCACCGCGGTCGCCGAGTATGAGAGCGGCAATGTCGACATCTTGCAGATCCCCGCCGCGGAGGCGTCGGACTGGATGGAGGACGAGAGCCGCAAGCCGATGCTGATGTCCACGCCGGCGCTCGAGCTTGTGTACATCGGCATCAACACCACCCGGGGTCCGCTCGTCGATCCGCGCGTCCGGCAGGCCATCAACTACGCGATCGACGTCAATCGCATCATCGAGCGGCTGATCGGCGGTCGCGGCACACGCGCCGCCGGCGTCGTCCCGCCGGCACTCGGCGGCTATGACAGTACTCGAAAGCCGTATCCGTACGATCCCGCGAAGGCCAAACAGCTGCTCGCCGCCGCCGGTCACCCGAATGGAATCGACATCGAGCTGTGGACGTCGACTACGCCGATCTATTTGAGAATCGCCGAGACGGTGCAGGCGTACCTCAACGCCGTCGGAATTCGCGCCAAGATCGTGCAGCGCGAATCGGCGGCCGCGCGGGGCGCAGCGCGAAAAGGCCAGACGGACATGATTTTAAAGGATTGGTACGCGGATTATCCCGACGCCGAGGACTTCCTGTATCCGCTGCTGCACAGCGCGAACAAGGGCGTTGGCGGCAACGTGTCGTTCTACTCGAACGCGCGCTTCGATTCTTTGGTGACAGCGTCGCGTCACGAGCTCGACGAGACCAAACGGAACGGTCTCTATCGACAAGCCGATTCCCTGGCGTTCGCTGATGCGCCAATGGTCTTTCTTTACTTCTATAATGAGCTGTACGCCGTCCAACCCTGGATCAAGCACTTCGTCCCGCCGGTGATCTTCAACGGGCAGCGCTGGCTGGATGTCACCATCGCCACGCCGAAACCATGACGCGCTTCATCGCGCGGCGACTGCTTCTCGCGATCCCGACGCTGTTCGGCGTACTCGTCGTCGCGTTCCTCTTGTTGTACGTCGCGCCCGGCGATCCAGTCGAAGCGATGGTGGGTGAACGCGCCGACAGCGCGACGATCGCCCGTCTTCGCGCCGAACTGCACGTGGACGATCCACTCCCCCAACGTTTCGCGCACTACGTGAGCCGCGTTGCCGTGGGAGACCTCGGTCGCTCGTACATCACGAACCGTCCGATCACGCAAGACATTCGTGAGCGTTTCCCGAAGACGCTGCAACTCGCCGGCGCCGCGATGCTCCTCGCGACGGTGCTGGGCATCACGCTCGGCGTATTGAGCGCGCGCCGACCCGGCGGTCTGGCCGACCGATTCGCGCTCGGCATCGCGTACCTCGGCATCTCGTTCCCGGTGTACTGGGTCGGTCTCCTGCTGATTTTGCTGTTCGCGGTCACGCTCCGCTGGCTGCCCCCATCTGGCTACGGAAGCCTCCGCTTCCTGGTACTGCCCGCCTTGACCCTCGGCATGCGATCGATCGCCTTTTTGGCGCGCATGACGCGCTCGGCTATGCTCGAGGCGCTCAACGCGGATTTTGTGCGAACGGCACGCGCCAAGGGGCTCGGCGAGTGGGTTGTTACGCTCAAGCATGCTCTGCGCAACGCGCTGATTCCGGTGATCACCGTGCTCGGCCTGGATTTCGGCGCGTATCTCACGGGCAGCATTTTGACCGAAACCATCTTCTCCTGGCCCGGGATTGGCCGCTACGTCGTCAACGCGATCTCACGGCGCGATCTCCCGGCGATTCAGGGCACCGTCCTTTTCCTGAGCACTGTTTTCGTAGTGGTGAATCTCATCACGGATCTCGCCTACGCGAAAGCAGATCCGAGAGTCAGCTACGATTGAGGGCGACGGGCGACGGGCGACGGGCGACGGGCGACGGGCGACGGGCGACGCAAACCGGGCTACTATGAATCTCGACGAATACCAACAAGCGGCATTGCGAACGATCAATCCCGCACTCGACGACCAAGACCGTCTTGTTGACGCGAGCGTTGGGCTCGTCGAGGAAGCGGCGGAGCTCCTCGGCCTCATACGAAAAAAAGTCTTCCAGCTACGCGACGTGGATGAGGCTCGGCTCACGGAAGAGCTGGGCGACGTCTTTTGGTGTCTTGCGATCACAGCCCACACGCTCGGCGTGCCTCTATCGCGCGTCGCGGAAGCCAATCAAGAAAAGCTTCGTCGTCGACATCCCGAGGGATTCACCGCGGAGAATCGACCAGTCGAACGGTGGTCGCGGGCGTCGACGGAGTAATCGTCCGCCGCCCGCCGCCCCAATCAGTCGTCCGTCTGGCCGAATATCGCCATGTTCGACGAGTGCCCGGGCGCGACCTTCTTTTCCGGATAAATCCAGTGAACGGCCTGGTTCACCGCGGTCGCGGCTTCGGCGAATCCGCTCGCGATCAGCTTGAGCTTTCCCGGATAGGTTGTGATGTCACCAGCGGCATAAACGCCAGGACGCCCGGTCTCCATCGTGCTCGTCACGACGATTTCTTCCTTCTCGAGCGTCAACCCCCACTCCGCGAGAGGACCGATGTCGCTCACGAAGCCGAGCATCGGTAGCACGACGTCGACTTCGATCGTGCGCGTGGACTTCGCTTTGATGTCGCGCAGCTCCACGTGCGAGAAACGATCGGGATCCGTGGCACATCGAATGTCGTGGAGCTCGTGGAAGGTAAAAAGATCGGCGCTCCCCGAGCCGACCGCGGCCTGGTATTGCGCGATAGTTGCCGCATGCGCGCGAAAGCGATCGCTGCGGTGAATGATCGTCACGCGCGCGGCGCGCTCGAGCAACTGCGTGCCCCAGTCGAACGCTGAGTCGCCGCCCCCGATGATCAGAACGCGTCGCCCGCGGAACGCCTCCGGATCGGTGACGACGTCGTAGACGCCGCGGCCGTACCAGGGTTGCGCGCACGCTTGCGGCAGTCGCCGCGGCGAGAAAGCGCCGATGCCGGCGGCAATCACCAGCGCGCGAGATTCGAAGCGCTCCTTATCGGTCACGAGGACAAAACGATTATCGGTTTCCTCGAGGCCGGTCACCGTGTGCAGCAGGTGAATCGGCTGCTTGAATTGCGCCGCCTGATCGGCGAGCGAGCGCACGAGGTCCTTGGCCAACACTTTCGGAAAACCCGCGACATCGAAGATGTATTTCTCCGGGTACAGCGCGGTGAGCTGGCCGCCTAGCTCGGGAAGGGCGTCGACAAGCCGCGCCGTTGCACCGCGCATTCCCGCATAGAAGAGAGCGAAGATCCCGGTTGGACCGCCGCCGATAATCGTTATGTCTCGGATGTCTTGCGGATCAGGCATGACGGAAAATAGCGGTGCTCGACTCGCGTGCGCGGCAGGAGCGGCGCATCTACATTAGTCGTCGCGATGAAGATCTATACGAAGACCGGCGACCGTGGTGACACGGGGCTCTTCGGCGGCGGGCGCGTCGCGAAGAGCCACCCGCGCGTCGAAGCGTACGGCGACGTCGACGAGCTGAATGCGTCGATCGGGATGGCGCTCGCGATCGAGACGGTACCGCGGATCGACGAAGTGCTGTCACCGATCCAGCCCGATTTGTTCGCGATCGGGGCGCTGCTCGCGACGCCGGATCTCGCGAAGATGCGACAGCATCTCGAGAAGGCGAACGTCGACGACGCTCGGATTTCCCAACTCGAGCGCGCGATCGATGCGTGCGACGAAGACCTCGAACCCCTCAAGGCCTTCGTCATGCCCGGCGGAACGAAAAAGGCCGCCGCGCTCCACGTTGCGCGCACGGTGTGCCGTCGAGCGGAGCGGCGCGTCGTACTGCTCGGCCAGGAAACCGAGATCCCCGAGCTCGTCGTCATCTATTTGAACCGACTTTCCGACCTGCTGTTCACCCTCGCGCGCCTCGCCAACAAACTCGGCGCCGGCGGAGAGACCACCTGGTGAGCGGCGCGCGCCGGATTGGACTTCCGACATATGACGTCACCGTCGACCCGGGTCTGCTCGATCGCATTGGCGAACTCGCGGGGGTAAGCGGGGCTCACCGTTACGCCATCGTCACCGATACGAACGTTGGCCCACTCTACGCGGCGCGCGTTCGCGATGCCGTCGGCGCGGCGCGGACCATGGTCTTACGGCTGCCCGCCGGCGAAGTCCACAAGACGCGTGAGACGTGGTCTCGACTCACCGACGAATTGCTCGACGCCGGCTTCGGTCGCGATTCATTGATCGTCGCGCTCGGTGGCGGCGTTGTGGGCGACGTCGCCGGATTCGTCGCCGCGACCTACATGCGCGGCATTCCGTACGTTCAGGTTCCGACCACACTGCTCGCGATGGTCGATGCGTCGATCGGCGGCAAGACAGGCGTCGATACCGCCGCCGGCAAGAATCTCGTTGGTTCGTTCCACCAACCCATGGCTGTCGTCGTCGATCCGAGCGTGCTCGCCACACTGCCGCGTGAACATCTTCGCGCCGGGTTTGCGGAAGTGATCAAGCACGGAGCGATCGCCGATGAAGCGTACCTCGAGCGAGCAGTCGCGTGCGCATCCGATCTCGGCTCGCTCGACCCGACGAGCGACGCGATGCTCGACCTCG
>JAICJQ010000240.1 GCA_025928335.1 Gemmatimonadaceae bacterium
CACGGCAAGACCTCGCTCCTCGATTACATCCGCAAGGCCACTGTGGTCGCCGGCGAGGCGGGCGGCATCACGCAGCACATCGGCGCGTATCACGTCACGCTGCCCAAGGGCCGTCAGATCACGTGTTTGGACACGCCGGGCCACGAAGCGTTCACGGCCATGCGCGCTCGCGGCGCGCAGGTCACGGACATCGTGGTGCTCGTGGTGGCCGCGGACGACTCGGTCATGCCGCAGACGATCGAGGCGATCTCGCACGCCAAGAACGCCGGCGTGCCGCTCATCGTCGCCATCAACAAGATCGACTTGCCGCAAGCAAACCCGGGCAAGGTAAAGCAGGAGCTCTTGCAGCACGGCGTCGTGCTCGAGGAGTTCGGCGGAAACGTGCTCTCCACCGAGATCTCGGCGAAGAAGGGAACGAACGTCAACGCTCTGCTCGACCAGATTCTCCTGCAGGCCGAGATTCTCGACCTCAAGGCGAATCCCGAGCGCCGCGCCGCCGGTACAGTGATCGAGGCCTCGCTGGATCCCGGTAAGGGTCCGGTCGCCACGGTCCTCGTTCAGAACGGCACGCTGAGTGTGGGCGACGACTTCATCGCGGGCATGTATTCCGGCCGCGTGCGCGCGCTGCTCGACGAGCGCGGCAAGCAGATCAAGTCGGCGGGTCCCGCGATCCCGGCGCAAATCCTCGGCTTTGCCGGCGTGCCGATGGCCGGCGATCAGCTCCTCGTCGTCGAAGACGCCGCCGCGGCGCGCGACGTCGCACAGCGCCGCGAGCGTCTCGATCGCGAAGCAAAGAGCCGACGTGGCACGCGCGGTGGCGTCACGCTCGAGGACTTCATGGCGCAATCCACGCCCGGCGGAGTCCGCACGCTCAACATCATCATCAAGGCAGACCAGGGCGGCCCGGCGGAAGCACTCGCCGATGCGCTCATCGGTCTCTCGACGGCCGAAGTGAAGGTCGACGTCGTGCACCGCGGCGTCGGCGCGATCACGGAAAGCGACATCCTCCTCGCGAGGACGGCGGCGGCGATCATCATCGGCTTCCATGTCCGTCCCGACAACAACGCGCGCACCGCGGCCGAACGCGAAGGCGTCGAGATCAAGCTCTACCGCATCATTTACGAAGCCGTCGCCGACGTTCGCGCGGCGATGGAAGGCATGCTGCGTCCCGAGGAGCGCGAAGTCGTGCTCGGCGAGGCGCAGGTGCGCGAGGTGTTCAAGATCTCTCGCATCGGCACCATCGCCGGCTGCTCGGTCCGAAGTGGTATCATCAACCGGCAGGCTCGCGTGCGCGTCATTCGCGACGGCGTCGAAGTCTTCGACGGGACCATCGCGTCGCTCCGCCGCTTCAAGGACGACGTTCGCGAGGTGCGCGAAGGCTTCGAGTGCGGTATCGGCGTCGAGAACTACAACGATCTCAAGGTTGGCGACGTGATCGAGTGCTACCGCAAGGAAGAGGTCGCGCGGACGCTCGAGTCAACGACGTCAGCCTAGGACTGGTCTCATGCCGAACGAGCATCGCCGCGCCGACCGCGTGGCCGAGGCCATTCGTGAGGAGATCGCTACGGTCCTCGCCGAAGAAGCGAAGGATCCGCGCATCACGCGCCTCGTCACCGTCACCGGTGTCGAGGTGACGCGCGATCTTCGCCACGCGAAAGTCTTTGTCAGCGTGATGGGCACCGATACCGAACGCGCGCAGACGTTCGAAGGATTGGCCAGCGTCGCACTGCACCTTCGGTCGCGGGTCGGCCGTGCGCTGCGGTTGCGTCTCGCGCCGGAGATCACCTTTCTCCCCGATCAAAGCATCGAGCGCGCGGCACGCATCGAATCGCTTCTCGCGCAGATCAAATCGGCCCAACCGCCGGCTCCCGATGGGGACGCTGACGACTGAGGTCGCGGGGCTCCTACTCGTCGACAAACCCGCCGGCATAACGTCGCACGACGCCGTGTCGGCCGTTCGCCGCAGCCTGCACACGCGGCGCGTCGGGCATGCCGGAACGCTCGATCCGTTTGCGACCGGTCTGCTCGTCATGTTGCTCGGACGGGGAACCCGGCTGATGCCGTTCCTCGACGGCGAGCCGAAAGTGTACGACGCAACGATCGCCTTTGGCGCCGAAACGGACACCGACGACGCCACCGGTGAAACGACACGTGAAGCTCCGCAGGCCCTGCCGGCCGCGATCGAAGCGGGCGTCGCGCAATTGACCGGTGAGATCGATCAAGTGCCGCCCGCCTACTCGGCGAAGCAGGTCGGTGGAACGCGCGCGTATGCGGCGGCGCGTCGTGGCAAGGAGTTGGAGCTCGCCCCCGCGCGCGTGGTCGTCCATTGCTGGGAGATCCTGTCGCTCGACCGGAGCATGCTCTCGGCGCGGATCACCTGCAGCGGCGGCACCTACATTCGTGCTCTGGCGCGCGACCTTGGGCGGCTCGCCGGCAGTGCCGCTCATCTCGCAGCGCTTCGCCGTCTCAGGAGCGGCGCCTTCGATGTGACCGACGCGTCCAGTGTCGACGACATTCGCGGTGGAGACTTCGACGTTCGACCGCTCCGCGAAGCCATTCCCTCGTTGGCTGTCCGGGTGCTCGACGACGCCGAGCTGGCGCGAGTGCTCCACGGCAATCCGGTCATCGACGAGGACACGTCGCTCGAACGCGTGGCGCTGGTCGACGATCGCGGTGATCTCGTCGCGATCGCCGAGCGTTCGGGCATCGAGTTGCGCCCGAAGGTGGTCCTTCGTGACGCGTGACGAGCTAGGGCTTCCGCAACTTGGGCGTGGCTCGGTCGTCACGGTCGGAACCTTCGACGGCGTTCACCTCGGCCACCGCGACATCCTACGTCGCGTCGCCGAGCGAGCTGCGGCCATCGCTGTTCCGGCGCTGCTCGTCACGTTCCGTCCCCATCCCCTCGACGTCGTGAATCCGTCCGCGGCGCCGATGCTGCTCACTCCGGGCGAGGAACAGCTCGATGCCCTCGCCGACAGCGGTCCGCTCCTCGTGAGCGTGCTTCCATTCACCCAGTCGCTGGCGTCGTACAGCGCTGAGGACTTCGTCAGGGAGGTCCTCGTAAAGCGGTATCGGGTTCGCACGCTCGTCGTCGGCCACGACCACGGGCTCGGTCGCGGCCGTCAGGGCGATGTTGCGGCACTCCGGTCGATAGGCGAGAGGCTCGGCTTCGACGTGGAGCTCGTTGCACCGACTCTGGATGAGCACGGAGTTCCGATTTCGTCGAGCGCTGTTCGGACGTCCATTGCGCACGGCGATCTCGAGCGGGCGCGCGGCGCCCTTGGCCGACCATACTCCTTCCGCGGATTCGTCGTGGCCGGCGACGGTCGGGGGCGGCAGCTTGGCTACCCGACGATCAATATCCGTCTCCCGTCGGCGCGAAAACTTCTCCCCCCGCCTGGGGTATACGCCGTCCGCGCGATGACGCGTCGTGGTCCGCTTGGCGGCATGATGAACCTCGGCCCACGACCGACCTTTGGCGACTACGAGCTCAGCCTCGAGGTGCATTTGTTCGACACGAGCGGCGATTGGTACGGCGAGCAGCTGTCGATTGACATGGTTCGGCGGTTGCGCGATACGACCCGCTTTTCGAGTGTCGACGCTCTCGTCGAGCAGCTTGGCCGCGACGCCGACGACGCCCGATTCGCGTTGACCCAAGCTTAAGAGCCAGTTAACCTTATAGGTTCGTCGGACTACTCCTACCTCCTGCCCGCAGTCGTATGCCTCTGAAGTATCGCATTTCGATCATCGTCGCCTTGGTGGTGTTGTCGATCTGGTCGCTTGTTCCGCGCAACGTCACCGTTCGTCAGCGCGACGCGAACGGCATCCTGAAGGACACGACGCAACGGCGCATTCCCCTCAAGTACGGCCTCGATCTCAGCGGCGGCATGTACATCGCCCTCGAGGTGGACGACAGCAAGCAGAAAATCCCGGATTCGGATAAGAAAGAGGCAATCGATCGAGCGCTGAAGACGGTTCGCTCCCGAATCGAGGGCATCGGCGTTTCCGAGTCCGTCGTGCAGAAGCAGGGCGACGATCGCATCGTCGTTCAGGTTCCGGGCATTCAGGATCCCGAACGCGCTCGGAAGCTCGTCGAAGAGCAGGCGGTGCTGAAATTCGAGATCACCGACAAGACACAGGCGCTCGAGCGCGCGCTCCCGCGCATCGACCAGGTGATCAAGCAGCGCGGTCTCGTCGCCAAGGTCGGCGGCGACACGGCGGGAAAGTCGCCGACGACCGTCGCGAAGGGCCTCCAGGGCCTCCTGAAATCAGCCGATACGTCCAAGGCCGATAGCTCGAAGAAAGTCGCATCGACCAAGGGCGCCAAGGACAGCGCCGCGAAGACCGACTCCGTCAAGCTCGAGGCCGGCGGTGCCTTCTCGAGTCTCTTGCAGCAGGGAAGCATGCCCGGCGAATACTACATCGCGATGGACAACGTCCCGACGCTGCAAAGCTACCTCGCGGATACCGCGGTCGACGCCGCGCTTCCGCCGGGCAAGGACTTCGTCGCCGGGACGGACAGCGTTTCGCTGCAGGGCAAGTGGTATCGCGCCTATTACTCGGTCGACTCCAAGCCGATCATCACCGGCGACTACATCAAGACCGCGCAGCCGAATACCAATACGATGGAAGGCGGTCCGGTCGTAGAGTTCACACTGAGCAATGAAGGTGGCCGTCGCTTCCGGAGCGAAACGGGCAAGCACGTCGGCGACTTCATGGCGATCATTCTCGACAACCGCGTGATGGGCCGTCCGCCGGTCATTCAGTCGGCCATCGGGACCCGCGGCCAGATCACGATGGGGGGACGCTCGCTCGCCGACGCGCAGGATCTCGCGCTCGTGCTCCGAGCCGGCGCGCTTCCCGTGCCGCTTCGCGTCGCTCAGCTTCAGGCGATCGGCCCGAGTCTCGGCAAGGATTCGATCGACAAAGGCTTCCGGGCATCGATCATCGCCGTCGCGTTGGTCGTACTCATCATGTTGGTGTACTACCGTTTCTCGGGCCTGCTCGCCGTGGGCGGCTTGGTGCTCTACATGCTCTACACGCTCGCCGCGCTCGCCGGCTTCGACGCCGTGCTGACGCTGCCCGGCATCGCCGGCTTCGTGCTCTCGATCGGCATTGCCGTCGACGCGAACGTGCTGATCTTCGAGCGCATCCGCGAGGAGCTCGATCGGGGCAAGACGGTGCGCACCGCGATCGACGAGGGCTTCCGGCACGCGCTGCCGGCCATCGTCGACTCGAACGTCTCGACGCTACTGACGGCGTCGGTGCTCTA
>JAICJQ010000252.1 GCA_025928335.1 Gemmatimonadaceae bacterium
CACCCGGCACGATCTCGATCGCCTGCACCCACTTCTCTTCGGTAATCCCTGTCGGAATCTCGAAATACTGATATTCGATCGTACCCGACGCCGGCACGGTGAAATCGTCTTGCATCCCAACGATCAGATCCGGCTTGCCCATCTCCCACGTCGCGGGATAGTCCGGTCGCGACGGCAGCTTCTTCGGGTCGCCGGCCTTTGCGCCCGCGTCGATCCAGCGGAGGATCGTCTGGCGATCGGCGTCCGACAAACGTCGATCGTTGCTGAACACACCGTGCGGACCATTCGCGTGCCATGGTGGCATCACCCCGGCCGAGACGGCGTCGCGCGTCTCGTCGAGTTTCGCCTTGGCGCTGTCGTATTCGACAAGCGAGAAGGGGGCGAGGCCGCCCGGGTGGTGGCAGGCCGTGCAGTTCCGGTAGAAGATCGGCGCCACGTCTTCGGCGAACGTTGGATCGGCGCTACTGGCCGACAGCACTCGTGGCTGGCGGGTGAAGCTCGCTCCGATGAGGACAAGCGCGCATACGCCCAACTGCGCGGCACGGACGACGATCGATCTCTGTCGCATAGGGAACTGGGAGGGGTTGCCTGTAATACTGACCCTGTGGGCCTGGGATTCAATAGCGACTTACGCCCAAAGACGCCCATAGGATTCGTTCCGCCACAAGTCGTGTTGACGCCCCGCGCGCCGTCGGCGACGTTGTAGCCCTCCCTCCCCTCCCAGCTGAGAAGCCGATGCGCGCCAGCCGAGTCGCCGGTCTTGTCGTTCTCATCCCCGCCTTCGCCGCCACGGCACAGAACCCGGCGGCTATCGAGCATCACTTGCGGTACGGCGTCCGGATCGCGGATCAGCCCGACATCTCGCTCGCCTTGCTGGATCGCATGAAGTCGTACCACGTGCCTGGCTTGAGCATCGCGGTGATCGACAACTTTCGCGTCGTGTACGCGAAAGGCTTCGGCGTCACGGAATTCGGCGGCACCAAGCCCGTCGACTCGACGACGCTCTTTCTCGCCGGCTCGATCAGCAAGCCCATCTTCACGAGCGGCTTTCTCCGGTTGCTCGACGAACGGAAGATCTCGCTCGACACGAACGTCAATGCCCTGCTCACATCGTGGCATCTGCCGGACAGTCGGTTCACGGAAAAGGAAAAGGTCACGGTGCGTCGCCTGTTGACGCACACGGCCGGACTCACCGTGTGGGGCTTCCCGGGTTACGAGCTCGGGAAACCGGTGCCGACGGTTCCACAACTCCTCGACGGCGCACCGCCCGCCAATACGCCGGCGGTTCGCAACGACACGACGCCGGGGGCGCGCTGGCTCTACTCCGGCGGCGGCATCACGATCGCGCAGCTCGCCGCGACCGACATGACAAGAGAGGCGTTTCCCTCGCTCATGCGACGACTGGCGCTCGCCCCGACGGGCATGACGCGGAGCACGTACGAAAATCCACTGCCGGAATCGCGCCGCCGTGAAGCGGCGAACGGGCATGAACAGCTCGACACGCCGGTTCCCGGCGGGTTTCACGTCTACCCCGAAATGGCGGCGGCGGGTCTTTGGACGACGCCGTCGGATCTCGCGCGTTGGGCGATCGCCTTGGCGCGCTCCTACCGCGGCGAGCCTGGCGGCGTACTCCCGACCGCCGTCGCGCGGGAAATGGTCTCAAAGCAAGCGCGCGTTTTGCCGCCCTACGGCAACGGCTACTGGGGGCTCGGCATCACCGTCAACGGCGATGGCGATTCATTAGTGTTTTCGCACGGCGGCCGGGACGAAGGCTTCGTCGCGGACATGTTCATGTCACCGAGCAAGGGCCGCGGTTTCGTCATCATGATGAATGGCGTGACCGGCGGCGTCATCGCCGAAATCGAACGCGCCTTCGCCGAGGAGTACGGATTCGGCGGCCAGCCTCGCGTGACTCGAGCCGTCACGACTATCCCTGCGGCAAAGCTGTCGGAGTACTCGGGCACGTATTCGACAATCGTCAACAAGGACACGCTACAACTGACCGTCAGCGTCGCCTCCGACGGAAAGACGCTGAGTCTCTATACGTCGTCCGGCAAACGCTCGATCCCGCTCGCACCCGTCGGCGGCGACCGCTTCGTCGGACTCGAGGGCGGCGGTGAATGGAGCTTCGATCGCGACGCGGAAGGCAGCGGGCCTGTGAAAGCCCTCACACAAGGTCTTGGTGCAAATCGACGGGTCTACGCGCGTCAGTGAGCTTCGCGCCGGTCCAGATCGCGATAAGCAGTTCAGCCGGCACGAGCAATTCTCGTCGTAACAGAAAGCTGACCGACGTGCCGCATCGCATGCTCGGCTCCGTGCACGAGGCATCCGATCACCGTCGACGGCAGATTCGCTCGTCCAACCGCCCGGAAGTCGCTCAGCGTAGCCGGGGCGATCCGCCGAAGCTCGTCGATCGCGAGATCGACTCGGCGACTCAGTTCGTCAAGCACGACCGGTACGTCAGACAAGCCGACCGGCAATTTCTCAGCGCGTAGCGCGGCGAACTGCGAATCGGACAGTGATTCGCCGCGCGCGTAGGTGAAAAGCCGATCGATCACGCCGGCCATGTGCCGCACGTGGAACGCCGCGGACGCCACGTTTGCCGGACGCGCGTTCCACTGTTCTTCCGTCAACCCGTCGACGAGCTCGTTCACGCTCTCGCGCACCTGAAGCAGAATGTGTGCAACCGGCTGAAGTACGGCCGGCACACCGTCGACGGGGCCGCGCTGCCACCACTCGGTTTCAGCCATCCGGGAAACTCAGCGCCGACATTCCCGTCACCGTGATCGTCCTCATGTCATCAGTCCTTTCGCGGGGTAGTCCAGCGTCGGCTGGGGAGTACGACTATCGATTGTATTCGGACAACCAGTGGAACTGCCGCTCCGCGAGCTGGAAATGCCGAGGGGTCCGAACCAATTCGACGTGCACAGAATCGCCGCGAATCACCGCGTGCACCCGGATCGTGATGGAGTCGGGAACCTCGTACCGCATCGTGAAGAGGAATGTGCTGTCACGCGGAATCGTCGAGGTCTTCCAGACGGCCGCGGTATGCGTCGCCGGGTCGGGCTTGTAGCGGAAGTAGCCGCGGCGATAGCGCTGCCAGAAAACCTGATCGGTCGTGTTGATGCTTCCCGCTCCGGTGTTGTCGATGACCACGTCGCGCCATCGGAGCGTATCGGCGCTCGACGCAGCGATCGTGTCGTGATTGACGACATACCGGCGCACATCGTAGAAACCGGCGGCCAACGGACCGCGCGCGGCGGGCGCGTTGAATGCCTTGTATCGCTGCCAGCCAGTGTTGACGGGGAAGATCAAGAACTGAAAGACCAGGAAGGCCTTCACCCCGAGCGCGCCCCAGCGCTGCCACGCGACAGTGAACTTCGGATCGTACGCCGACGTCGCGGGCACCGGCTGATTCAACACGAGCAGACGCACCAACCGTGGAGCGTCGAGCGCGAGCAGGAACAAGCAGGCGAGGAGCAAATGCGACGCGTAGATCTTCACCGGCACGTCGTAGCTGAGATTGATCATCACGACGTTGAGGAACGCACCGGTCGCCGCGAATAGTCCGGCCGTCACGGTGCGCCGGTAAAGCAGCAGTAGTCCAGCGGTTGTCTCCATCGCGCCCGAGAAGAACTGATACGGCGCAGAATAGCCGATGAACAGCCACGAGAAACGCATCGGCAGCAGATCGCCGAGCGGCGTCGCGAGCTGGCTCAACGTCGGGAACGTCATCTGGAGGAGGAAGATCTTGATGATCCCGTAACTCAACGCCGCCGCCGCGACGTAGTACCGAACGATCATTCGCAGCCAGAACGCCAGTCTCTCATAGTTGCTTCGCTTCCGGTCGAGTACCGACCAGACGACGCAACCGATCGCCGCCAAACTGAGGTAGAGGCACACCTGCGCCCACGCCCACGACGTGTCGCCGCTGCCGTTCACGGGCACCAGCGTGTCGCGCACATGAAAGAAGCGAGTGTTGCTTGCATGAACGGCCCAATCGACGAGCCGGCCGTACGGCCGCAGCAGCCAGGGAACGCCCGGAACGGCTCGGAACCAGTTCCAGGGAGCGACCTGCAATACGAAATAGACGAAGAAGAACCGGAACAGTACGCGCTGCCAAACCGGCCACACCGTCGCGTGCGTATCGCTTACCGGAGCAGAAGACGTCGTCGGCGTGTACGTGTTCAGGGCTGGGCTATCGAGACGTGGCGTAACGACAGTTCCCACTCCAACCTCCATCGACGTGGTTACGAAGGACGACGCAGGCGCTCGACGATCGCGTCGACGTGCAATTCCGTGGTATCGAGGACAGGCAATCCCGC
>JAICJQ010000107.1 GCA_025928335.1 Gemmatimonadaceae bacterium
CCCAAGGTACTCGAGGTTCACCTGGTGGCAGATGCCGGTACCCGGCGGCACGACGCGGAAATTTCGGAACGCGTCCTGGCCCCAGCGCAGAAAGACGTAGCGCTCCTTGTTGCGATCGAACTCGAGCTCCGTGTTGATGAGAAACGCCGCCTGCGTGCCGTACTCGTCCACCTGCACCGAGTGGTCGATTACCAGGTCGACCGGCTGGAGCGGATTGATGCGCTGTGGGTTTCCGCCAAGTGCTTTTATGGCGTCGCGCATGGCGGCGAGGTCCACGACCGCCGGCACGCCGGTAAAGTCCTGGAGCAGCACACGGCTCGTCCGAAAGGCGATCTCTTTCTCGGCCGCGCTCTTCACGTCCCAACGCGCGAGGGCGAGGACGTCGTCGGCTTTGACGAATGCGTCGTCCTCGTTTCGCAGCAGGTTCTCGAGCAGGATCTTGAGGCTGAACGGGAGCCGGCTGGCGTTGTTGCCCGACGGTACCTCGATCGCCGACAACCGGTAGACCGTGTACGGCGTGCCGTCGACGTCCAGCGTCGCGCGGCTGTTGAAGGAGTTCTTGCTTGTCATTTGGACGTCTCTCGGTGCGGCGATTCGCCGGCGAGGTGACTGACGGAGCCACTGGCGGGGCGCGCACGTCGACCGCCAGGCTGACCGATAATCTAACGAGCCCTAGGCGGCGCGCTTGCGGTACTGCCGAATGGCCAGGGTGAGAAAGCCGACCGCGAAGACAGCGAGCGTCACCAGCTGCGTCGAGATCTCGGCGAGCCCGGCGCCCTTCACGAGAATGGCGCGAGAAATCGAAACGAAGTGTCGCACCGGATTGACCAGCGATGCGACCTGCACCCAGTGCGGCATGCTGTCGATCGGCGTGAGGAGGCCGCTCATCAGCAGGTAGATCATGATGACGAAGAAGGACGTGAACATCGCCTGCTGCTGCGTCTCGACGAGGGCTGAGATCCACAGCCCGATCGCCAGCGCGACGATCATGTACAGCCCCGCCGACCCCATGAGCAAGACGAGGCTGCCGCGAATCGGCACATCGAACACCAACCGGGCGACGGCCAGTCCGAGCATGAGATCGATCATCGCCAGCACCCAGAAGGGCAGCAGCTTCGCGGTGATGAACTCGGCTTTCCCGATCGGCGTGACGTTGAGCTGCTCCAGCGTGCCCATCTCCTTCTCGCGGGCGATGTTTTGCGCGGTGAGCAGTGTCCCGATCATCGTTACGAGCGCGACGAGAATGCCCGGCACCATGTAATGCTTGTAGTCGAGCGTCTGGTTGTACCACGACCGCAAACGGACATCGATGTGGGCGGCGCCGGGGTGCGGTGGAATCTCCGAGGGGGGACCGTCGATCACGTTGCGCGGCGTCGGCACGATCTCGGTTCCGAGCTCCGCCGCATAGTCGGTGAGCGTTTGCGCGGCGTACGATTGCACTATTCCCGCGGCGGAACCCTTCTCGGCGTTCAGATCGAGACCAATCGGCGCTGCTTTATCTCGCACCAAGTCGCGTTCGAAGTCGCGCGGGATAGTGACGACCAGCGTCGCGTCTCCGCGCAACATCGCTTCGTTGGCCGCATCAGGTGAAGCGGATTGGCCAACGATGTCGAACAAATCGGACGCCGCGAAACGCGTCACGATGCCGCGCGACGCCGGCGAGTGGTCGAAGTCGACGAAATACACCGGCGACCGCTTCACGGCGAACGTCGCGACGTTCGAGAGCACGAGCAGTTGAACGAGCGGCATCACGATGATCTGTACGAGACTCGCCCGGTCCCGTATCACGTGAAGGACCTCGGCGCGCGCCAGGGCCAGTGTGCGGCGCGCGAAACCGCGGACGGCCGACGCGGCGCTCATTGGAGGCGCACCCTGAACGAACGCACGCTCGCCACGAGCAGCACGAGCGTCATCGCCGCGAGCACCAGCGTCTCCCGCCAGAGGTAGGCAAGTCCAACACCCTTCAGCATGATGCCGCGCGCGATGAACACGAACCATCGTGCCGGCACGATGATCGAGATCCACTGCAACGGCCGCGGCATGCTCTCGAGCGGGAAGATGAAACCGGACAGCATCTGCGTCGGCAGCATCGTTCCCATCATCGCCGCGAGCATCGCCACGCGCTGCGACGAGGTCCGGGCCGAGACGAGAATGCCGAGCGACAGCGCCACGAGAATGAAGAGCGTGCCCTCTCCAAGAAGGAGGACGAGACTTCCCTCCATGGGGACGCGGAAGACGACCCTTGCGACCAGGAGAACGGCGAGCGTAGCGAGGAAGCCGATGGCGAGATACGGCGCCACCTTGCCGACGATGATCTGCCAGGGCCGGAGCGGTGAGACGAGCAGCGCCTCCATGGTGCCCGTCTCCTTCTCGCGCGTCAGCGAGAGCGCGGTCATCAGCGCGGCGATGATGGTGAGCACCATCGCCATCAGTCCGGGCACGAACAGGTTCGTGCTCTCACGCGTCGGGTTGAAGCGTGAGCGCACCTGCGGCGTGATTCGCACCGCGCCCGACCGTAACGCCAAGTCACTCTCGTATTGCTGGATCACCGCGCTCACGTAGAACTGCCGCGACGTTCCGGTGTTCGGCTCCGTGGCGTCGGTGATCACAAGCAGTTGCGCGGGATCGCCCGCGGCGAGGTGGCGGCCGAAACCGGCCTCGAAGACGAGCCCAACCTGCGCGCTGTCGGTTCGAAAGAGCGGCTCGAGCGGCTCCTCGGTCCGCGATACGCCGACGATACGAAAGACCCCGCCAGCGGCGAAGCGGTTCCGAATCTCGAGCGTCGTCGCGTCCGGCGTCGGGTCGACGATGACCAGGCGCACGTCGCGCACGTCGGTGCGAATCGAGAACCCGAACAGCATGACCTGCACGACCGGCATAAAGATCAACACGGCGAGCGTTCTCCGGTCGCGCAAAATGTGATACGCCTCTTTCCGCAGAAGACCGAACAGCGCGCTCATTGTGCCGGCCCCCCCCCGCCGGCGAGCTCGGGTCGCACGAGGCGGACGAACACCTCGTCGATCGACGACGCGCCCGCGTCCCGCTTGAGCTCCGCCGGCGACCCGAGCGCCGCGATGCGTCCCGCCACCATGATCGAGATCCGGTCGCAGTACTCGGCTTCGTCCATGTAGTGCGTCGTCACCAGGACGGTCGTGCCGGCGTGCGCCGCTTCGTAGATCAGCTCCCAGAACTGGCGCCGGGTGATCGGATCGACACCGCTCGTCGGCTCATCAAGAAAGACGATCCGGGGTTCGTGCAGCAGCGCGACCGAGAGGGCGAGCTTCTGCTTCCAACCCAGCGGCAGCGCACCGACGGCGTCGTGCGCGGTGTCGCTCAGGCCGAGGCGCGAAAGAATCCGCTCGGTGCGATCGCGAATCTGATCGCGGGTCAAATCGTAGATGCCACCGTAAAGGCGAATGTTCTCGCGAACGGTGAGGTCGTCGTAGAGCGAGAAGCGCTGCGACATGTAGCCGATGTCGCGTTTGATCAACTCACTCTCGCGATAGACGTCGTGGCCGGCGACCCACGCTTCGCCGCTCGACGGCGTCAACAGGCCGGTGAGCATGCGGATCGCGGTCGTCTTGCCGGCACCATTGGCGCCGAGGAAGCCGAACACCTCGCCCGGCTTCACGTCGAAGGTGATGTGGTCGACGGCGGTGAACGCGCCGAACGTACGCGTGAGGCCGTTCGTTCGAATCGCGCGGTCGTCGCCCGAGGAAGTCATGCGGCTGCCACTGGCGCGTTTACGGCGCTCATGCGCGAGATGAACACGTCCTCGATCGTCGGCGGCGTCGGCTCGACGCGGGCGTCGGTGAAGCCCTTGTCGTGCAGAAAGGCCGTCGCCTCGGACGACGCACGGGCAGCGTCGATCCCGGCGCGATCATCCGCCAGGTGCAGCGACTCACCGAACGGATAGACACGCTGGGTGTGAGGGTAGTCGCGGAGCGCGAGGAGGACGCGATAGCGATCGGGAGACCGCACGGCGAGCAACGTTCGCTCGAATGATGCGGCAACCGCCGCGGGTGCGTCGGTCGCCAGAATACGGCCGTTTTGCATCAGCGCAACGCGGTCGCAGCGGTTCGCCTCGTCCATGTACGGCGTCGAGACGACGATCGTGAGCCCGGACGTTCGCATGCGCGCCAGAAGCTCCCAAAACTCTCGACGCGAGACGGCGTCGACACCGGTTGTCGGCTCGTCGAGAAACAGAATGTTCGGGCGATGCACCAGGGCGCAGCACAGCGCGAGCTTCTGCTTCATTCCGCCCGACAGCGCGGCGGCGCGTCGATCGTTGAACTCTTCGAGCTGCGAGTAGATCGGCGCAATGTGCTCGTACTCGCGTGCCACCGTCGTTCCGAAGACTGACGCGAAGAAATCGAGATTCTCACGCACGCTGAGATCCGGATACAGCGAGAATCGACCGGGCATGTAGCCGATCTCGCGGCGCAGCGCCCAGAGGTCCGTGACGACATCGCGCCCGAGCACGCGCGCCGAGCCGCTGTCGGGCAGCAGCAGCGTGGTCAGGATGCGGAAGAGCGTCGTCTTGCCCGCGCCGTCCGGCCCGATGAAGCCGAACAGCTCTCCGTGGCGCACCTCGGCGGTCACGTGATCGACCGCCGCGACCTCTCCGTATCGTTTGACGACGTCGTCGACGACGACCGGCGCTTCGCTCATCGAGCGGCCGTCACGGGCCCGAGCTCGACGTCGGCGGGCATTCCGATCTTGAGCACGCCGCCGGGGTTCGGTACGCGCAGCTTGATCGCGTAGACGAGTGTCGTTCGCTGGTCGCGTGTCTCGATCGGTGTGGGGGTGAACTCGGCGCGTGAAGAAATCCACGATACGACGGCCGGGAAGCCGCGCCTCGTGCCGGTTCCCGCGTCGGCTGTCACCGTGACCGAACGTCCCAACTTCACGTCCGCGAGCTGCGATTCGCTCACATAGGCGCGCAGTTCGACGGTATCGAGGTTCGCGATCTTGTACAGCGGCTGGCCGAGCTGCACGAACTCGCCCGCGCGGGTGTACGTCGTGAGCACAGTTCCCGATACAGGGTTGACGACGCGCGTTCGGCGAAGCTGGTCGCGGATCTGTGCCGTTCGCGAGTCGCTCGCCGAGACGTCACGCGCGGCCGTTTGTCGTTGCGCACCGGTGGCCGCGATCTGCGCGACGAGCGTGCGATAATCACGCTCCGCCTGGTCGAGTTGCTGGGCGGTCGCGGCCTGCTGATCGAACAGGCGTTTGATCCGGTCGTAGTTGCGTTGCGCGATGGTGCGCTGCGCCTCGAGTACGCCCGCCTGCCGGGCCACCTCTTCGACGCGTGACGCGGAGACCGTGCGTTGGTCGATCGCTTGCTGCAGTTGGAGGACGAGCGCCGAGGTGTCGACAACGCCGACCACGGCGCCGGCGGAAAGCGCACTGCCTTCGTTCGGCGTGAACGAGGTGAGCTGCCCGGCCACCTGCGAGCCGACGACGACTTCGACTGCCTCGATATTGCCGTACGCGTCGGGCTTTTTTCCGTCGCGACAGCTCGCCGTCGCGACGATAGCGAGCAGGCCGCCGGCAAGAGACGTCCGTCTCATGGCACGTCCACTCCGATCAGTGTGAGATAGTTGGCGCGCGCTTGCGCGAGCTCGACCCGGTGCTGCGCGCGAAGCAGCCGCGCCGCCGTCAGATCCGATGAGCGATCGATAAACTCGGCGGCGGTGATCGCGGCTTCCCGCAGACGAACGGCCGCTTCGCGCTCGATCTGCTCGCGCAGCTCGACGATTCGCTCGTCGAGAGCGATGGTCGTATCGAGGCGCGCCATCGTCGCGATGAGCGGCTGACTCGCGCGCGACAATGAGTTCGTGAACGCCGCTTCGCTCGCCGTGGCGATATCGCGCTGGAGGTCGAGCGCTTGGCGTTCGCGCGCGACGGAGCCCCAGGTGAATGGCGCCCACTGGAGTTGCGCGCCGGCAATCCAATACGATTGTGCGCTGGTATTCAAGACGTCGAGCCCTGGTAGCGAATAGCCGACGCGGCCATACATCGAGAGGCGGGGACGCTCCTGCGCCGCCTGCACTCCGCTCTGCGCGTCGAGCCGCGCGCGCGTCGCCTCGAACTGCGCGTATTCCGGGCGACGCCGTTCGTCCAGCGACCGAGATGTCGCGCGCACGCGGAGCGCGAGGTCGGGCAGGGCGAACGCCGCGGAATCGGAGAACTGCCGACGCGTGATCTCCGACAGTCGTGCGACGGCGGCTGCGCGGTCATTCCGCAACTGCACCGACTCCTCTTGCCGCTGGAGAATCGTCACGGCGATCAACGCCGTATCGCTCGGCAACGCGGTGCCTTGCTGAAAACGCCTGCGCATCTCGGCGAGACGCGCCGTCAAATCGACGATCGCGGCATCCGTCTGCGCCTGACGTTCCTGCAGGAGCAGCGCCGAGAAGAACGCGTCGTTCACTTCTTGTCGCAGCGGAAAGAGCGCGACCCGGATTTGCGACTGGGCTTCGACGAGCTGCGCGCGCTCGAGCGCCGCGCGCGGGGTTCGCGACAGGTCGAGCACACTCTGGCGAATCTCGACGTGAGCGTCGTATGTGTAGTGCGGCGGCGTGGGGATCTGGAATCCCGGCAGCGGAATCGCGATCGACGTGACGGCCGATTGGTACTGTAGCTGACCGAACCCAGTGAACGCCGGAAGCCGCTCGGCGGCCACATTGCGCAACCGGAGCTCCGTCGCCGCGGCCTGCAGCTGGAGTTGCCGAGTGCGTGGGTCGGCCGCAATCGCCTCGGTTTGCAATGCTCCCAGCCGGAGCGAATCGATCGCGGTCTGCGCCCTCGCGTCGGGCGTCGACGCGGCGAGTGACATGAACGCGCATCCCGCCACGAGGATCAATTTCATGGGCGCAGTGCGGCGAGGAAGAACTGCGCGAGCGTCGCGGCGCGTTGCTTCATGAACCGGTCGTATCCGCGCTGGTCGATTTGGAGGACGGCGCAGATCATCGGCCGGGCGGCGAAGGGAAAGACGCAGAGCGACACCAGGTTCACGAGAAACTGGTCTGCCGCGATGGGGCGGATGCGCCCCGCTCGGGCGGCTTGCGCCAGCTGCTTCGAGAGTGCGCCGACAAAATCCGGCGCGTCCGGACTCGATCGTAGGGTGCGGACGATCTCGAGGAGCTGATGTGAGCGCTCCGGGTGCTGATTGAGCTCGCTCAGCACGTAGCCCGGGACGTACGGGACCTTCGACAACTGCGTGAAGTAGATCTCGATGACCTGCCGGACCTTGGCCTCGAGCTCCGCATCGCTGCTCATGATGCCAGCCAGGCGGGCGAACATCCCCCCCGCGACGCGCCGAAAGACGGCTTCACCGAGGCGGCTCTTGTTGCGGAAGTAATAGTGGAGGAGCGCTTTGTTGACGCCGGCCTCCTCCGCGATCTCCTGCATCCGCGCTCCCGCCGTGCCTCGCCGGATAAACACGGCATTCGCGGCATCGAGGATGCGCTGTTCCGTATCTCGGTCCCGGGCGACGGGAGGTTGTCTTTTTGGTTTAACCATACGATTTGACCGAATGGTTAAACGATATCAGCCCCTCGGACTACCGTCAACTCGTCACGCCATCTCCGCGCCTGTCCGCGAAATCCGCGCTGTTCTCCGAGTCAGTACCGAGCGCCGGCCCCATCTCGCGGCGTCCTGGCCACTCCTCTGTCCCTTTCTTGTTGACGCCGATGAACGGCACGGAAGAACCCGCGGACAGGCACCGAGACGCGTGACGGGTGAACGGCAGGCAAACAAAAAAGGGCGCCGACAATCATCGGCGCCCTTCAAGTTCAATGCTGATTCCGTGTCTATGGATTCGGCGGGCCGCTTGGTGGATTGCCGCCTCCCCCCGCGCCGCCACCACTCATTGGCGTGCCGATGCCCGCGCCGCCACCCATCAGTTGCACGGGCTGAGCGGCCGCGCCGGTGGGCGTCTTCTTCTTGATGAACGGGACGCCGTTGGCGATCCAATCCGCCTCGGGCATTCCCTTCAGGTAATGATCGTAAAACTGGTGCATTCGCACTTCGACGTCGTACTGATTGTCGTAGCGTGTGAAGCCGTGGCCTTCTCCCTCGTACGAGAGGAAGATCACCGGCTTCTTCAGGAACCGCAGGGCGTTGTAGAACTCCACACCTTGCAGCCACTCGGTCGATCCGTCGTTCGTGCCCTGGAGAATGAGGAGCGGCGTGTTCATATCCTTGGCGTGGAAGAGCGCCGACTGATCCATGAACAGCGCGAGATTGTCGAACGGATTCGTGCCGAACCGGCCCTGACCGTTGATGTCGTAGTTGTGCTGGTTCGTGCCGGTGGTCTTCCACAGTTGATTGAAATCGGCGACGAGATCGACCGCCGCCGCGCGAATCGCGATCGCGGCGAACATCTTCGACGTCGTCGAGATGTAGGCACCTCCCTGTCCGCTGAAGCTGCCGCCGTGCAGGCCGACGCGCTTCGGATCCGTGTAGCCGAGGTCGATCGTGCGCTTCACCGCTGCCTCGACCGAGTTCAAATGGTCCGTGTGCGTGTGGCCCGTATGGAGGTAAATGTCGGGCAGCAACACGAGGTAGCCGTTGCTCACGTAGTCCACGTATTGCGGCGCGGACGCATAGCGCGGGACCTCATAGCGGTTCTGTTGGTCGGAGAGCTTCTCGTAGTAGTACACGAGCATCGGTAGACGCTGGCCCGGCTGATAATCGTCCGGAACCGCGAGGGTGCCTTGAAGCGGATGACCGTCCTTGTCCTTGTAGTCGATCAGAACGCGATGACCCCACTTGAACTCGGACTGCTGCGGGTTCGCCAGCGTCAACCGCTGCGGATCAGCAAACCTTGAATTCGTGACCCAGTAATCGGGGAAGTCGACGTATGTCTCACGCGTGACGAGCACGCGATCGGCGTTTTTCGCTTTGATCGGGCGGCCGAAATACCGATCCTCGTAGACGAGCGGATTGAGTTTGTCGCCGTCGAGCTGATAGAAGCCGGCCTTCTTCGTCTTCGTCCCGAATGCGGTCAGCACGATCGGCTTCGACAGGTCGATCGTCGCGGCTCCGCCGCCACGGCCGCCGCGGCCGCCACCGCCGAACGCCGGCGTCGCGTCTTCGTCGTTCATCGGGAGGTAGCGGAACCGGATTTCGTTCTTGCTGCCCACGCCGTTCGTCAGGTTCCGCGGCGCGCCCATCCCGTCGAGCGGCACCAACCAGAGATCATGGCGGTGATCGAGCACGACCGACTTCCCGTCCTTGGTGAATCCGGCGACGCCGTATGCCGGTTTCTCTCCCGTGTGATCGTCTTCGACGTCCACGAAACTCACCGGCGCTTTCGCGGTGAGGTTCACCTGCGTGTTCCCGGCGAGATCGTACGCCCAGATCTGCTTGTCCTTCCAGTAGAGGAAATACTTGCTGTCCGGAGAGAACCCGAGCGTCCGCTGCTGTGACTTCAGCACCGGTGTCCGCTCGCCGGTCGACGTATTGACTCGATAGACGTCCGACATCTGCGGCGCCGAGTCGTCGATGTACGCCTTGTCGTCCTGGCCGATTGCCCACGCGCCGTCCTTCGTCACCTGGACGCGATCCATCTTGTCGTCGGCGAGCGGCACGACCTTCTTCTGCGCGAGCAGAATCGTCGCCGTGAAGGTGCGATTGCGATCCTGTTGCGCGCGAACCATCTGGACCGACTGGATGTAGGGATCCTTCCAGTGCCAGATGTCCACGTTGCCGACCGGTTCCACCGCCTGCGTCGTGTCGCGGCGCTGCGTCGGACGCGCCTCCTGCGCCTTGAGCCCGACGAACAGCTTCGAGTGGTCCGCGCTCCAGGACAGCGTGCCTTTCTCGCTCACGACCATGCTGTCCGGCAGTCCCGCGAGCTGTTTCCGTTCGAGCACATACCCCGCGGGCTCCGCGCCATCGACGCCGACAAACGCGACGATCGCGTTCTCCTTTTCCGTGAAGCCTCGGCGTTCCATTCCGCGTAGCGCCGCCAGAGCCGTACCCGACTCATCCCATGTGAGGCGTGAGTAGTCGGCACGGACGTTGTCGAGCGTCCTGCGCTGCCAGTCCTGCATCGAGACGAGGTACAGGCCGTTGCCGTCGCGCTCCGTCGTCGACACGGTGTACGCGAGCGACGTACCAGCCTTGTTGAACTCCGCCGCCGTCACGCTGCCGATCAGTTCATCAACGCCATCGGTCAGATGATGCAGGATCATGTCCGTGCCGGCGACGGCCGGCGCGGGGGCGCCGCCGCGCCCGCCCTGCGTCTGGGCCGGAGTCGCGCCGCTCGGAGCGGCTCCGCCGCCACCGCCTCGACCGCCCCGACCGGCGGCCGCATCCGGCCCGGCACCCGGCCGCGCCTTGCGGACCATCAGAGCGCGTGAGCCTGTAGAGAACGCGAATGAAGCCACGTTCTCCCACGACACCGTCGCGTTCGTCGCGAGATTGCGAAGCTCGAGCCGCGCCGGACCGGATGGGGCGGGCGCGCCGTCGGGACCGGCGGCCGCATCGCGATTGTTCGCGCCGGCGGCCGCCACGAAAAAGGCGACCCATTTGGAGTCGTCCGAAAACTGCGCACGCGTGGCCCGCGGCACCGCTTGCACCGCGCCACTACCCAGGTTTTTCACGAACAACGTGTCGTCGACACGCCGCTGCTGATAGCCGTACACCGCCCACACGCCGTCGTCCGAAATCGAGACGTCGCGTATGCTGCGCCATTTTGCGATATCGGCGATCGTCATCGCCCGCTTGTTGTCCGCGCGGGCGGTCGTCGCGGAGGTCGGGGCACTCCCGCTGTTCGACACGTTGCGCGCCTGCTGCGCGGGGAGCGCGGCGCCAGCGGCGAGCAACAGGCCGGCGGCGTGGAAAACGGTGAGGCGTGGATGACGGAGGCGCATGGGGAACTCTCTCCGAGTCGTTGCGCGAGATGTAGGGGGTGGCCGATCTTGCCGTGATGACTACGCGTGCAGATCCAATTCAGTTGACAACGCGGCTGATGTCAATCGACTCGACGAGCGGGCGGGAAGGGGCCGTCATCGCCTGGCTCGATGAGTGGCTGGCGGAAATGGGGTGGCGTACCCAGAGGATTCCCGTCTCTCCCGGCCGGGACGACCTGTACGCGACGACGGTCGACAGCCCCGTCGTCACGCTGACGACGCATCTCGACACCGTGCCGCCCTTTATCCCGCCAAGCGTCGAGGACGGCCTGATTCGGGGTCGCGGCGCGTGCGACGCGAAAGGCATCGCGGCCGCGATGATCTGCGCCGCGGAGCGACTACGCGAGAAGAACGCACCCGTGGCGTTGCTCTTCGTCGTCGGTGAGGAAGTCACCCACGACGGCGCGCACGCCGCCAATGAGGCGTTTGCCTCCGGCGCGGTGCCGCGAACCAACCGCGTGATTATCAACGGCGAGCCGACCGAGAGCACGCTCGCCGTCGGCACCAAGGGCGCGGTGCGCGTGATCGTCCGGACCCAAGGTCAGGCAGCGCACTCAGCGTACCCGCACCTGGGTCAGTCCGCGACGAGTGACTTGGTCCATCTCCTCGCCGAGTTGGATGCGATGCCGCTCCCGACCGACGAGCTTCTCGGCAACACCACGATCAACATCGGCTCGCTGAGTGGTGGCGTAGCGGACAACGTCGTGGCGCCGTCGGCCGAAGCCCGACTCATGATTCGGCTCGTCACGCCGGCCGAGGACGTGATATCGCGCATCGAGACGTGGGCGAACGGGCGCGCGTCGCTCGACTGGGGGCCGATGGTGCCTCCCATGAGGCTCGGTGTCGTGGACGGATTTCAGACGTCGGTCGCCGCATTCGCAACCGACATTCCCGCGCTGACGAATTGGGGAACACCCTACCTGTTCGGCCCCGGCTCGATCCACGTCGCGCACCGCGACGACGAATGCGTCCGCATCGAGGACTTGCACCGCGCCGTCGATTCCTACGAGCACATCGTTCGCCAGGTGCTTACGCGGCTCCCCGCTCTCCAGACTTGAGCGGCACGATTCGGTCGATCTTTCGCGCGATGATCGCGTTCGTCGGACAGTAGGCGACGAAATCGCCGTCGGCCGGCGACCAGTCGACCGTTCGCGTGCGGGGATACGCCTTGCGCTCAGCGTCGAGGCCCATCAGGCTCGGCGCGAGCGCGGCGCACAACCCGCAGCTGATGCAACGCTCGCGATCCACCTCGAGCTCGAACCGACGGCGCGGGTAGACGCCGCCTGGCTGATCGAAGTAGGCATCGATGTCCTCGAGCGCTTTGCACGCCGCCCGATGCCCCTCGCGGATCGTGTCGCCGATGTTGGTGAAGCTGAGCCAATCCTCGCCGCACCGCGGGCGGATCAGGACCATCGGCGGGCCGTTCCAATGGGTGAGGGGGAACTGCTGCAGCGCGTGCATCATCGTCGTCGCGGCGCGCATGTAGATGTTCGCGAACCCGAGCGACATCGCGTCCTGAATCGGTCGCAGATCGGTGCTGCCAACGTCCACCGCGATGATCAGATCCGCGTCGAGCGCGGCGATGCCCACCGGCAAGTTGTCGATCACGCCGCCGTCCACGCACAGCCGGTCGCCCACGCGTCCCGGCGGGAAATAGCCGGGCAGCGCGCAGGAGGCGTACACCGCGTCCTGGACGTACACGTCGCGGAGACCCGGCGAGCCCCAGATCACCGGTGCGCCGCGCTCGAGGTCGACCGTGTTGACGAGGAGCGGTAGGGGCAGGTCCTCGAACGTGCCGCGCGGAACGACGGAATGCGTCAGATCGCGCAACGGATCCTCGAGATAGATTGACGGCGACCGCATGCGGTCCATCAGCATGCCGAAATGATTGATCCGGAACAGGTCGCGCCGACGGATCGTTTGGGCGCGCGCCGAGAGCTCGCTGATGGGCATGCCGCCCACGCGAGCCGCTGCCAGCATGGCCCCGATGCTCGTTCCGGCATACAGCGTCGGCTCGATGCCGCGCTCGTCGAGCGCTTGCATCACGCCGATGTGCGCGAAGCCCTTCATGCCACCGCCGCCCAGAACGAGCGCAATGCGATTTGAACGCGGCACTTGTGTTTGACGAGTATCCACGAGTAAGGAAGATTTGCCGATCAGCGAGCCGGTCCTTCGAAAAAAACGCGCCAGCGGTCCTACCGGTCACTCGCGGACGTCTCCAAACTTCTCGCACGTGAGTCGTTTATCCAACGAGCAGTCCCTTCTGCGCGCCGTTGGCGTTTGGGGACTCGCGGCGAATATCGTAAATTTGACGATCGGCGGCGGGATTTTTCGACTCCCCGCGGCGGCCGCGTCCGCGCTAGGCCCGGCGGCGCCTTTGGCGTATCTCGCCTGTGCTGCTGCGATGCTGCTCATTGTTTGCTGCTTTGCCGAGGCCGGGAGCCGGGTTTCGCTCACCGGCGGACCGTATGTCTATGCCGGCGTCGCGTTCGGGCCGTTTGTCGGCTTCCTCGCCGGCGCGCTGCTCATGGCGGGCGTTGCGGTGGCAACGGCCGCCGTCGCTTCCTTTTTTGCTGACAGTGTCGTCGCGCTTTTCCCGGCGATCGGCAGCGGAGCAGGGCGAGCAACCCTCATTGTCGTCGTGCTGGCGGCGCTCGCGCTGATCAACGTCGCCGGACTCCGCGGCGCGAACCGGCTGAATGCGTTCATGACGGTTGCGAAGCTCGCGCCGCTCGTGATTCTCGTCGTCGCGGGACTGGTGGCGATGAATTGGCGGAACGTTGCGTGGCACGGTGCGCCGCCGGCTACCGCGATCACGCGCGCGTCGGCCGTCATGATCTTCGCTTTCCTTGGGATCGAGTCGGCGCTGATCCCCAGCGGCGAAGTCCGCGATCCGGCGAGGACTGTTCCGCGCGCGGTCTTTTTGGCCATCTCGGCCGTCGCGATCATCTACCTCCTCGTTCAGCTGGTCGCGCAGGGACTCCTCGGCGCCTCCTTGGCGGGACAAAAGACGCCACTCGCCGAGGCGGCAGCGGTGGCGATGGGCCCGAGCGGGCGCCTGCTGATTCTTGTTGGCTCGTCGGTGTCCATGCTCGGATATCTGGCGGGGATGACGTTCGCATCGCCGCGCATGCTCTTCGCCTTCGCGCGCGATCGCTTCCTTCCATCGGCGCTCGCATCGGTGCACCCCCGCTTTCGAACACCACACGTTGCCATTGTCGTCCAAACGATCGCCGTCATGGCGCTGTCGGCCACCGGCAGTTTCGAGAAGCTGGCGATGATCGCCAACGGGTCCGTCCTCATGGTGTACGCCGCCTGCTGTCTCGGAGTGCTGTTGCTTCGACGCCGCGGCATCCAGGAATCTGGTGTCCCGTTCACTCCACGCTTCGCACGTTTTGCCCCAATCGCCGCCGTCGCGCTCATCATCTGGCTGCTGACCGGGCTGTCCGCGGACGAGTGGAAGTCGATCGCCCTCTTACTCGCGCTCCTCGTCGCCATTTACGCGATCAGCTCGCCCGCTCGACGCGCCGCGCGCGTGGAGGAAGCCGCGTGAACGATCCGCTGCTCGAGCTCCGGGGCGAGTTTCCAATTCTCGGACGGACGACGTATCTCGTCTCGAACTCACTCGGCGCGATGCCGGGCACCGTGCCAGAGCGACTGGCCGAGTACGTCGACCAGTGGGCCGAGCTCGGCGTTCGCGCCTGGGCGAATGGGTGGTGGGAGATGCCGGTGTCGGTCGGCGACGAGATCGCGCCGCTGATCGGTGCCGGTCGCGGTGAGATCGCGATGCTTCCGAACGTGACCATCGCTCAGACGGCGGTCCTGAGCGCCGTGCCCTACACCACGTCGCGCGATACGATCGTCATGACGGAGCTCGATTTCCCATCGGTCCGTTACGCCTTCGATGGGCTGGCGACGCGGCTTGGCGCACGCATCGTCGTTGTGCCGAGCGAGGACGGAATCGGCATCGACACACAGCGGCTGATCGACGCGATCGACGAGCGCACGGCACTGGTCGCGATCTCACACGTCTTGTTTCGTTCCGCGTTCATCGTCGACGTTGAAACGATCTGCACCAAAGCGCGAGCGGTGGGAGCGCGTGTTTCACTCGATGCTTTCCATTCTGTGGGCGTGCTGCCGGTCGACGTCCACCGGTTGGGGGTGGATTTCCTGAGCGGCGGCGTACTGAAATGGTTGTGTGGGGGGCCGGGGGGGGCGTTCCTCTACGCCTCCGAAGAAGCGAGCAGCAGCCTCGCGCCGTCGTTCACGGGCTGGCAAGCGCACGAACACCCGTTCGCGTTCGACGCCGAGATGCAGTACGCACAGCACGCCTGGCGATGGCTGAACGGGACGCCTCCTATTCCCGCGCTGTTCGCGGCGACGGAAGGGCCGAAGCTCGTTCGCCGAGCCGGCGTGGAGCGGATTCGCGAAAAAAGCATTCGCCAGACCACGCGCCTGATCGAGCTTGCCGACGCGAACGGGTATCGCGTTTCGGCGCCGCGCGATGCGGCGCGCCGGGGCGGAACCGTCGCGCTCGACGTCCCGCATGCGTACGGTGTGGCTCAGGCACTGCTCGCCAACAACGTCATCGTCGACTACCGGCCGAACGCGGGCATCCGCATTGCGCCGCATTTTTACACGAGCGATGATGAGCTCGAGCACGCTGTCTCCATGATCGGCGACATTCTTCATGACGAGGCATGGAAGCCGTTCGAGGACAAGCGAGGAGTCGTAACGTGACGGTTCGATGGGTGCGACGGCTCGTGGCATTGGTCGCGCTGAGTGCGGTGAATGCCGGCGCGCAGAAATCGTTCGCTCGCGCGGACACCGCGGCGCTCCATAAGCAACTGGATGCGATC
>JAICJQ010000058.1 GCA_025928335.1 Gemmatimonadaceae bacterium
ACGACGACGAGCAAGGAGTGGTTCCGCCCGAACCCGCCGCTCGACTCGATCATGTGGAGCCCGCGGGCGAACACGAACATTCAGGAATCGGCGATCCTGTTCGCGCTCAACCGCGTGGCGAAGGACAAGGACCTGTTCCTCGAGAACTACTGGCTCAAGAACAAGCGCGCCGTGGAAAAGGGGAAGGACAAGCCCGGCACCGTGGCAGCGTGGGTCATCCCAGCGAATCAGCACGGGAAGGAGAATGCCGCCGAGGCGGTGAACGAGCTGAAGACGCAAGGTCTCGAGTTTCATACGGCGAACTCGTCGTTCAAGGCCGGCAACGTGCAGGTGAACGCGGGCGATTACATCATCCGCGGCGACCAGCCGTATCGCACGCTGGCCGACATGTACTTCTCGCTGCAGAACTATCCGCCGCAGAACCCGTCGCCGTACGATGACACCGGCTGGACGTTCCCCCTGATGCGAAATATCACGGTCACGGAGATCACTGATAAGAGTGTTCTCAATCAGCCGATGACGGCCGTTCCGATGGGCAAGGACGTCGTGGCGGCCGGCGGCATCAGCGGCAGCGGCAACACGGTGATCGTCGAGAACGACGCGGACAACACGCTCGTCTCCTTCCGTTTCAAGCTGCCGAACGTGAAGATGGCGGCGGCGGAAGAAGCGTTCGCGGCGGGCGGCCACAATTTCGCACCGGGCGCGCTGATCATCGCCGATGCGAATCGCGGGCAGATCGAGCCGATGCTCAAGCAGCTTGGCTTGTCAGGGTATGCGGTTGCGTCGGCGCCGGCGGTGAAGTCGCACGATCTCGACATCCCGCGCATCGGCTACATCCATAGCTGGACGCGGACGCAGGACGAAGGGTGGGTGCGCGCCGCGCTCGATACCTACGGCGTGCCCTATCAATACTTCGGCGAGAACACCGTCGCGAAGATGGGCGACCTTCGCTCGAAGTTCGACGTGATCATCTATCCACACGGTGGCAGCGGGGTAGGCAACGTTGGCGGCGGTCGCGGCGGGCGTGGCGGGGCCGGCGCCGACCTTCCGGTTCCGTACAAGAGCACGAAGCAGTTCCCCGCCCTCGGCTTCCCGGACTCGACCGACGATATCCGCGGCGCGCTCGGCGAAGAGGGCATGAAGTCGCTCTACGCGTTCGTGCAGAAGGGCGGCACGCTCATCACCGAGGGCAACACGTCGCAGATCCTGCCGGAGATGAAGCTGACCCCGGGTGTGACCGTCGAACCGGCGAGTGGGCTGTTCGCGCGCGGCACGATTCTCCGCGGCGTGATCTCGGACGCGAAGAGCCCGCTCGTGTACGGGTACCATCATGCCGACGTGCCGGTCTACTTCAGCTCTGGCCCGGTGCTGAACGCCGGAGCGGGCGCGATGCCTGTCGCATCGAGAGATACGTCGGGCGGCCGCGGTGGTCGCGCCGGTAGCGTCGCGCAGAACACGACGCCGATGGCAACGCTGCTCAAGCTATCGCCATGGGATCCGGACAAGACGGGAACGGCGTTCGGTCTCGCGACGAGCATTGGCAATGACTTCAACGTCGCCCAGGCGGGGCAGTCGGCGGCGGGCGGCCGCGGTGGGCGCGGTGGTGGCGCCGGCGGGTTCGCTGGATTCGGTGGCGGCGCTCCCGCGTCTGTTCCGGGCCTCACCGCTGATCCGAGCTCGTCGACGCGCGTCGTGATGCAGTTCCCGTCCAAACCCGAAGACATGCTGCTTTCGGGCACGTTGGAACACGGCGAGCTGTTGTCGAGCCGCGCGCAGCTCGTGGACGAGAAGGTTGGTCAGGGGCACGTTGTGATGTTCGCGATCCGGCCGTTCTGGCGCTGGCAGTCGCAGGGGACGTACGCGATGGGGTTCAACGCGATAATGAACTGGAACGACTTGGATGCGGGGAAGCCGTAGGCCTCCTTGGATTAGTCGGAATCGTTTAATCGCAAACTAAAGGTCCGAGGTCTCGGGTCCCTGGTCTCAGGGTTTCAGACGGTAGCTGCGCGAACCGCGGTTACGCCTGAGGCCCGAGGCCAGGGGCCTGAGACCTTTGACTTGATTCCCTCAAATGTTGATGATATAATCGGCTCATGACGACGAATTCGCTCGACCTGCTTCAGGGCACGCTCGACGTGCTCGTGTTGCAAGCGTTGTCGTGGGGACCGATGCACGGGTACGCGGTGGCGCGATTCATCAATCGAGGCTCGGACGGGACGTTCAAGGTCCTCGATGGCGCGCTGTACACTTCCCTGCACCGGATGGAAGAGCGCGGATGGGTCGAGTCGGAATGGGGGAATTCCGACACGGGAAAGCGCGCGAAGTTTTATCGACTGACGGCGGCAGGGCGCCGCGCGGTACGCAGCGAAACAACGAACTGGAACGACTACGTGGCTGCGGTCGCTCGCGTGTTCGCGGCAACGCCCGAACCGGCGCGCTGACGACCGGTGTCGTACCCCGACCGCACGCCGGCGTGGCGACGATATCTCCGGTTGGTCCGCCGGCCGATCGCGCGAGATGTCGACGCAGAGTTGCGATTCCATTTTGAGTCACGCATCGAAGAGCTGGTGACGCTTGGCGCGACGCGCGATGAAGCGCGACAACAGGCCGAAGACGAGTTCGGCGATGTCAACCAGGTTCGGAGTGATCTCGTGTCGATCGATCATCGCGTCGCCGCTCGGCGCCAGCGCCGAGAATACTTCAATGAAACGTGGACCGACGTGCGCTATGCGCTTCGATCGCTTCGTCGTTCTCCAGGACTTGCCGCGGGGGTAATCCTGCTCCTCGCCCTCGGCATCGGCGCGAACGTAGCGATGTTCACCTTTCTGAACGCGGTGTTCCTGCGCATGCCGGCGGGCGTCGTCGATCCCGCGGGCCTGCGACGTCTTTGGATCCACAAACAGTTCGGTAACGATCCGCAGTACTGGTCCGGCTTTTCGTACGCTCAGTATGATGCCGTGCGTTCGGCAGTGGGTGACCAGGCTCGCACGGCCATCTACTCGCAGCCCTGGAAGGTGAGGATCGGACTTGGTGAAAACAGCGCCGAAGCACGGTTCGTGAAGGCGGAGGCGAACTTCTTCGCCCTCGCTGGCGTGCGCGCCGAGATAGGCCGCTTGTACGACTCGACAGAGGACCGCCTGGAGAACCCACAGCGAGTCGCCGTCGTCAGTCACCGATACTGGGTTCGAGCGCTGAATGGCGAGCGCCGCGTCATCGGCAGATCGATCGTCATCGGGGGATCGAAGTACACGATCGTCGGTGTGGTGCGCGAGCCGTTCGTCGGTGTAGACCTCGACGCGGCGGACGTCTGGATACCACTTGCGTTCGAGGCCGACGGCAGACGAACGGACGGGCCGTGGTGGAAGAGTCCGAACATCAACGGCTTTCAAGTTCTTCTACGGCCTGCACCGACCGCCAACGAGGCGCAGCTCGAGCAGCGAATCACGACGGTACTCCGTCGGCCAGTCTACGGATGGCTGGGCGATTCGTCGACAGTCGCGCGATTCGGCTCGATCGTGAAAGCGGCGGGGCCTGGGAAGCAAGGGCAAGAGGTGCAAATCGGGATACGACTGGCCGGGGTCGCGCTCATCGTGCTGCTCATCGCCTGCGCGAACGTTGTCAACCTGCTCCTCGGGCGCGCCATTCAACGCCAGCGCGAAATCGCCGTCCGTCTGGCGTTGGGAATCAGCCGCTCGCGCCTCCTACGGTTGCTGTTCGCCGAGACAATGCTCCTCGCCGTCGCCGCCGTCGGGGCGGCAATCGGGGTCGCGTTTGTCGCGGGAAGTCTTCTCCGCCGACTCATGCTGCCGGACATACACTGGGCGACATCGCCGCTCGATGCCGGAGTGGTGAGTTTCGCCCTCGCCCTCGCGGTCCTCGCGGCGACAATCGTCGGATTGATTCCGGCGTTGCAGTCGGCACGCGCCGACGTCACCGATGTTCTCAAGTCGCGAGCGGGCGGCGGCGCCGGGGGGCCGCGAGGATCCCGGTTGCGATGGACGCTTCTGGCCTCACAGGCAGCGCTTTCCGCGCTGCTCTTGTGCGGAGCCGGGTTGTTTGTGAGAAGCCTGTCCAACGTTCGCCGCCTCGACATCGGGTTCGATGCGGAGCGGCTGATCTCGGCGGGCGTCCGCTACGACGATCCCTTTCGGGCGAAGGACACGACCTTTTCCGGCCGACTCTCGGTGCTCGCCTCGCGCATAGCGACCATTCCAGGGGTCACCCACGTCGCCTTGGTGAGCGAACGACCGATGTACGGCATCAGCTGGCTGACTTTCTTCACTGAAACGGATTCCTCCCGGCGTGGCTTCGATCCCACATGGACGGGCGTGTCGTCCGGATATTTCGACGCCAGCGGAGTTCGACTGCTACGAGGCGAGGATTTCTCGTCATCGGCCGGCGGCCCACATTCGGTGATCGTGAACGAGGCGATGGCGAGAGTTGCCTGGCCTGGACGTTCCGCGATTGGCGAGTGCATGCGCTTCGGGAACCGTACAGCGCCATGCTACCGGGTGATCGGCATCGCACGGACGAGTCGTGAGCAGAGCATCATCGAGGATCCGGCGCCGATGTACTATCTGCCTCTCAACGACCTGCCGAGCGAAGCAAAAGGTTGGACGGCGGGCTACGTCATCCTGAGCGCCGATCCGAGATCAACGGCGTCGGTGGTCAGTTCAATCCGCGCGATGATTCGGCAAGAGTTCAGGGCAGGTATCCCGGTCGTCATTCGCCTCCAGGACGATCTCGAGCCACAGTATCGCCCGTGGCGGCTTGGCGCCACGCTGTTCTCCGTATTTGGTGTGCTCGCCTTCGTCGTCGCGGTCATCGGTATTTACAGTACCACCTCATACGGCGTGCAGCAGCGGGTTCACGAATTCGGCGTGCGCATCGCGCTGGGCGCGCGGATGGCGGACGTGATGCGGCTCGTGATCGTCGGCGGGCTGCGCGTGGTGGCGATCGGTGTGTTCATCGGCATCGCGGCGGCGATCGCCGCTGGAAGGCTGATCGCTTCTCTGCTCTACGGCGTGGCACCGAGCGACCCGGCGACGGCGATCGCCGTCGCCGCGTGCCTCCTCGTGGCGGGACTCGCCGCCGCACTGTTTCCGGCCTGGCGCGCCGCGGCCGTCGATCCGGCGGAAACGCTGAAGTCGGACTGACGTCGCGCGCGCCCGACGGTGGGCCGGCGACCTATTTACCGATGCGCCGGCCGAGGATCATCTTCACAATACTCTTATCGCCGGCGGCGGTGAGACCGTTGCCGTACGCAAGGTTGAACTCCCACTGGGGACCGAAGTCGATGTTGACCGCACCGAACAACATGTGCTCCTGTTCGGCGATCGGCGCGACTTCGCGAATGGTTCCCGTCGCGCCGTAGTACTCGGCCGCGATATTGACCTTGCTCGTCAGATCGTAGCCGACATCGACGTTCGGTGTGAAGTCGAACGCCTGGGACGCGTTCGGACCGCGAAGCGACTTCGCGAGGACTGGATTGAGCGAGACGTACCACGGGCCGACCTGCTTGTCGACGATGGGACGCAGCTCGTAGGTCCATGTGTCGCCGGAAAACTTCGCCACGGAGTAGCCGATTTCCTGTGAGATGCTGACCCCGACCGGCCAGCCCCAGCCTTCTGGAACGCGGAAGCGCGGGCGGATGTGGGTGCCGACCCACTGAAAGTTCCCGCCCTGGGGTTTGGCCATGAACCAGTAGAACCCGAGCTCCGTCCAGCTGCTGAAGCCGTGGGTGATCTCGAGCGTCTCGTGCACCTGATGATTGGTCGGAAGCTCGAGCCCCGATGACGTGCGGCTGCCTTTCAGCGTGTAGTTCGAGTGCAGCTCGAACATGGTTACGCCCTTGGGCATTGTCTCCGACGGATACACCTGGATCTCGTAATTCTCCTGCGCGCTGACCGACTTGGAGGCCAAAACGACGACGAGCGCGGCGAGAACTGAAACATGCTTCCGAGAGATCATTCAGGCTCCAGATGTATTTCGAGAGTCGACGACAGTCGTGGGGTCATGGATTCTACGTGATTCCGGCGCGGAGTGCTGGGGAGGAGTTGCGGCATCCGCCGTTCTGAATTCCCTTTTTGCGTCATGAAACCACCGGCCGGCAGTGCATTGCTGATCGCGGCGGTCATCGCCGCGGTCGGAGGCGTCGATGCGAGCGCACAGGCGCCGCTTGATTCGTCGCTCGCCCGATACATCACGTCGATTCGCGCCATCGACAGCCACGCCCATCCGATGCGGCCCGTCGCGGCGGGCGCTCCGGCCGACAGCGACTTCGACGCGTTGCCACTGGATGGCATTCCGCCGTTCGACTTGCCGGCGCGGCTCAGAGCGGATGACCCGATCTGGCGTCTCGCGCAAAACGCACTCTATCGCATCGCGCCCACGGTATCCGGCGCCTCGTATCACACCGCGCTCAAGGGAGCGGCGGAAGACGCCCGGAAAGCGCGCGGACAGACATTTCCGGAGTGGGTGCTCGATCAGGCGGGCATCGACGTGATGATGGCGAATCGAATCGCGATGGGGCCTGGCCTTTCGCCGGCGCGATTTCGCTGGGTAGCGTTCGTCGATCCGTTGATGCTGCCGCTCGACACGAAGGGCGAGGCAGCGCGCACCCCGGATACGCGGCCCTTGTATCCGCGCGAAACCAAGCTGCTGGATCGCTTTCTCAAGGACCTGAACGTCAAGTCACTGCCGGCGGCGCTCGACGATTACGTGAAAATGGTCGTCAACCCGACGCTGGCGAACATGCGAGCCCGCGGCGCCGTCGGAATCAAGTTCGAGGCAGCGTATCTTCGGCCGCTCGACTTCGACGATCCTGACGTGGCGGCGGCGCAGCGCGTCTATGCCAAGTACGCGCGCGGCGGCGTTCCGACGCATGCCGAATACAAGGCGCTGGAGGACTATCTCTTTCGCGTTATCGCGCGCGAGGCGGGACGACAAAAGCTGGCCGTGCAGATCCACGTGCTCGAGACCTTCGGCGGCTTCTACTCGACGCGCGGCGCCGCGCCACACCTGCTCGAGCCGGCGCTCAATGATTCCACGCTCCGCGGGACCAAGTTCGTGATCGTGCACGGTGGCTGGCCGCTGATCGGAGAGACGCAGGGATTGCTCGGAAAGCCCAACGTCTACGCCGATATTTCGATGATGGACGACATACTTTCGCCGACGGTGCTCGCGGGGGTACTGCGTCAGTGGCTCGGCGAGTATCCGGAGAAGGTGCTCTTCGGGACGGACGCGTTCGACGGTGGGATCGAGCAAGGGTGGGAACAGGTCGCCTGGGTCGCATCGAATACAGCGCGCCGCGCGCTCGGGATCGCGCTGACGGGCATGATGCGCGACGGCGAGATCACGCGCGACCGCGCACAAGCGCTCGCCCGCATGGTGCTTCGCGAGAACGCGGCGTCGGTGTACGGGCTTCCGAAGTAACGCCTTCGCGGCGCTTACCTGGCGGGGCGACCGCCGGTTGCCGACGTCATGACGGCGACGTCGAGATTGAAGCTTCGAATGATCGCCGCGAAACGCGGGCTTTGGCGAATGACATCGAACATTCGGTCTGAGAAGCTATCCCACTTGGGGGCTATTTCCCGCTGGCGCGCGGCCGTTTCCAGTTCGCTCATCGCGCGCGCCGTGTCCCCCAGGCCGAGGGCGGTGTACATGAGTCCCGTGTGGACAAGCCACGTGTCAGCGGGCAGGCGCTGGAGATCGCGAAGGATCGCGCGCGCTGACGCGGTGTCACCGATTTTCCCGAGGCTATATGCCGCCTGGCCGCGCCACGGCGCCGACGCTTCGATACCAGTCGCGAGCGCCCGGGCGACATCCGGTTTCCCGGCCCAAACGGCGTCTTTCGCGCCGATCGTGCGCGCCAGCAGCAACCCGGGATCCACTTCACGGGCGCGACGATGCATCGCGAGCGCCGAATCGTGGAGACCGGCGAACGACAACATGTGCGCGAGCCAGACAAACGCGGTTCCCGAGAGTGGATCCTCACGCACCGCGCGCTCGAACTCCGCGGTCGCCTCGACGATGCGGCCACGCTGCATGAGATGACGACCGTACTGCATGCGAGCCGTGGCGTAGCTTGTGTCGAGCTTGACGGCTTTGACGTACTCGGATTCGGCCTCCTGCCAACGAAAGGCGTGATCGAGCGCTAATGCGAGGCCGACGTGCGCGTCCACGACCGTCGAATCGAGGCGCAGCGCCGTGCGCGCCGCATCGATGGCCTCGGTTTCGACGGCCGACGCGGGAGTCGCGCCGAAATAGGGGAGCAACTCCAGCGCTTCGCTGAGCATTCCATAGGCGCGCGCAAAGGTGCTGTCCTTGGCGATCGCTTCCTTGAAGAACGCCACAGACGTCGCGACGCCGGGGCCGCGATGGTCGAGGAGATAGACGCCGCGCAGATACGAATTGTACGCGTCGAAGTTGACGGTGCCCGCGACGTTGGTCGGGCGCGGCGCGGCACCAGGCCCGGAAAGCCTTGGTCGCAGCTCATCGACGATCGACGCGGTAATGGCGTCCTGCACCCCGAAAACGTCCTTCGCCTCCCGCTCGAACGTATTGCTCCACAGCGCGACGCCGGTCGACGTTTGGGTGAGCTGACAGGTGATGCGAACGCGGTCGTTGCGACGCTGGACTGTTGCCTCGAGGACTGCACCGACGCCGAGCGCCTTCCCAACGTCGCGGACGTCGACCGTCTTCCCCTTGTACGTGAAGGCGAGGCTGCGTGAGGTGACGCGTAGCCCGGGCACCTTGCTCAGCGCGTTCGTCAGGTCGATCGCCATTCCGTCGGCGAAATATTCCTGACTGGAGTCACCCCCGATGTTGGTGAAGGGCATCACGGCGAGCGTGCGCGGACTCCTGTCGCTTCTGCCACGCACCGCCAGAATGGTGACCACTGCGACCGCTACGGCGGCAGCAAGACCCATCGTCAGGAAACGGTTACGCCCGCGGGCGCCGGCGCGAGGAGCGGCCGCGGCGATCGAGTCGAGCATCGCCAGAATCTCTCGAGCGTCCGCCGGACGACCTGACGGCACTTTGCTCAGGCAGCGGGCAACAAGCGCCGCGAGCGCCGGCGGCGTCTCCGGTCGAACTTCCGCGATCTCACGCGGCGATTCCTGCACGTGCGCGACCAGCAACTGCTGAGGCGTTCGATTCGCAAACGGCGGAGCTCCCGCGAGGAGCTCGAACGCGACGCAGCCGAACGCATAGATGTCCGCGCGATGATCGAGGGCCGGGTCGCCAACGGCTTGCTCAGGGGCCATATACGCGGGCGTGCCGATCAGGACCCCGGCGGAAGTGAGCGTCGCGGCACCTTCGGCTGTTCGGGACGCACTCACGGCCTTGGCGATGCCGAAATCCGTGACGACGGCGGCCTCGCCCGACAGGAGAACGTTTTCCGGCTTGATGTCGCGGTGAACGACGCCGCGTTCGTGCGCGTACGCGAGGGCCCGCGCCACATCGCGCAGCACATTGACAATGAAGGGAACGGGAAGCACCGCACCACTCGCGAGGCGATGGCGCAGCGATTGTCCCTCGACGAACGGCATCGTGTAGTACGGAATGCCGTCGCTCACACCGGCGCTGAGGAGGGGAACGATGTTCGCCTGTTGGAGGCTGGCGGCGAAGCGGATTTCCCGGGTAAAGCGCTCGTCCGACAATGACGCCGCAATCTCCGGCGACAGTACTTTGATGACCACCTTCCGACCAAGCGCGCGTTCTTCGGCCAGGAACACGCGCGACATCCCACCACCACCCAACTCTCGCTCGATGGTGAACGACCCATCGAGCGCGGCCTGCAGTTGGCCGAGCAGATCCGTCACACGACTCCTCGATTCCGGCGAATCGACGACGTCAGTGCAGTCAGTGCCGCAATGGTGAGAACCCCGAGGATCACGGCCGCCGCAAGACGGCGCTGATCATAGGCTTGGTACGTGAGAACTCCCGCCGCCGTGGCGAGAATCGAAAAGATCAGCTGATGTGCGCCGGCGTAGAGGAGTCGCGCCGCGCTCGCGATCTCGGGGACATGGACCTCCAGCTCGCCATTGTTGGTGCGGTCGAGAACGCGCGTGAGCTGGTCAGGCAACGTGGCCGCGGCGCGGGCCATGTCTTTCAGTGCGGTCGCCAAGAGACGCCCCCAGTCGCGGTCGCCGGGAAAGACGACGCGCTCCAAGTATGGTTGAATGACGGCAAGTGGGTTCCATGCCGGATCGAGCTCGGTGCACAATCCGATGAGCAGGAGCAGCGTTCGCTCGAGGAGGACCCAGTCCTTCGGAACCTGAAACGTCGTCGTCAGCTGCCGGAAGGATACATCGAGCCGGCGGAGGTCGGCGAGCGTCTCGAGCCGACTGCGCATGTCGACCTGGAGGGAGCCGAGCCCCCACGATTCGCTCGCCATCTCCTCGAAGAACCGCCGCTGGAAGTAGTCGATGACGCGTTGGGCAACGTTGGCGCTCTTGGCGTCGCGGGCCACAAAGCCCATCGTGCGAATGGCGTCGGTGATCTGGCGCGCATCACGCCGGATGACGCCCTCGAAAAACTCGGGGATCCCTTCGCGCATATGGGCCGCGAGCACGCCGACCGCACCGAAATCGACGAAGACGATCGCGCCGTCGTCGGCAACGAAGATGTTGCCGGGGTGTGGGTCTGCATGGTAGACGCCATTGACGAAGATCATACGGCAATAGGCCGTGACGACGCGCTCCGCGACGGTGCGACGCTCGAAGCCTCGCGCCGCCAGCCCGGCGAAGTCCGTGACCTTCGTGCCTTCCATGTATGTCGTGACGAGCAGACGTCTCGTGCACAGGTCCGGGATGACCTTCGGACACCGTACCATTCCGTCGGCCTCGAACTGATGGGCGATTGTCTCGAGATTTGCCGCTTCGCGCGAGAAGTCGAGCTCCTCGGCGATCATCTGGCTGATTTCGGGATGGTACGACTCGAGCCCGCGAAGTCCGGTGACTCGCTGGACCAATGCGATGATGCGACGGACGGCGACGAGGTCGGCGCGCGCCGTCTCCTCGATGTTTTCGTGCTGGACCTTCACGGCGACTTTTTGGCCGTTCGGTAAGCGAGCGACGTGGACTTGCGCGAGCGACGCCGTCGCGACGGGCGTCGGATCGAGTTCGCCGAACACCTCGTCGGGCGCCCGGCCCAATTCGGCACGGATTCGGGCGACGATCTGATCATACGGACGCGGCGGCAGTCGATCCTGAAGCCCCTCCAGCTCGCGCCGAAATTCCGGCGGAAGAAAGTTGGAGAGGATGCTGATCAGCTGTCCGACCTTGATGAACAGCACCCCGGCGCGAACGATGGCGTCGCGGATGCGGCCCGCGTTCACGCGATGCCGTTCGACGAGCAGCGCATTGTACCGATCCGCCGGCAGAAAGGGCCGGCGGGCGCGGATGACCGCGTAGCTCGACAGCACCCGCGCCGTCGTCGCATAGATGCGCAGATGTCGGAGACGCTGCTGGGAGGGGGGCGACGGCATCGACCGGACTGAGGGCGAGGAGGCGCTCGCGGCGCGCGGCGGAATCCTCTAACGTATGCGCACTAGGTGGCTGATGGAAACGCCAAACGCGTTCAACGTCTCAACGCCGAGCGAGCCATGCGTCGCAGGGGGCGCCTCATTGCACTGTCGATCGTTGCCGGAATCTCGATGGCCGGCTCGGCGCGTGGTCAACGAACGGCCATCGTCGATGATACATCGCATTTCCGAGCGCTCGACCTCCGGACGCCGAACGAGTATCGAACGGGCTCCGGCAGGCCAGGCCCGAAATATTGGCAGCAGCGTGCCGATTATCGCATCGCGGTATCGCTCGCTCCGCAGGAGAACGAGCTGCGCGGCGACGAGACCATTCACTACGTCAACCACTCGCCGGATTCGCTGACCTATCTCTGGCTGTTCGTTGAGCAGAACCTGTGTGAGCCGAACAGCATCACCAATCAGCTCAACCAACCGCCGCTCGTCTTCCTCGGCTCGAGCTTCGATTTCTCGTGCGGCAGCTTCCAAGGGGCACCTCGCCTCGAGTCGCTGACCATCGGCGGCAAAGAGGTGAAGCGAACGCGGTACGGCACGACACTTCGGGTCGATCTGGAACGCGCGATCGCTCCGGGCGGGTTCGTGGATCTCCGGGCCCAATGGCACTTCATCGTGCCTCCGCAGGCCGGCGGCCGCATGGGTCACGACGGATCGTTGTATGAAATCGCGCAATGGTACCCGCGCGTCGCCGTCTACGACGATGTGAAAGGATGGAATCACGAGCCGTACATCGGCGCGGGCGAATTCTATCTCGAATACGGCGACTTCGACGTGACGATCACGGTGCCGGACGCGAACATCGTCGCCGCCACGGGGGAACTGCAAAACCCAACGCAGGTCCTCACGGCGGCACAGCGCCAGCGGCTCGCGCTGGCGCGCCAGTCGGACACGACGATCGCAATCATCAGGGCCGACGAGGCAGGCAAGGTTGAATCGACGCGCCCAGGCACGGCGACGGGAGCTCGGCCCGCGACGCGGGCGTGGCACTACACCGCTCACAACGTGCGTGACTTTGCGTTCGCCACGGCACGGGATCTCCGCTGGGATGCGAGCGGTTATAAGGGAATTCTGATCGAGAGCTTGTATCGGCCGACGGCGGACAGGTGGCGCGAGGTCAACCGCATGGGCCGCGAGGCGATCAAGTATTTCTCGGAACAGTGGTTCCCATACCCATGGTCGCACGCGACGACCGTCGAAGGGCCGGTCGAGGGGATGGAGTATCCGATGTTGACGTTCACGCCGAATAGTCCGACGCGCGAAGACCAGCAGTGGGTCATTGCTCACGAGTTCGGACATCAGTGGTTCCCGATGATCGTCGGCTCGAACGAGCGGTTGTATCCATGGATGGATGAAGGCTTCAATACCTTCATCGATCTCGCGAATGCGGCGCGATACTTCGCGGGCGCGCCTTACGGCGATACGATCGAGGTGCACCCATTGCACCTCTACGCCGATCACGCGAAACCCGGCAACGAACAGCCGCTGATCGAGAAGCCTGTGGAGGTGCGCGACCTGTTCTGGGGCGGCTATCAGAAGCCGGCGTTGATGATGCAGCTGCTCCGCTTCGAGGTGCTTGGCAAGGACCGATTCGACGCGGCGTTCCGAGAATACATCAGAGCGTGGGCGTACAAGCATCCGACGCCGGCAGACTTCTTCCGCGTGATGCGCGACCAGTCCGGCATGGAGCTCGACTGGTTCTGGCGTGATTGGATCTTCACCACCGCGCGGCTCGATCAAGCGGTCGACTCGGTCGCTCGCGGATCCGACGGTGGAACGAGCATCTACATGAGCAGCCGCGGAACGATGGTCATGCCGACGACGCTGCGATTGACGTTCGTCAACGCCCCGTCGCGCGAGGTGCGCCTGCCGGTCGAGATGTGGAATCTCGGCGACCATTTTGTATACCGCGTACCGGGCACTGCTCAGGTTCAAGCCGTCGAGATCGATCCGCGCAATGCGATGCCGGACATCGATCGCGCGAACAACCGGTGGCCGAGGCCCTAAGCCTCACTCCGCGCCGCATCGACGATCTGGGCGATTTGCGCGGCGTTGTTCTCGCAACGCGCGTGCAGCTCGCGAACGCCGGTCCGAGCAACGATCTCACGTGCGTTGCGGCCGCGCACCTTGCCGCCGGCGATGATGGCGATCCGGTCACCGGCCTGATCGACGAGCGATTTGAGAACGTCGGCGCCCTCGAGCGCCGTGCCCCGCCCTCCCGCCGTGAGCACGCGCTGAACCCCGGTGTCAATGAGCGTCTCCAGCGCACGAGCCGGATCAGCAACCTGATCGAACGCACGATGAAACGTGACCGGCACGTTACCGGCGCGGGCGACAAATCCGCGCAGGTTTACGACGTCGATCTGATTCGTCGGCGTGAGAGCGCCGACGACCACGCCGTCCGCGCCCGCGGCGATGGCTGATTCAATGTCGCGGTGGATCGCATCGACCTCGGCCGCGTCGTAGACATACGAGCCGCCGCGAGGACGTGCCATCACGAATACAGGGACGAACACCCGCCCTTTCACCGCCCGAACGACTTCGACGGCCGGCGTCGTGCCGCCGACTGCGAGGTCGGCGCAGAGCTCGAGACGATCGGCGCCGCCGCGCGCCGCCGCCTGCGCGTCGGCCAGACTTTCCACGCATCCTTCGACGAGAACGGTCATCGCGTCGGATGCTCGCGCGCCATCTGTTCGTTGAACTGCCGAGACTGACCGCGCGGAATGCTCAGTGTCTTCCAATCGGCCCCCGTCGACGCGCGGGCGAGAAGAATGATTTGCCCGATGTGCATCGCGACGTGCGTGACATTTCGCACGAGGGCTTCGTGCACGGTCATCGACTGACCACGAATCGTCACCGTGTGCGCGAGATCCTCATCGCCGAGCCGGCCCACCTCTCGTTCGAGCACCTCCCAACCGTGCTGCCATGCGTCGTCGATCTCGCCGCGCGAGAACGGGCCCGCCTCGAACTCGCCGTCGCGGTCCCGCCACGGCTTCTCACCGTCGCTCGACGTAAAGTCGGTGAAGCGCGAAATCAGGTTGCCACTGATGTGCCGGACGAGCGTCGCGATGGAATTGCCATCGGCTGCGATCACGTGATTGAGCGCTTCATCGGAAACCTGGGTCATGGCCTTCTCGCCCATCGCGCGGTAGCGGGCGTATTCGTCGAGAAACGACTTCGTAAGCATGGGGTTCGCAATCTCCGACCGGCGGTTGGTGGTGCGACGCGTACGATACCCTATCTTACGACCTTCGCGGTACGACCCCAACATCTCTGCGGACGGTCATGCACTTCGACGAAGCGCCTGCTTTTCCACGTGGCTTTCGCTGCGCCAGCCGGAACTGCGGTCTCAAGGCAGACGGCAAGGATCTCGCCCTGTTCGCGAGCGACGCCGACGCAATCGCGGCTGCCGTCTTCACTCGGAACCGCTTCCCCGGGGCGCCGGTGATACTCGGGCGGGAGACGATGAAAGGTGGGGTGCTCCGTGCCATCGTTGCGAACAGCAAAGTCAGCAACGTAGCGACGGGCGCTGAGGGTTTGGACAATGCGCGTCGCATGGCCGCCGCCGCGGCGATGGAGCTTGGCACCTCCGCCGATCACGTCCTGGTAAGCTCGACGGGCGTGATCGGTCGCCGGCTGCCGATCGAGAAGATCGAGTCCGGATTGTTGGGAATGTCCTCCGACCTTCAGGCGGATCCTCTGGTCGGTGCCGCGGGGATCATGACGACGGATACACACCCAAAGGCACTCTCAGCGCGCGTCGGCGACGCGACGATCACCTGGGTTGCCAAGGGCTCGGGAATGATCGAGCCGAACATGGCGACGATGCTCGCCTACGTCTTCACCGACGCGGAGATCGACCGCACTGCGCTCGACCGCATGCTGCGCGAGGCGGTCCACGCGTCGTTCAACATGCTCTCCGTCGACAGCGATACCAGCACTTCCGACACGTGCGCCATCCTCGCCAACGGTCATGCCGGGCGAGTAGACGACCGAGCGTTCTTCGATACGCTCGTCGCCGGCTGCGTTCGCATGACCGAGATTCTCGCCCGGGACGGCGAGGGCGCCGAACATCTGATTCGGGCACGCGTTCGTGGCGCGGCGAGCGACGACGAGGCGCGGCGCATCGCGAAGTCACTCGTCAACTCGCCGCTCGTGAAGACAATGGTTCACGGCGCGGACCCGAACGTCGGGCGCCTGTTGATGGCTGTCGGCAAATGCTTCGATTGCACGATCGCCCCCGAATCCACCGATGCATCGATCAACGGCTACCCCGTCGTTGCGGGCGGCGCGCGCGTCGCATTCGACGACGCGATCGTGCGCGACACACTGCGGCGCGACATTGTCGACCTCGAGGTTTCGCTCGGCGTCGGGAGCGCAAGTGCGACGGCCTTCGGTTGCGATCTGACGAAAGGCTACATCGACGAGAACGCGGCGTATTACTCGAGCTGACGGGCTGGCCTACTAGCCCGTCACGCCAATACACTCGATCTCGACGCGCGCGCCGAGTGCAAGGCCAGTCGCACCCATCGCGCTTCGCGCGGGCTTTCGTACCCGGAAGTACGTGACGTAGATGTCGTTGAAGTCCTGCCACTCGCGCATGTCGGCGAGAAAGACCGTGCACTTCACGACCCGATCGAGCGAGGAGCCGTTTTGTTCGAGCACGCGCTTGATGTTGTTGAGTGCCTGGCGCGCTTCAGCCTGAAGACCGCCGGGCACGAGCTTGTTCGAGGCGTCGCTGCCGATCTGTCCTGAGAGAAAGAGAAGGTTTCCAACGCGAACGGCCGGCGAAAACACCGGACTCGGGCTCGGGGTCGAAATGAACTCCACTTCGAGATTCGGGCTGGTGTGGGCGCACGCGGCGAGCGCGCCAGTGCACAGGGCGAGAAGCGTCAGCGTGGAGCGCATGGTGTGGTGGGAACGGGTGGGCGGGCGGCGGCGGGAAGGCGCGTGGCAGCAAGACTGGCGACGCGCCAGGGGCCGCCGCAAGGCGCTGATGGCGAGCCCTGCGATAGACGTGGTGGGGAATATCGGCATCGCCTATCCGCGTGGCGGTCCGCGCGCGATCCAACGTCACATCGTGCTTCCGCGTTTGACGAAATGTAAGGAATCCGTCGGTGGACGCTCGATGCGCCTTGCCGAGTCGTTTTGCGCAGGCTAATTGAAGGCTGCCCTCCACAAAGATCCAAAGATTGGACCTTAGTCTAATGGTCCAAATCACCACGAAAACGCATTCGAGGATCGTTGATTCAACGCCCCCGCGGAAGGCAGCGCCGCATTCCGGGGCGTCGCATTTGTCCGTCGTAGAGGAAGCATCGCATGTCACTCGATTTCCACGATGCGGGAGGACCCTGGCGGATTGCACTCGTCGATGACGACGCGGCGGTCCTGCGCGCACTTTCGCGTTTGTTGACGATTCATGGTTATGCGGTCACGGCGTTCCATTCCGCCAAGGATCTCTTGTCGTCGCTCGGCGCGTACGAGCCGGAGATGCTGTTGCTCGATCTTCGCATGCCGGAAGTCGATGGTCTCACGCTTCAACAAGCGCTCGTCGATCGGGGTGTTCGCATCCCGACGGTTTTCCTGTCGGGACATGGCGACGTTCCGACGTCTGTTCGCGCTCTTCGCGACGGGGCGGTCGATTTCCTCGAGAAGCCGTGCGACGAGTCGACGCTGCTGGCGTCGCTCAATCACGCGGCCGATCTGGCGCGACGCGATCGGGCGCGCAACGCCATTCTCGGCGAGCTCCGCCGGCGCGTGACGATGTTGACCCGCCGCGAGGAGGAGGTGTTCCGGCTCGTCGTCACCGGCCGGTTGAACAAGCAGATCGCGGCAATGCTCGGCACGACCGAGAAAACGATCAAGGTCCACCGCGCCCGCGTCATGACCAAGATGCGCGCGGAGTCGGTTCCGGAGCTGGTCCGGATGTACGACTTTCTGGCCGGGATAAAGGATCCGGCGGCGGCGAGCGGGGAGTTCGCCGTCGCGCGGGACGCGCTCGACGATTAAGGCGCTGGCGCGACGTCCGCGAAGACACGCGCTACGACGCTGTCCGGCACGAGGTGCGCGCTCACGTACTGATTGATCACCGCGAGCATCGTCGACGGCGGCACCGGTTTCGTGAGGACGCTGTCACAGCCCGCCATGTACGAGCGATGCCGGTCCTCGATGCCTGCGAGCGCAGTGACGGCGATGATCACCGTATTGCAGGTCGCGGCGTCGGCGCGGATGCGACGCGCGATCTCCCAGCCGTCGAGCCCAGGAAGCACGATGTCGAGCAGGACCACGCTCGGACGCTCGGTCAGCGCCTTGTGCAACCCTTCCGTTCCGGTCGCCGCTTCGATCACATGAAAGCCCCGGCTCTCGAGCACGAGGCGCCCGACGGTGCGGCTGTCCTCGTGATCATCGACGATCAGGACCGTCGGCGAGGACGACCACGCCGTCCGATTGAGCCGCATCGCTCTCGATGCCGATGGAAGTGTTCCGGTCAACCGCGGCGTCAGCGCTTGCATGGGGGCGAAGTCGAGGGCTGGCTTTGTGTGAGGCATGCTGGGGAGTTTGCGTCGCCAATGGTGGCGCGAAGGGGTCGGTTGGCTCTATAGGATCAAAGTCGTATCTGGAGCGCGGATGTCGTGCGTAATACCTCACAGTCGAGACGAGCCGCATGGGCGGAATTGGCTTGTCGACGAAGGTGTCGCAGCCCGCGTCCATCGCCGCGGCGCGCAGCGAGTGCGATGCGGAGGTCGCGATCAACGCGACGTCGCGCGTCGTCGGATCGGCACGAAGCATCCGCGCGAGATGCTCGCCGTCGATCGCGGGCAACACCATGTCGAGCAGCAGGATTCGGGGACGCGTCGCCTGCGCGATCGCGAGCGCGTCCAGTCCGGTCGCGGCGGTGTGCACGGCGAACCCGAAGTACTCCAGCACGAGCCGAACGGCCTCGCGCAGATCGTCGTGGTCGTCGGCCACGAGGATGGTGCACGGGAGGCGGCGGCGCGCCTGTGTCGCGCCGCGTTCAGGCGACCGCGGGGTCGTCATGAGAAAGTGTCCGCACTTGCGTTGCCTCGCGAATGTCGGCCCGAGGAAGCGTGAGGGAAAACACAGAACCCTTCCCCACTTCACTCCGCACGGTCAGCTCGCCGCACATGCCTGCCGCGAACTCCCGGCTGATCGCCAGACCCAGTCCCGTCCCGCCGTAACGATCGAGTAACGGGCCATTCAGCTGCACGTACGGTTCGAAGATTTGTCGCAGCTTGTCGGACGCGATCCCCGGTCCGTTGTCCGCCACGTCGAAGCAGACCGAATCGGGTTGTGCGACGCAGGTGATCCGCACCACACCGCCCTTCGTGAACTTGACGGCGTTGGCCGCGAGGTTGACGAGGATCTGCTTCAACTTGTCGCCATCGGCAGCGACGAAGATTCCATTGCACGCATCCGCCTCGAGCCGGATGCCGTGTCCGAGCGCGAGTGGCGCAACGACGGAATGAGCAATCCGGATCACTTCGTCGGCGGCCACGGGCGCGATGTGATACATCACATGGCCGGCCTCCAGGCGCGAGAACGTGATCAGATCGTCGATCACGTGCACGAGGATCTCCTCGCTGTCGTGCACACGAGCGAGCATCCGCGCCTGCTCCGGCGTAAGCGAGTCACGCCCGCCGACGCGAAGCAAGTCGATGTACCCGGCGATCGACTGCAGCGGCGTGCGCAACTCGTGGCTCATGCGCGCGAGGAACTGAATCTTCGCGCGGCCCACCTGTTCGGCCGCTTCGCGCGCGCGCTCGGCCTCGACAGCCCGGCGCGCCTGTTGGACCGTCATGACGACGAGCCGAGCACAGTCCTCGATCAACTTGAACATCTTGCGGCTCGAGCATCGCGCGTGGCGGTACATCATCACGATCTCACCGACGATCTCGTCGTTGAGGCCGATGAGCGGGACGATCTCGAGCGTCCGGAAACCGACCGAGCGTGCCATCTCGGCGAGGTGCTTCTCACGGCGCGGCACGTCGCGGACGATGATGCGGCGCCTTTGCGTCAACGCCAATCCGAACGCGTCTTCGCCGGGCCGGTGGTGGCCGAGCAGCGCCGCCTGTGCATCCGTGAGGCCCTGCGCTGCGGCGGGTACGACGACGCCGGCAATCTCATCGTGGAGCAACAAAACCGTCATGTCGGCTTTGGCGAGCGCGCCAGCAAGTTCCAATGCCGGTCTGAGCTCGTCGGCTGGCAGCGGCCACGTTGCGTGCATCCCCTGTTGCTGCATGGCGGGTGTCTCTCCGGGTGGTGTCTGGATGCTACCGCCAATCAGCCGGCCCAAGGGATTGCCTGATGGTCCACAGGGGCCGAACGGCCCACCTAGGTTTGCTTTTGAGAACGCTCGCGCGTGATCACGTCGCTGATGATGTCGGCCGCACGGGGCCGCCGCGCTTCGACGCCGTCGAGTTTGACGAATGGCAATTGCTCCAATTGGAGCCGATCCACCATGCGGACGAGCTCAGCCAACGACGACGCTTGGAGCTTCTGCATGACTCGGCCGCGGTGGACCTTGACCGTTTTTTCCTTCGTGCCGATGCGAGAAGCGACATGCTTGTTGAGCAGCCCGCACGCGACGAGCGCTGCCACCTCGGCTTCGCGCGGCGTGAGACGCTCCACCTGCCGCCAGAGATCGACCAGATCGCGGCGCTCGCCGTGTACGCGGCGCGAGGAGTCGGTGGCGCGCGCAATAGCCGCGCAGAGCGAATCCGCGGTAAACGGCTTGGAAAGCAGATCGAGCGCGCCCTCTTTCATCGCCTCGACCACCGTCGGCACGTGCCCTGTGCCGGTCATGAACACGGCGGGGACGTCGCTGCCGGCGTGGCGCATCTCGCGCAGGAGCGCGAGCCCGTCCACCTCGGGCATGAGGATGTCGACGAGGACGCATATCGGCGGCGCGACGTCGAGCTCATCGAGGTAATCCCGCGGGTTCGTGTACGTCCGCACGCGGTATCCGACGGCGTCGAGCAGCCGCGAGATGGCGCGACAGGTCGCGGTGTCGTCGTCGATGACGGCTACGAGCGGCGCGTCATCCTGCATAGGTGGGCCACGTCGTCTCGACTCGCACCATCGATTCCGACGAGTCGTCGATCTTGATCGTGGCGCCGTGGGCCGCGGCGACGGCCCGGGCCAGCGTCAGTCCCGGCCCGGTTATCGTCTCCGGCGCGTCAGCGGACTTTGGATACGACACGACAGCTTCCACTGCATCCTCGAGGTTCGTGATCGCGCCGAGGATCGGCCCCCCCGGCCGACCACCACTGGCGTCGATCGCGTGCAGCAACACGTTCAGCAGCGCCTGCCGAATCAGCGTGGCGTCGCCCGACACCGACGTCGTTTGCGCGCCGACGGTCAGCTCGATCTGTGTCTCCCGCATCGACGGGTCGGCGCGGACGAGTGCGATCGCTTCGCGTGCCAGTGCGGTCAGATCACACCGCTCGTGGCGCGGCTCGCGGCAGACGACGAGATCTTCGAGCGCCTGGAGCGCCTCGGACATCCGGCGCTGCTGCGCGAAGATATCCTCGAGCGCTTCGATGGCGCGATCGATACGCGGCTCGGCTCCGCTGAGAAACACGAGCGCCGCTGAAAGATTCATCTCGATGGCCGTCAGCGGCTGCCGCAAGTCGTGGGTCACGGCGGCAACGAGTTCACCCGCGAGCGCGAGTCGTGTTGCGCGCTCGCGTTCCGACCATGGGACTTGCAGCGGCGGATTCTCTGCTCTCGTCGCGCCGAGATGCGACGATGGCGCGGACATGCTCTCCATGAGCAACGAGTCTGCGCATTTCCGCACGATCTACGCATTGGCTCTAGGGCCAATAGGAATCCTGGCGCGGACGGTTGAACATGCCGAAAGCCGGACGTGCTTCGAGGCAGTCATGAGCAGCCCAATCGTGTCTGATCAGCATTCTCGAATTCCACTGACTATCATTGCCGGCGCCCCCGGTGTCGGCAAGTCGTCTTTGGTCCGCCATCTGCTCGCACAGACGACGGAACAGATTGCCGCCGTCGTCGCGGACGCATCGGCCGTCGACCTGTCGCTCGTCGCTCAGCGCGACGGACCGCGTCTACTCCTGAAGAACGGTTCCGTATGCGTCATGAGCGACGACGACGGGTCTGCCATCCTCGCCGCGCTCTCCGAGCAGAGTCAGCCGCCGGATCACGTCGTGTTCGAGAGCAGCGCGTCGACGAATCCGCGCCGGCTCACCGGCTATGGCTACATGCCGGGCTACTACCTGGACGGGATGATCACCGTGGTCGACGCGACCTCGCTGGCCGCGCACGTCAACGACCTCGATGGACAGGATCGATTGCGTGAGCAGCTCGTCTTCGCCGCGCTGATCGTCGTCAACAAGATCGACTTGATCGACGATGCCGCGGCCGAAGCGGCACAGCGCATCCTGTCGCGCGTCGCCCCGATGACCCCCGTCGTCTCGTGCCAGTACGCGCAGGTCGCGCCGTCACTACTGCTCGGCGCGCCGAAGCATGCCGATTCCCGCGCGGTCGTCGCCGAGTGGTCCATGGAGTACATGCCGGTGCGTCGCCAGCGAACCGGACCGCGCGTCAGCCGCGCGCCCGACGCCGAGCGCTGTCGCTCCTGGTGCCTGATCAAGGACGTACCGATCGACCGTCAGGAGTTTCGCATTTGGGCGCAACGGCTCCCATCGACCGTACTGAGCGGCCGCGGTGTCGTTCACCTGCGCGACGATCCGTATCACCAGCACTTCTTCCACCTCATGGGACCGCGCTGGCGTCTCGAGCGCGGACGGCCCTGGGGTCGCGAATCACCGTCGACCCGCCTCCGCCTTGCCGGTCTCATTGGAAAACGTCGGCCGTCAACGCGCACAGTGTCCGAAGAAGCGGAAGCTCAATGGGTCGGAGAGCCCACATGATCGCCGCGGGTTCGGGCGCCGGTCGCCGCGTCCTCATCGTCGACGATCATGTGGCGTCGGTCACGAGCCTCAGCCTCGTGCTCTCGCTCCTCGGCTACGATGTCCGCTGCGCCTTCGACGGGATGGAAGCGTTGCGTTGCGCGGCGGAGTTCAGACCGGAAATCGCCATTCTGGATCTCTCGCTCCCACTCCTCGACGGCTATGCCGTCGCGGAGCGAATGCGTGCCATGGATGAAACGCGCGACTCGCTGCTCGTCGCCATGACGGGATGGGGATCGGCAACGGTCTCCGAGCGCGTTCGCGCGAGTGGATTCGACCTGCATCTCGTGAAACCCGTGTCCGTCGATCGCCTGACGGATGCGATCCAACCCGCTGGCTGCTGAACCACCTTCGCGGAGGGCAAGATGTCCGCTCCCGGCACGACAACCGCGCCGCTTTTTGAGCCTGTTGCACCCCCAGGCGCGCCGCCGTTCGAACATATGGTGTGGGTCCCAGGCGGAAGCTTCATGATGGGCTCTGATCGTCACTATCCGGAGGAGGCGCCGGCGCACCGCGTGACGGTGTCCGGCTTCTGGATGGATCGATACGCGGTGACGAACGGGCGGTTCGAGCGTTTCGTGCGCGAAACGCAATACTCGACTTTCGCCGAGCGTCAGCCCGATCCCAAGCGCTATCCCGGTGCGCGACCGGAGCTGATGCACCCAGGGTCGCTGGTCTTCGTCCGGCCGCCGCATCCGGTG